>CALFNR010000122.1:0-11077 GCA_937903005.1 uncultured Lachnoclostridium sp. | reverse complement strand
CCGACAGGTAGATGGCCTCGACTTCACCGGAGCATACGATATGCTCACATGGGTGATCTCAGAATTATATAAAAAGCATCTATATTTACTGGATAGTAGTAAAATAGATAATGCGGATAAGGATATTGCTAGAATGCTCGTGCAGGGAGATGCTCCCTTGAAAGATACAAAGGGAAGTTTATTGTTGCTTACAAGGATGATGCAACAACATTACGGAAAACCTGTAATTCTTCTTATAGATGAGTATGATGTTCCTGTGGCAAAAGCGAACAACAACGGTTATTATGATGAAATGCTCGATCTTATGAAGGGATTGATGCAAGCACTAAAAGACAATCAGGCACTTCGTTTTGCAGTTGTTACAGGCTGCTTAAAGATTGCAAAAGAGAGCATCTTTACAGGAACTAATAATTTCGTATCAGATACGATCACAAACTCACGCTTGAATGAGTATTTCGGCTTTGTACAGAGCGAGGTTGACCAGTTGCTAGAGGATGCACATCAGACAGAGCAGGCGGATGCCATTAAGAGATGGTACGACGGTTACCATTTCGGTGACTTCGATGTTTACTGCCCGTGGGATGTTATGAATTATATACTGGAGTTACAGCATGATCCGAAGGCAAAGCCAATCAGCTATTGGAAGAATACAAGTGACAATGCCATCATCCGTTCCTTTATCGATTATGCAGGCAGTACTATTACAAAGAAGCTTGAAACGCTGATGGCTGGTGGCTGTATCGTTCAACGTGTGGATGAAAACTTAACCTATGATTATCTGCATTCCTCAGAAGATAATCTCTGGAGTACGTTGTACTTGACGGGGTACTTGACCAAAGCACGTGAAAATGACTATAAGGGTGAAGTGGCTGACGGCATGGTTGCTCTTATGATTCCAAATGCAGAAATCAAAGAGATTTTTGAAACGACAGTCATCAAATGGTTCGATGACAGTACGAAGAAGTGGAACCGAAATGATTTGTTTAATGCAGTCTGGAACGGTGACAGCGAGGGTATTACAAAAGAAATGAATGTCCTACTTCGGCGTACCATTAGCTATCATGACTATCGGGAAGATTTTTATCACGCTTTCCTTGCAGGAATTTTTACAGGTGCCGGATATATGGTTGATTCCAACAAGGAGCATGGAGAAGGACGAAGTGATGTAGTCGTTTATGATTCCATCAATGCTCGTGTTGCAATCTTTGAGGCAAAGTACACAAAAGTACTGGAAAATCTGGAAAACGAATGTGATATGGCTTTGCATCAAATTGATGATCGGATGTATGCAAAGGAGTATGAGGATGACTACGATAAGATACTATGTTACGGCATTTCGTTTTTTAAGAAACGCTGCATGGTAAAGAAAAAATAAAGTGCTAATCGTAATAAGTGGTTGAAAGGAGATAAATATGAAGATAAGAAAAAGTAAGCTAATTGCATTATCCGCAGCTGCACTGTCAATAGCGATGATTATGCCGACGTTTGCGGATAATACGGTCGGATGGAAGCAGAAAAATGGAACATGGCAGTATGTAAAGGATGCATCCGGAGCGGTATACTCAAATGGATGGCACTGGATCGATGGAAAATGTTATTATTTCGATGCAAATGGCAACATGCTTTCCAACACATCAACTCCGGATGGGTACTATGTTAATGAAGACGGACAGTGGGTATATCAGAATGTAGTACAGACAAAGGATCAGTACGATAGAGAAAGACAACACGGATTTGGTGAAAAACAGTCTGGCGGTTGGATGTGGATTGACACGGATGGAGATGGAGCTTCAGAATGCTATTACTTCGATACAAATGATGGACACATGTATGTAAGCACAACTACACCAGATGGATATGCTGTAAACGAAAAGGGTCAGTGGACAGTCAACGGTGTCGTGCAGACAAAAACAACAAATACAGCAAACCCTGAGACATCAGCATCTAACGCCGATAATATTCCAGCATACGATCCAGCAGGGTATCTTCCAAATGGATTGAGTAAGACTGCATTTCTTATGGCGAATAACACAAGAGATCAGAATAAAGTTTATGGAGAGCTATTAGTCGTTACACCAGATGATTATCAGACAGGAATCAACAAATACGAGGCAGGAGAAGTTGCATTAAACACCGTGCATGGGCGCGCAAGTGGATTTATAATTTATTATAAAAATGGATATTGCGTATATTATCCGATTAAAGGAACAACAACAAATAAATGGGTTGGTACACAAAAACCATATGGTGAATTTAGCTACTATCCAGGGACATTAATTTATAAATATTTTGATTCATCAATTACAGATCCAAGTACAATAAAAGAAATTTACATTTCGCATGGAGCAACATATAGACAAGCAGATAATTTTGGACAGTGCAGTGGGCTTATGCCTCATTCTAAGTTAACTTGGACTGGGGGAGATGGTTTTCCTGTATTTATAGACTTAGAAGCCGGAGGGGATGAATATGATCGAAATTTCAATCTTGTATCTACAACCAGAGCTGATTTTCAGCAAGAAAATGATGCAATTAGACAACAGTATGGATTTTAAAAGTTCCGGCGAGAATTCTTAGTTACTTGTATCTAAGTAGTTCACTCATCACTGAAAAATGGCTATGTGAATGTAAAGAAGCAGTGAGGGAGATTATGGGATAGATCCGCCAGCAGAAGAGCTGGAAGCTATTAGGTCAACTATCCACTAGCTTTAGGTGGTGGGTAGTTGACTAGAGGAAGAAACAGAGGAAGCATATCAGAAAATGACTTTATAAGCTCATTCAACTTCAGGCCGGTCATGTGACCGGTCTTTTTGATTTGAATAATAAAAAATCATCCTCTCTAATCTGCGACTTCATCACCGTAAGTGACCTTCCGACCGCTTCACATGCATGATTTTTACGAATTAAGAAAATATTAAGAATTTAAACCGCAAAAACGGCAATTTTTGCTTATCTGAAAATGAAATAGAAACGTGGACTTTTTAAAAATTGTATAATGTAGACATAGGCAAAAAAGCAAACGCGGTAGAAAGCCCTCGCTTATAGCTCATTTGCGAACTTAGGTGTGGGGCTTCACAAACGTAAATTCAAGGAGGATGACACAATGAAAATATCAAAACGCCAAATCAATGCATTGCTAAACTTGACTCTCACTGCTCAGGAGAGTGATCGAGTGCTAAAACATCCACTAGAAACACTAAAATGTATGAATTATTTCGATCCAAACCTGGATCCTATAAAAGTGGTTTATCCATGGGTTGAGCAACATCAAAATGATGGCCTTACCCTAAACGATATCGTTAAGCAACTTTTGAAAATCATTTCAACTGAAATGGATTCCGATTCCTAAACTCGTAAACAAACTATAAGAGAAGGCTTTCCATCACATTTGCTCTTTTGTCGTCAAAAGCAAATCTGGAACAAACTGCCGCTTTAGCCGGTATTGTATTTCTAACTAAGGATAGTGAGAGTAAAGGAGTGAGGAAGGAATGATAGATAGAAAAGATCCAGAGATTCAGAGATATCTGGAAGAAGAACTTCAGAAGCAAAAAGAGATGATCGTAGTACGAATAATATGGCAAAATCTAACAAAGCCGCATTTCATCGGCCCAACACAAGAAGATGTCAAATATGCTACCGGATTATCTAAAGAAGAAATAAGAAAAATTGTAGCAAAATACTGCCGAAAACTTGGATATACATCCGTGGGACAAAAAGAATCCAATTCAATTTTTGGGAAAAAGATACCAGGGGCAGAGGTAGAAGAGCCCAACAATGCAGCAACAAATATAGAAAACGATACGGTAGACAAAAAGAATCCGGAGATTAAAGAATATGTGGACGAAGAATTGAAAAAGCAGAAAGAACGTATTGCAGAACGACTAATATGGCTGGACATGTGGAAATCATTGCTTACCAGTCTGTCAAATGAGGATATTGCATACTGGGTCGACTTATCCGAAGAAGAAATTGAAAAGATTGATAAAAAATGCCGCTGGAAACTACGGTATAAAGTTCGTTGCGAGCAGGACAGACTTATAGAGAAAGTAGAACGCTTCCGGCAAATGCTAAAAAACGCAGCAAGTGATGATGCCATAAAAGAAGAATTTGTGGACACTCATATAGATCCGGAAATCCTAAAAGCATGGAGAAAAAATCCAGATAAGTATGCCGTGATGGAACTTGCGTCACGTGTATCATTGAAGTCGGACTTCCTGGATGGATTACATATAAGAGAAGATGAGTTTCTGACACTATATCCAACAGATGCGGAACTACATGCATACCATCCGGTTTTTAAGACAGAAAAAGTGTCTGATGAAGAATTGGAAGAAGCATACCAGAAGGAAGAACGCGAGCAAGTATAGGTGGTGCAAAAAGGCGCTATAGGTGGTTCATTTAGGCACTATAGGTGGTGCACCTGGGAGTCCATTTCTTTAAAAGGTGGTGTAAAAAGGAGGTACAGACATGATAGATAAGAACGATCCAGAGATTCAAAGATATCTGGAAGAAGAGCTTCAGAAGCAAAAAGAACAGATTGCCGAACGAATCTTATGGGAAAAAGTTGATTTTCCTTTTTACGATTCTGTATGTGAAGCTGTAGCACGCTACACTGGCTTATCACAGGAAAAAACCGAAGAAATAGCAAAAAAATGCAGTTGGAAGGTAGATTATATAAATGGATGTGCTGCGGCAAAATTAATGGACACGGTAAAGAATTTTCGGGATTTTTTGGAAAATGTCGAGAAAAAAGAGTATGTATCAAATGGTATAGATAGAAAGACTTATATTAAAGAGGTAGCAAAATTCTATACTGTTGAACCATCAGCTTTGGATATCTGGAGAAAAGATCCGAATAAGTATGCAGTAATGGAATTGTCTAAGCATGGAATTTGTGATACTTTCATCATGGTCAAGCTTGGAATTACGAGAGAACAGGTAGAGAAACTTAAACCGACATATGAAGAGCTGGAAGCATATCATCCGGCTTTTAAAGAAAAAATGCCATCTGAGGAAGAGGCAGAGGAAAAGTACCAGCAAGCGCTTAGAGAGACAGAAAAAGAAGAACAGGATAATCGCAATAAGCAGCGGTTCATCGAGCATTTAAAAATGTGGTTTCCTCAATAAGTGATTGAATGGAGGTATACCCGAAAACGATAAAAAATAGAAGCTTCTGAGAAATCGGGCCGGTCATGTGACCGGCCTTTTTGATTGGCAAACGTCTGTACCTGATATCAAAAAGACTTACAAAATAAATACAAATTAATATTAATTGATTAATATTAATTTGTATAGTATAATAAAAGAAAAGATAAAGAAAATAATCTACAGAAAGGGGTATAGATATGGCAAACTTCGCAGTCGCAGCATCGCAGGAAACCATTGAATTCGCCACCAAGATCATGGATATGTACGCTCAGGAAGGTGATAAGAAGGAAGACACACTTCTTCGGATTCTGAACCTGGCCGAAATGGAGTCCGTGAAGGGAACTCATCCGGAGCTTGAAGGGGCACTAAAAACAGTAGACGCAACGCTCACAACGCTTATTAAGCAAATTAATGGGATCGTTGCCGGGCAGGACTCTCAGCTGACAGAGCTAAAGAAAAAGCTGGATGAAGCCATCGAAGAAAAAAGAACGGCTCTTGAAACGGCAAAGGCTCAGACCGATGCGGCCGCGGCAAGGACGGAAGCAGCGGATGTGGCGATCAAGCAGGCGGCGTCAGATGTGGAACTTGCAAAAACACAGGCCCAGGCAGAGATCGATTCTGCCAAGAAAGATGCGGCTATTGAGGTCGAAAGAGCAAATACAGAGCGCGATCAGGCCATCCGTGAGCGTGACGATGCCCGGACCATCGCGGACGAGAAGACGGCATCTAATGACCTTCTTATGAGACAGATGACAGCTATGGAAGCTGATACAGCAGCTTATAAAGATTTGCAGGTCAAATACAGAGAACTGCAGGAAAACTACTCTTCTCTTACTGAAAAGGCAAAAGATGATGCAAGAACGGCATCGGAAGAGCTGAAGGATGCTAGACGAGATACTTCAGAGGCTAAGAAAGAAACGGAGAGAGCCCAGGACTTACTTACTGCATGTAAGAAAGAACAGGAAGATCTTGTATCTGAAAATAAGAACCTGAAAGACCGCATTGGTGCACTTGAACAGGAGGCTGTCAAAGCTGCCGGAGAAGCTGAACTGGCAACTGAAAAAGCCGTGATTGCCAAGGAACGGGAGATGCAGGCCCAGATCCGAGAGGCTGATAAGGAAAATGCAAGGCTGCAGGCTAAGGTGGAGGCACTCCAGGCTAGGATTGACGAGCTAACTAGACAAAAGAATGATTAATGGGTTTTATAATGGTATTAAACATGTATAAAAGCGGTAAAATACTATTATAAAAAAGAGGCGGGAAAGAAATCCGCCTCTTTATTTTTCTTAAAATAGCAAATACAAGATAGCAACAAGATAAACACAAGACAGATACAAGATAACATTGACTGTAAAGAACGCATAGTATATAATGAAGATACAAGATAGCAACAAGATAAATACAACATAAATACAAGATAGAAAGGAAAATATATGGAGGCGAAAGTCATTACATGCATAAACGAGAAGGGCGGTGTTGGAAAAACCTCTGTCTGCTTCAATTCAGCTTGGGAACTTGCAAGTGCTGGCAAAAAGATCTTAATGATTGATATGGATGGACAGAAGGCCAATTTGACTTTTTTCTCAGGAGTTCAGCGTTCAGATTCGATGAAGACAATCGTAGATGTGCTGAAAGGTGGAGCGCTGTTGGAAAGTGTGGCTGTTGCGGTCAAAGAAAACCTTGATCTTATTCCGGCGAATATGGCAGTAGCAGAGCTTGGCATGGATGCTAAGATCAGTAGATTTCGGAGCGAATTAAAGGTAGCAAAGGGCAAATATGATTACATATTTGTTGATGTGAATCCATCTCCAGGATGGGGACATTACCTGTCACTATCTGTATCGGACTATGCAGTTGTAATCATGCTGCCGGATATCGCCTCTTTGGAAGGAAATGCGGGGATCCTTGAATCCATTGCAGAGATCCAGGAAACGACGAATACAAGGCTGAAGATTGCCGGAATTTTATTCAACCGGAGTAATGATCGGACAAACCTTGGAAAGCAGGTTCAGGAGGTTGCTGAGAGAATGGCTGTTGGTGCAGGAACAAAGATATTTGATACAAAAATTCCGCAGGCTGTTTCTCTGAGCGAGTGCGTAGCAGCACACATCGGCATTACCGAGTATGATCCTGGAAGCCGTGCTGCGGAAGCTGTTAAAGGATTTGTGACGGAGTTGGAGCGAGAGGTCGGGTAAAAATGGCAAAGAGAAAACTTGATTTGTCTGAAATGTACATAAATACAACACAGACACAAGATACACACAATATAAATACAACACAGACACAAGATAGCAGCGAAAATTCACACGAAAAATATGCGGCTTATAGAAGAGCGGAAGAAGTAATTGAAAAGAAAATAGCTACGACTGGAAACTCAAAAAAAATAAACATGGCTTTTGCGGATACAGTATATGCGACTATAAAAAGTGAAGCTGAAAAATTAGGAGTTACTGCAGCCTATTATATCAATTCGATGATTCGTAATGCTGATCAGGAAGATATACGTGAATGGTATGCTCAGCTACTAATTAAGCCGTCGAAGGACTTTGTTCCGCGAAGAAAAGGGCAAGCCTCAAAAAGAATTTATGTGAAGTTTGATACGGATGTATATGATAAAATTGTAGCAGGTTCAGACCGGTACAATCAGACCATCACTCAGTATGTAAACATGGTTTTAGAATCAAATACAAGATAAATACAAGATAGCAACAAGATAAATACAAGATAATATGGTAAAGTTCATATGACAAAAGTATTACTTTTGATATACGAAATAATACTTTTAACATGCTTTGTCGCATGAGGAAAAAAATAAGAAGAAAAGGGGGAATAGCCATGGGATTCCCGCATCAAGAAGACATAGATAAATATTACGAGGTGAAAAAGAAAGAAGTAGGAGAGTGGCTGGAGAGATTTGCTGACGAGCAAAAGAGACTTACAAAGGAACAACGACAACAAATTCATGAGTATGCAGAGAATATGACGTTTACAAATGCAGGGTATGCAAATGGATACATACAGTCTTTAACAACAGTTGGAAAAAGAAATAAAGAAAAGCTGTATAACTATATGGCTCATATTGATTGGTTCCCGGAAGGGATTAACCATGGAGTGTTGGACGGAAAAATTGTTAACCGGATTGTGCCAAATGAATTGGATTTGCTTTATGCACAGTTAGAAAAGGAGAAATAGTAAAATTATGCCGGAAAAATCAAGACCTATTCTTCCGAGAGTTTCAATGCCAAAAGGTGAAATGGCAGAACGTGAATATGCTAACATTTCAAAATTAGCACTGTATATATCAACGACAAGTGGGTTGGTAGATAAAGACGAACCTTTTAAACTGATCACAATGCCATCCCAAAATGCGTCTGTTACAGTGGCATTAAAATCAGATAAGGATATCCGACTGTCAAAAAACATTACTCAATATGATGCTGCGGTTATGGATTCAGTTTACTCACTATATGTAAATGGTTGCCAATTTTTTTCACCAGAAATGGTAGCTAGAATGATTAGCGGAAACTTAAAAGGACGGGTATCTGCACAGAAAATTGGTTCAGTCACCAGAAGTATCAATAAGTTGCGCCATATCGATATTACAATTGATATGACGGATGAGTTTTTAAAGACTGGGCGAAGCTTGGGGCCAAACGTACGACCGACGCAAAAGAGTTATTTATTGCCATTGGATGAATATGGAGCTGTTATGCCAGACAATGGCAAGATTAAAAAATCAAAAAAGGTGACGTATAAAGATGCTGATGGAAACGAGGACACCATTGAGATTATTGCTGGATATCAGTTCATAAAAAAGCCTGTACTTTATACATATGCAGAGCAGAATGGTGAAATAGAGCAGTTTCCAACGAAAATTTTAGATGCACCTACTATATCTGATACGGATGAGAACACGGCAATTAAATGGTATTTGATTAGAAGAATCGGAATGCTAAAAAAAGCGAAAAATAAAACGGTTTTAAAAGATGTCATCTATTATGATCAAGAAGAAAAGCAAGGTGCATTTTCAGATTTGTGGTATGACGAAAAAATGTATTCAAACTGGAGAGATAAACGGGCTAAAATACACCGGGCAATCGTTGATGTATTAGAGGCTTATAAAGAAGAGGCGTATATAAAAGATTACAAAACGCTGTTGGAAGGGAAAACAGTGATTGGTGTTGAGCTTTTTGTTGAATCAGATCATTAAATTCAATGCAAAATTGCGATAATCCAACGCAAAATCGCGACAATCCAACGCAAAATCGCGACGTTTAAAAAAAAATCCAACGCAAAATCGCGACGCTTACATGGCGCAAACCCGTATAAAATAAGAGTTTTAAAAATAATGTTAAATTTATAACGAACTACGGTTCAGATTCCTGTTGGGGTCAGCGGTCCGTTTACACTACAATATATAGTGTAAACGGATTTTTTTGTGTAAAAATTTAGACGGAGAGGAGGCGAGTCATTTGAACGTTATGGAAATGGAAAAAATTAAATTTTTACAGACATTACATCATGATAAAAAAGGCGGTCAGATGATTCGCCTTCGGATAGATGAAAATGGCAGTGAACAGCGGAGCTATTGCGATATAGCTGACGTGGCGGCCACTGGGACCGACACGGCGGCCTACTATGTGTCAGTAAATACATTCAGAGGATATAAGCGAGAATCTGCGAAGGTTTTTAATTTCGAATCTATCTATATTGACATAGACTGCCATAAATCGGACGATCTATCTGTCATTGAGACTACAAAAGCGAAAGTTTTGTATATAATGCAGCAATCTTATGAGGCAGGAACCCTTGCGATTCCTACCATGGTTACGGATACCGGACGTGGACTCGGACTGCAGTATTGTCTAAACCAGTCGATTGCTAACACCTGGAGAGCCGAGAAAATGGTCTCATTTTTCAAAAAAGTGCGTAAATTCATTTTTGAAAAATATAAGGACATTCTGGCTGGAGAGGATATGGTCGAGGTGGATGGTGCTGTGTTGGATGATGCACGAGTTTGCCGTCTGCCTGGTACATATAATGTGAAAGCTGGCAAATATTGTCGGCTGATTAGTGTATCCGGAAAATTTTACGAGTTGTCTGAACTCGTCCAGAAATGTCATCTGTGGGACTGGAAGCCGGAAGAAGAGTATAAGAAAGTAAAAGAAGAGAAAGAAAGAAAGAAAAGAGCAGCGGCAAAACCGATAGTATCGTTTGCCGAATATCGCCTGCCATTTTTATCCATCCGCCTGGAGCAACTGGAGAAACTACAGGAGCTACGCGGTGAAAATTGCGCGGGATGCCGGGAGCAACTGCTGTTTATCGCATATTCTGCGCTGAAACAGCTTGATCCGGCTAATGCAGCATTGCGCCTGCAGGAAATGAATAAACGGTTTGAGGTGCCATTACCACAGACCGAATTGGATCATATCGTCCAGGAAACGGATCAGAGCGTCGGCATCGATCACAGCGGTTTTTATAAATTATCAAATTCCTATGTGATCGACACATTAGGACTCACGGATGCCGAGATCAAAACGCTGGGAATTGGTCATGGGCTGAAACGGTCGGCTGAACGACGGGGTGCCAGAGATAAAAAAATGGAAACACGAAAAAAGGTTGTCGAGCTGCTGACGCAGGCCGACTCTTTGACGTATGATCAGATCGCAGAAACTGTAGGTATGTCTCGCCGGACTATCTGTACGATTGCGAAAGCTGAGGGACTGATGCGGTATGCGAAGGCGGCGGAGCGTCAGAATTCTCCGGAAAAGAAAGCTGAGATTATTGCCATCGACTCTGTCCAGGATGGGGAACATCAGGCTGCTGAAAGTGCAAATTTCGCCACTGAGTCTGTGTGTGTGGATTCTGATAGCTCCCTGGGGGAACTTCTCTCTACTTTGGTGAGGGGGGCGGGGGGAGAGGACTCCGA
>CALFNR010000121.1:0-11106 GCA_937903005.1 uncultured Lachnoclostridium sp. | reverse complement strand
GCAGGCAACATATAAGGCCATGCGAATGGCTATTAGTTCTTTACCAGTAAAACCTACCCTTTTGTTAAATGACGCAGTGACAATTCCAGAGGTGGATATACCACAGGTTAAAATTATAAAGGGAGATGCCAAAAGTATGTCGATTGCCGCTGCCAGTATCATTGCAAAAGTAACGAGAGATCGTATGATGGTAGAATACGATAAAGTCTTTCCACAGTATGGATTAGCAAAAAATAAGGGATATGGTTCAAAAGAACACATTGAAGCCTTAAGAAAATACGGTCCCTGTCCGATACACAGAAAAACATTTATAACTCATTTTGTTTAAAGTCTGTAAAGGAAGGTAATATAGATGGGAAGTATATTTGATAAGAAGAAAGCTGCAGTTGCACTGACTTATGAAAAGGGAGATTCTGCTCCCAAGGTTGTTGCAACTGGAAGAGGATACGTTGCAGATAAGATTATTGAAACTGCAGTTGAACATGATGTCCCAATTCATGAGGATAAGAAACTGGCAGAGTCACTGTCAACATTAGAGATTGGCGATACGATTCCTCAGGAACTATATGAAGTAGTAGCGGAGATTCTAGTATTTGTCAGTGATATGGAGAAAATTAAAGAGCGAATTAAGTAAGGGGAGTGGAACTACGAGGGAACAGGGCAGAAAATATAATAAGAGGAAGGTAGGAAGTGAACAGGAAGAAATTGCTGTTCACTTTTTGCAGTCCAAGGGCTATGAAATTATAGAACAAAATTATTTTTGCAGATTTGGTGAAATAGATATTATTTGTAAGGATGGAAAATATCTTGTATTTGTGGAAGTAAAATATCGGGCGAATAGGAAGATGGGAACACCAGAAGAGGCTATTTCTACCTATAAAATGCAGCATATTATAAAAGCGGCACAAAGTTATCTGTATGAAAAACGGTATTCCATGGACGCTCCAGTACGGTTTGATGTGGTAGTGATTCTAGGAAAAGATATCAGAGTAATTCAGGATGCTTTTGAGATTTAGAGTAAGGATGTGGTGACAGTGTATAACGCAAATAATTTATTTGAAATAGGAACGAATGCAATCGTTTTGACAGAGAAAAATCCGTATTCAGGGGTATCTTATAACAATGACAATCAGATTGGGAGTCATTTAGTAGAAAAGGAAACACCTTATATTGAATTTCCAGAGTTAAAGAAGTTCTCCTTTGTAAAGCATGGTTTTTCAACACGTCTTGGAGGAGTCAGCCAAGAGATGTTTCAGACCATGAATCTTAGTTACAATCGCGGAGATGACAAAGACAGCGTCACAGAAAATTATAGACGGATTTGTAAAAGTATAGGAGTGAGAGCGGAAGATGTTGTATTTTCAGACCAGGTTCATGATACCAAAATCCATGTGGCGAAGAAAGAGGATTGTCAGGGGACGGATTACGGACATAGAAAACTTACCAATATAGATGGACTTATTACGAATGAAAAGAATGTGGTATTATGTACTTCCTTTGCAGATTGTGTTCCATTATTTTTTGTGGATAAGGAAAATAAGGCAATTGGAGCATCTCATTCTGGCTGGCGTGGTACAGTAGGAAAAATTGGGGCTAAGACAGTGGCAAAGATGAATGAGGAGTTTGGAACGAAGCCAGAGAATTTACACTGCATAATTGGACCTTCTATATGTGCGAACTGTTATGAAGTAAGTAAAGATGTGACTTGGCAGATCGAAGAGAATTTTAAGGAAGAGATTGTGAAGCAGTGTGTATTTCCGAAGGAAAACGGAAAATATCAGCTGGACCTTTGGATGTTAAATAAGAGTATTTTATTAGAAGCAGGAGTGCCAAAAGAACAGATTGTAGTGTCTAATGTATGTACTTGCTGCAATTCCACACTGCTCTTTTCCCACCGTGCGTCAGGCGGAAAAAGAGGTAACGTATGTGGATTTATATCACTTGTATAATAGAATTATTTAAGGAATTTTGCATTGTGTTTCTGTAATAACTCCTGGATTCTTATGTTAGGGTCCAGGATTTCGTTTACAGAAGTATCATTGTTTAACGTATCAATAATGAGCGCAATGTATTTACTCAAATCTACATTTTTGTAATAAGGCTTCTTTAACAGCCCATCAGGTACGTGAGAGAGATTGGTTGTAAAGATACGGTCAATGATGCCATCTTTGTAATATTTATCAAATTTATCAAAACCATTTGTAAAGAGTCCGTATGTGACAGCAATGAAGACACGACGGGCTTTTCTCTTCTTCAGTTCAAGTGCAACGTCAAGCATGCTTTCACCAGAAGAAATCATATCATCTACGATAAAAACATCTTTTCCTTCTACACTGTTTCCTAGATATTCGTGGGCAACGATTGGATTACGGCCGTCAATGACCTGTGTATAATCACGGCGTTTATAGAACATACCCATATTGACTCCTAGCACGCTGGCATAATAGAGAGAACGTGACATACCACCTTCATCAGGACTGATAATCATAGTGTTTTCATCATTTACTATAATGTTTGGTTCCGCTTCAAACAAAGCCTGAATGAACTGATAAGAAGTAAAAAAGTTGTCAAAGCCTTGAATTGGAATGGCATTTTGTACTCTTGGGTCATGGGCATCAAATGTGATGATGTTGGATACTCCCATGGAAACTAATTCCTGAAGTGCGTAAGCACAGTCTAAGGATTCGAGCTTACTTCTTCTATGTTGTCTGCTTTCATATAAGAAAGGCATGATAACGTTAATTCTGTGAGCCTGTCCGCTGCATGCCTGGATAATACGTTTTAAATCCTGAAAATTATCATCAGGAGATGTACAGGTTAATTCTCCGTTCATTTTATATGTATTGGTAGTGTTGACGGTATCAATTAAAATGAATAAGTCTTTTCCTCGTATACTTTCACGTATTTCGCCTTTCGCTTCACCAGAACCAAATCGTGGACAGTTGTGATTTACTAAATAAGAATCAGATTCATAACCTAAAATAGATAGGTCTGTGTGTTCTTCTGAAATCTGATGTTTTCTTGATTTTACAAGGTGAGCATTCACTAGTTCACCTAATTCCTTGCAACTTGATAGGGCAATGATTTTTAAAGGTGCTACAGGAACTGCAATATTAAGTGGTCTTTTAAACATAAAGTGCCTCCATTATCTTCTGAAATAAATTTACCTATAAAATTTATATCATTATATAAAAGCATAGTCAAGTTTTCGACGAAATTAGGTAAAAAGTGAAAAAGAAAGATTCAATATTGTTATATTTGAAATGATAGGATATAATAACTAGGTATATGATTTTATAGATTGGTGGATTGTATGAAACATAAAATAAAAAGTGTCGAAGAAGGCAGTATTGCACAAGAACTAGAAATTGAGCCTGGAGACTATCTGTTAGCTGTAAATGACACAGAACTGAAAGATATATTTGATTATCATTTTATATGTAACGATGAATTCATTACGGTGCTAATCGAAAAGCCAAATGGCGAGCAGTGGGAACTTGAGATAGAAAAGGAATATAATGAAGATATAGGAATAGACTTTGAGCAGGGGCTAATGGACAATTACCGTTCCTGCACCAACAAGTGTATGTTCTGCTTCATTGATCAGATGCCGCCAGGAATGCGAGAAACTTTATATTTCAAAGATGATGATGCGAGATTATCCTTTTTACAAGGAAATTATATCACTTTAACGAATATGAAGGATCAGGACTTAGACCGTATTATCAAATATAGACTTTCTCCAATTAATATTTCCATTCATACGGTAAATCCAGAACTTAGAGTGAAGATGCTTCATAACCGTTTCGCAGGTGAAGCACTGAAAAAACTACAGAAGTTATATGATAACCGGATTGAAATGAACAGTCAGATTGTTTTATGTAAAGGGTTAAATGATGGAGCTGAGTTAGAACGAAGCATTGAGTATTTATCGAACATGCTGCCATATATGGAAAGTTTATCGGTAGTTCCGGTCGGACTTACCAGATTCCGAGACAATCTTGCTCCTCTTAAAAAATTCAATAAGGAGGATGCCATTGAAGTGCTAAATACCATACACAAATGGCAGGACAAGTTATTAAAAGAACATGGGACAAGGTTTGTATTTGCAAGTGATGAGTGGTATTTAACGGCAGAAATGCCAATACCAGATGAAGCGTATTATGAAGGCTATAATCAGATTGAGAATGGCGTTGGCATGATACGTTCACTAGAAGATGAAGTGGATGATTATCTTGCTGCACTTACAGGTGATAATAGAAGGAAAAAGGTGTCTCTGGCAACAGCAGTTCTTGCTTCTCCGATAATAAAAAAACAGACAGAAAAGGTTATGGAAAAGTATCCCAACATAAACTGTAACGTATACACGATATTCAATGATTATTTCGGACGTGATATTACGGTTGCAGGTTTGCTTACAGGGCAGGATATTATTAACCAGCTGAAAGACCAGGATTTAGGTGATTATTTAATACTTCCCGATGTATTACTACGAAGCGGAGAGAAAGTATTATTAGATGATTTAACTGTCACGGATTTGGAAAAGGCTTTACAAATAGAGATTCGTATTGTAAAATCAGACGGAACATCTTTGATCGATACTATAATAAATGATTAAAAAGGACGAGTGAAAATGAGTAAACCAATAGTAGCAATCGTTGGAAGACCAAATGTTGGTAAATCAACGTTATTTAATGTCTTGGCCGGTGAAATGATTTCTATCGTGAAAGATTTTCCTGGTGTAACAAGAGACCGTATTTATGCGGATGTTGACTGGCTTGATCATCAGTTTACGATGATTGATACCGGTGGTATTGAGCCAGATTCAAAGGATTTAATTTTATCTCACATGCGTACGCAGGCTGAGATTGCAATTGAAACAGCAGACGTAATTATTTTCCTAGTAGATGTAAGACAAGGTTTAGTAGATGCAGATTTCAAAGTGGCAGATATGTTGCGTAAATCCCATAAGCCTGTTGTTTTAGTGGTAAATAAGGTAGATAGTTTTGATAAATTTATGCCTGATGTTTATGAATTCTATAATTTGGGAATTGGTGATCCGATTCCAGTATCTTCTTCTTCCAGACTTGGAATTGGAGATATGTTAGACGAATTGGTAAAACATTTCCCAGAAGATAAGGACGATCAGGAAGAAGATGAAAGACCACGTGTGGCTATCATTGGTAAGCCAAATGTAGGAAAATCTTCTATTATTAACCGCCTTCTTGGTGAAAACCGTGTTATCGTTTCTGATATTGCAGGTACAACAAGAGATGCAATTGATACAGCAGTAACCTACAATGACAAAGAATATGTCTTTATTGATACTGCAGGTTTAAGAAGAAAAAACAAGATTAAAGAAGATTTGGAACGATACAGTATCATCCGTACTGTTGCAGCAGTAGAACGTGCAGATGTGGTTCTTGTAGTAATTGATGCATCAGAAGGTGTAACAGAGCAGGATGCCAAGATTGCAGGTATCGCACACCAGCGAGGGAAAGGTGTTATTATCATAGTAAATAAATGGGATGCTATCGAAAAAGATGATAAAACAATCTATAAGCAGACCAATGAAATTCGTGATATTTTATCCTTCATGCCTTATGCGGAAATCTTATTCATTTCTGCAAAGACAGGTCAGCGTTTTACAAAAATGTTTGATGTAATTGAAATGGTTATTCAAAATCAGTCACTTCGTGTAAACACTGGTGTATTAAATGAAATCTTAACAGAGGCAGTTGCACTTCAGCAGCCACCTTCAGATAAAGGTAAGAGACTTAAGATATACTACATGACACAGGTATCGATTAAACCTCCTACATTTGTTGTTTTTGTAAACAGCAAAGAACTAATGCATTTCTCTTACTTAAGATATATCGAAAATAAGATAAGGGAATCATTCGGATTTAAGGGAACATCCCTTCGATTTATTGTTCGTGAAAGGAAGGATAAAGAGTAAGATGATTTTAAAGCTTATTGTTTGTATTGTGGTGGGGTATATATTTGGTTGTTTTTCAACTGGATATTTTGTTGGAAAGCACAATAATGTTAATATCAAAGAAGAGGGGAGCGGTAATTCCGGTGCAACCAATGCTTTAAGAACAATGGGAATCAAGGCTGGGCTTGTTACTTTTATAGGTGACCTGCTCAAAGCCTTCGTTCCTGTATTGGCAGTAAGATATATGTTTCATGATTCAGACCTATGGTATTTATTGGGCCTGTATACAGGTTTAGGAGTTGTACTGGGACACAACTTCCCTTTCTGGATGCACTTCCGAGGAGGAAAAGGGATCGCTGTTACATCGGCAGTCATTGTGTCATTGGCTGACTGGAGAATTACCATTATAGGTTTAATATTATTTATTGCAATTGTCGCAGCTACAAGATATGTATCAGTAGGTTCTCTAATGGTAGCTTGGCTTATTACGATAAATACCATTTTATTCTGGCGCGGTAGCGAGTATTTTATACATATGCTGGTTCTCAGCTTATGTTTTACAGCATTAGCTTATTTTAGACATGCTCAGAATATTAAACGACTTTTAAATGGTACAGAAAGCAAGCTTGGTTCAAAGAAAGAAAAATAATATAAATAGATTCTACAGAGGTCATGAAGAAAGGAACTTAGTATGAGTAAAGTAAGTTTATTAGGCGCAGGAAGCTGGGGAACCGCTTTAGCAATCCTGTTAGCAAATAACGGACATGAAGTTACGTTATGGTCTGCACTAAAAGAAGAAGTAGAAATGTTATCTGTCCACAGGGAACATAAGGACAGACTTCCGGGAGTAATTCTTCCAGATAATATTTCTATTACGGCTGATTTGGAAGGAGCCTGCAAGGATAAAGAATTAATCGTATTTTCAGTAGCGTCTCCTTACGTACGTCAAACTGCAAAAAAGGCAAGTCCTTACATTGCAGATCAGCAGATGATTGTAAATGTAGCAAAAGGAATTGAGGATGAAACCCTTTATACGATTTCTCAAATCTTAGAGGAAGAAATTCCGCAAGGAAGAATCGCTGTTTTATCTGGTCCTAGCCATGCAGAAGAAGTAAGCAAAGGAATTCCTACAACAGTTGTTATCGGATGCCAGTGTCAGGAAACAGCTAAGATTGCACAGGAAATGTTTATGAACGAAGTGTTCCGTGTGTATACTAGTCCAGACGTAATTGGAATTGAGCTTGGCGGTTCGTTAAAGAATGTAATCGCGTTGGCTGCTGGTATTGTCGATGGTTTAGGATATGGAGATAATACAAAGGCTGCATTGATGACAAGAGGTATTGCGGAGATGAGTCGTCTTGGTCTTAAAATGGGCGGTAAGATTGAAACATTCTCTGGTTTATCTGGTGTAGGTGATTTAATTGTTACTTGCACAAGCAAACATAGCCGTAACCGTAATGCAGGTTATCTGATTGGAAAAGGGTATACGATGAAAGAGGCTATGGATGAAGTAAAACAGGTCGTGGAAGGTGTGTATTCAGCGAAAGCGGCACTTGCACTTGCACGTAAGTATGATGTGTCCATGCCGATTGTGGAACAGATTAATGAAGTGTTATTTGAGAATAAATCCGCTAAGGTAGCGTTAAATGAATTACTCGTTAGGGAGAGTAAGACAGAGTATCCTACTTTGGAGTGGTAATTGAGACCCAACTATCCAATTTCTTACTTGAAAATGCTTCGTATACATTTCTTGATAAAGTTGAAGGAAGTGTAGCGAAGACATTTGAACAAGACGAAATTGGATAGTTGGGTCCTTTCGTTTGCTTAAATTTCAAGTTCGAATATTAGATTTACTAGAAATACTGCTAGCAGGCGAGGGAAAGACTTACATCATTGAGTAATATTGGTTTGTTCATAAAAGAAATAAAGGTGTAAAGTATCGTATAATACATAGTAATAATTCATTTTTACCCCGCATATATTGTATTAGTGCATATGGAAAGGGGATAGTTATGGACAATTTTGATGTATATAACGATATTTCAGAACGGACAAATGGCGAAATATACATAGGCGTAGTAGGCCCTGTTAGAACCGGTAAGTCGACATTTATCAAACGCTTCATGGATTTGCTTGTAATTCCCAATATAAGCGATGTACATAGTAAAGAGCGGGCTATTGATGAACTTCCACAAAGTGCGGCAGGTAAAACCATCATGACAACAGAGCCAAAATTCATTCCAAAAGAAGCAGCCAGAATCCAGCTGTCAGAAGATAAACAAGTGGATATCAGACTGATTGACTGTGTTGGATATATGGTTGACGGAGCACAGGGACATATTGAAAATGATCAAGAACGTATGGTTAAGACACCTTGGTATGACTATGAAATTCCTTTTACGGAAGCAGCAGAAATCGGAACAAAGAAGGTTATTAAAGACCATTCCACTATCGGCTGTGTCATTACCACGGACGGAAGTTTTGGAGATATTCCAAGGGAAGGATATCTTGCAGCAGAAGAGAAGACTATCGGGGAATTGAAGAAGCTAGGCAAGCCATTTATCGTGTTGTTAAATACAAATCGTCCATATTCTGATGAAACAACGAGTTTAGTAGAGGAGATGGAAATTGCATATGACGTTTCCGTTGTTCCAATTAACTGTGAGCAGTTAAGAAGAGATGATATTACTCGCATTATGGAACGTATTCTGGAAGCATTTCCAATTGCCCAGGTTGATTTTTACATGCCAAAATGGGTGGAAATGTTAGCCGAGGATCATCCACTAAAACAGGATTTGATTCGTGGTGTGAAGGAAATTTTAAGCCGTATGTCACTAATTAAAGACGTGAATTATGGAAATCTTGCGACAGACAGCAGTTACATTAAACGCATGAAATTGGATGATATTGACATGAAGACTGGTCATATCAACGTTTCAGCGGAATTTGACGATCAGTATTATTATCAGATTCTCAGTGAACTGATTGGGGAGCCAATTGCCGGAGAATATGAATTTATTGCTACCATTAAGGATTTAGCGGCAAAACGAAAAGAATATGCCAAAGTTGGAGATGCTTGCAGCAATGTCAGGATGACAGGATATGGTGTGGTAACCCCTACTATGGATGAAATCCATATAGAGGAGCCGGAAATTATCAAACATGGTAATAAGTTTGGCGTGAAGATTAAAGCAACTGCACCTTCCATTCACATGATTAATGCAAATATCGAAACGGAAATTGCACCAATTGTTGGTAGTGAGGAGCAGGCTACGGATTTGATTCGGTACATTAACGAAAGTACAGAAGATAATCCAAGTGGCATCTGGGAAACCAATATATTTGGCAAGTCTATTCAGCAGCTGGTGGAAGAAGGCATTAACAACAAGGTAAATAAATTAAATGGAGAGAGCCAGATTAAATTACAGGAAACCATCCAGAAAGTAATTAATGACAGCAATGGTGGATTGGTTTGTATTATCATATAAGATGTTAAGAAAGTCAGTTGACATTTTAGGGGTGTCAACTGGCTTATTTGTGTGCTTTACACATGAAGAGACGCTAATATGACACAATATTGACAAGATTATAAAATATTGATATAATATCCACGTAATAAATGTAACATTTTTGTAATAAACATTTGTCGCGCTGGAAGAAAGCGCTATTTAGGAGGAAATTTATGAGAAAGCAATTATGGGTTATCGGGGTTGCTGGTTTCATGGGAATGTCATTATTAGCATTTGCCAAACCAACACCGTCTTCAGTATTAAATGAAGCATCCGTTGCTCAGAATGATTTACTAACAGAAAAATGTTATTTACCTTCAGATGAAACGGAGGCAGTTATCAGGAGTGCTGCTAATCATACAATAGATGATTCAGCCAGTTCAGTTTTATTAAATGGTTCTGGTGTAAAAGTAACTTCCGTAGATGGAATTGACGATGAAGAGGATCAAGATAATGATAAGGAAGAAATTAATGTAAAAGATTTAATTTCAAACTTGAATTATGATAGATTAGGTATCGCAAAAGTGGATAACTGGTTAAATATTCGTCAGAAACCGGATATGGATGCTAAAATTGTTGGTAAGTTACCAAAGAATGCAGGATGTAACATATATAGTATTAAGAATGGCTGGGCAAAAATTAAATCTGGTAATGTATCAGGTTATGTATCCAGCGAGTACTTAGTAACAGATGAAGAAGCTGAAGCTTACGCTTTAGAAGTAGGTACTTTGGTAGCTACGGTAAGAGAAGGAACAACCACGTTAAATGCGCGTTTTGTGCCAAGTACAGACTCAGCTAAGTACACATTAGTGCCAGAAGATGAAGAATTAGAGATTTACCGTGAAGATTTAAAAGAGTCTTTTGTTAGAAAGTTTGTAGAGAAATATTTTAAAGGTGAGGGCGCAGAATATATTGCAGACGTTGATAAGGAAGAAATGTACAAGCAGTTAGATAACTGGATGTGTGTTCGTCTTGATAATGAAAGAGTTTTCATTTCAAAGGATTTTGTAGATGTTTCTTACCAGTTAAAGAAAGCGGTTGCAGTTGAAAAATTGAAAGAAAATAAAGCAGCAGGTGTAACATCTGCTCGTGTCAGCATGGTTGAATATGCAAAGCAGTTCTTAGGCAACCGTTATGTTTGGGGTGGTACAAGCCTTACAAATGGTACAGACTGTTCAGGATTTACTATGAGTATCTATGCGCATTATGGATATTATCTTCCTAGAACATCTGGAGAACAGGCAGGTTATACTAGAAGTGTAAGTTCGGGAGATGTCCGTCCTGGTGATTTATTCTTCTATGGTAAAGGTGGAAGTGTAAGCCATGTTGCAATGTATATTGGTAATGGATTAGTAATTCATGCAAGTAATGAGAGAGATGGTATTAAGATTTCCAATGCATATTACCGTTCTCCAATTAAGATTGGTCGAGTAATTAACGATTAATTTGAACGTATGAAATTTGTAAGCCAGCAGATTGTAGTGTCTGCTGGCTTTTTTCTTCTCAATTACATATATACAGTACAATGTTTTGTGCAAAATGCATAACTCTATTGTACATTTTTTATGCATTTTCCTCTGAAAAGCGAATAAAACCATAAAAACTATACGGAAAACCCCTCTAATTACACATCAGCCCCAGATTTCAACACATACCCGC
>CALFNR010000120.1:0-9231 GCA_937903005.1 uncultured Lachnoclostridium sp. | reverse complement strand
CCTTTGCCACATCTAGGACAGATATAATATTGTCGTGGCGGTGCTATATAAGGTGTGCCATCAAGGTTTGTACTTGCTCCACACATTGCACACCAATAGGCATTATCTTCTTCATCAAAGTATAATCCTTTTTGACCACACTTAGAACATCTTAATTTTTTATTCTTTTCCACCATTTTATTTACCCTCCTTTACTATATTGTAATACATTTTATAACTTTTGTACATAAAAATATTTTCCCAAAGAATATTTTTATGAAAATCGTAGATATTAAATGGAATACAAAATTATAAAAGTAGAAAAAATACTGTTGATGAGATAAAAGATATTTTCGCAGAAGCGAAATCACATATTAATAAAGGTGGAAAACTTGATACTGAGTTTTGGGATAATATTGATATGTCCGACAATACTCGAAAAGCTTACGGTAGTAAACTAAAAGAGTATGCGAAAAGTTATGAAAGTGCAGGAAAGAATGCAAAGAAAGCAGGACTTGATATTGACGGATTCAATAAATCTCTTATCGAGTCTGGTGAATCTGGCATCAAGACTACTACTTTCTTGGATGACATTACATCTGGACTTGAGGGATTTGGTAAGACTGCACTTTCTATTGGTGGAAATGTTCTTTTAGATTTAGGTGTTTCATTTGCTCTTCAAAAAGCGGGTGAAGCGTGGGATGCTTATTCAAATCAACAGGAAAATGCAATCCAAAAGGGAAATGATGCTTTAAACGATTATAAACAGACAAATCAAGAGATGCAGTCTGCTACTTCTTGGGTTAAGGAAAACGGGGAACGTTTTACAGAACTTTCTCAAAAAGCAACTCAACTCGGAGAACAGGGGAAACTTACAAATTCAGAGTTCCAAGAATATAACCAGTTATCTGCTCAAGCAGCAGAATATTTCCCTAAATTAGTAACTGGATATAATTCTGAGAATACTCCTATCACTTCTCTTGGTAAGAGTGTAAACTCTTTAGATGATGCGCTCTCTACCGAAAAGCTAAATAGATACGCCGAAGCTGCTAGTAGTGCAAAAGATGTAATTAGTAAATTTAAAGCAGAAATGTATCAGGATTCTGGTATTACTAAAGAAACTGGTATCACAAACAAACAGAAAGCTATTGAAGACTTTTTAAAAGATTACAGTAATGGTACTGTTGAAAGAGCTTATAAAAATAGCAATAGCACTAGCACTGGTGGTTATGGTTCTGCATATTCTAATTTATACGCAAAAAATCGTAAGAATATTTCCGATTACATAGAAAATGGAAATCTAACAGATGCTTTTGAATCAGCAGGAATTAAAGGTTCTGGATGGTTTGGTGGATATACCAAAGATGATTTTGTAAACCCAGATAATATTCAGACTTTAAGAAATTACTATGAAGATTTGCAAAGTCAAGCGGAAAATTCTGTTTCTGCAATTAAAGAAGTGATGCCAGCTTTCTTCCAAGAACAACAAGATTACCAGAAATTAATTGGCAAAAATTCTAACCTTGATACTGAAATTGGAACAATGCTAACTGGTTTAACTCAGGATAGTATTGAACGTATTATTGGTGGATCAATTGAAGATATGAGTGATGATGAAGTCGTTGCGGGTATCCGAAATTGGTCAAAGAAATTAGTCAATAACTTACAAGACCAAGATACGCAAGATGCATTTGAAAATCTTTTCTCTGTAAATGACAATAAAGACTCTCTCTCATTCCAAGATTATGAGAAAAAAGCTTCTAATGCTGTTGATGCAGTCGCAAAGAAAACAAGTGCATTCACAAAAGACGAATTAAAACAGCAATCTGGCATTACCGATTCTCTTGATGAGATGCAGACAGCATACAATAACATTGCTGATAGATTCGGAAAAGATAAAGGATTCTCTGAGGATTATGTTAAAAATCAGTTATCTGCTAGTGATATGCTTACCCTTGGTACTATGGCTACAGATGATCAGTATAAGGATTTGTCTTATAATGATGCTCTTGAGAAAATCACTGTAGCAAAAAGACAAAATGAATTATCTGTTGCAAACCTACAAAAATCTGTAGATACTATTACATCTCAATATTCTACTGTCTCTTCTGCTATCGAAGAATCTATGTCCGATACAGGATTAACACAAGATTCTATTACAGCGATTAAAAATAGTGTCAAAGATGTAATTGATTCTAGTGAAGAATTAAAAGACTTTGATTTAGACGGTTTATTTACTAATACTTCAAAAGGTGTTAAATTAAATAATTCTCAGCTTGAAAATCTTCTTGATATACAGAATGATATTAAGGAACAAGATTTTGCAGAGTCTATTGACCAACAAACAGAAGCTCTTGAGAAACAAACAAAAGAAGCAGAAAACTTAAAGAAACAATACGGAGAAACATCTGACGAGTATGTTAATGCTTTAGAAAAGCAAAAACAGGCTCAAGAAGATTTGAACGCTACTCAGCAAGCACAATCTCAATATTATGCACAATATCAGCAACAAAAACAACTGTTTTCTGATTATGCTGATTGGCAACGTGCAACTCAGACAGAGAACTCTGGTGACAAATATCTTTCAATGGTTTCTGGTTTGGAAACTGCTAAGAAAGCATTTGACGCTGGTGAAGTTGGAACGGATGATTTTAAGGCATTCGCAAAAATGATTTCTCCATCTGGCTCAACTGATGCTGCTAACTTTGCCGAAAATTATGGTAAAGCCGCACGTTATCTTACTGAGGATGAATCTGGACTTCTAAATTTCTTCCAAGATTTAAGTACTAAAACTGATGCCGCTGGCGAAAAGATGGCGAAGTTTAACGAGGAAACACAATCATGGGAATTAAATGTCCATGATTTAGGTGAAATTGCTCAAACGCTTGGAACAGGAACTCCTCTTGTAGAAGCACTATTTGGTCGTGCCGAGGATTATGGTGCTACTTCTACTGTCATTTCTGACATGCAGGATGGTATTTTAAAATCTACCGAAGCAACTAAGAATTGGGCGGAAGCAAAAGCTCGTTTAGATAGAATGAACGAAGAAAATGCTCAAGCTCAACAAGAGGGTAAAGACCCGATTTATAATACTACTGCAATTCAAGCTGCGGAAGATGAAGTCGCAAAATATCAGCAACAGATTGATGGTCTGCAAGAAAGTATGGATTACTATGCAGAACACAATCTTGGTTCAGAAGCACAACAGAAAAAGATAAAAACTGCCGCTGATGAAATCTCAAACATTCAGCAGAAAATGCAGGAAGCAGAGAAAAATAATAATGAAACTCTTGCTAATGCATATAGAAATCTTGCAAAAGAGAAAGCTGCCGCCGCAGGAATTACCGTTGATGATGACTTAAATGTTACAGGAAATGGAAAAACTGCACAAGAGCAACTTCAAGAAAAATCCTCATCTGGTTCATCATCACTATCTGGAACTGACTTCAACTACGACAAAACATCTATGACTCTTGATGAGATTGATTCAAAAATCAATGAGTTACAAGGTAAACGTGCTACTATTGATGTTGATGTAGAGGGCGAAGAAACCGTTAATGCTTTAGATACAGAAATTTCTGCACTCGAAGCACAAAAGATTCAAGTCCAAATTCAAACTGCTGTTGAGAATGGAAATTCTTTACAAGAGCTACTTACTCTCTCCGACCAAGAATTGATGACTACTGTTGGATGTGATGCATCTCAAGTAGATGCTGTCCGTGCAGAAATTCAAGAAATGAGTGGAGAAAGTGTTGATTTAACAGTTGCTATGGATTCTACTCAGTTTGTAGCGTTAATCAATGCTATTACAGGAGAAACTGTTGAAGTTCCTGTAGAAGCAAATACAGATGGTGCTGTACAAGAGACAACATCTGCGATTGAGGGTTCTAATCCGAAAGTTACACCAGAAGTTGATACTTCTAATGTAGAATCTCAAACTCAAAGTGCGGTACAAAGTGCAGCTCAAGGAGCAACAGTTGAACTTCCAAGTGTTGATGTTAAAGGTAATATTACATCTGTAGAACCTTATAGTGGTGAAGTTGATGTAAACGCAAAAGCTAATATTACTGGTGTCGTTGGTGGAGATAATCTAAATGTTGTTGTCAATGCTAAAGCACATGTAACTGGCTCAGATGGACAAACATCAGAAGGAACAATTAATTACAAAAAAGGTAATGTTGAAAAAGCTGATGGTACTACTTCTGAGGGTATCATAAATTATAAAAAAGGTGACGTTGAAAAGGCAGACGGAACTGTCTCAACAGGTATCATCAATTATGATTTAGGAAATGTTGCTACTCCTACTGGCATGGTTGCTACTGGTGTAATTAACTATACATTAGGAAGTGTTGCTAAACCTAAAGCCGCAGGTACATTTGGTCAAGCTAGAGCATATGCGCAAGGAAGTCTTACAGATTTATCTGCTTATGCAGGTGGCCGTGTTGCATTACCAAAAGATGAAAAAGCACTTGTAAATGAAGTAGGAACAGAATCTATTGTACGTGATGGACAATGGAGTTTAATTCCTGGTGGCGCACATCTTGAAAATCTCAAGAAAGGTGACATCATCTTCTCTGCTTCTCAAACAGAGGATTTGCTGAAACGTGGTGCCACACCTGGTCACGCTAGAGCATATGCACAAGGTAGTTTAAGTGATTTATCTCCTCTTTCCAATGCTTATGCTAATCCCGTTGGTGGATTAAGTCTTAAATTCGGCGGTGGATTATCCAATAAAACATCGGTTTCAAATGGTAGTGGTTCTCAATCTGAAAACACTCAATCTACTGCTAAAAATACATCTGCTACAAACGCCAATACAGAAGCAAAGGATGAGAACACCAAATCATCAAAAGATTCCACAGAAACTTTCGATTGGGTTAAAACTAAACTGGATAAATTTGCTAAAGCCGTAGAATATATTTCTAACCAGATTACAGACTACATCTCTTCCACTCTCAAAATTTCACTTCTCAAGAAACAAATGAAGGCAATTGATAAAGAGATTACTGTTAATCAACAGGGCTACGATGCTTATATGAAGAAAGCTAATTCCATTGATATTAGTCAATCATATAAGAATAAAGTAATGAATGGTACATTTTCAATCGAAGAGATTGATACATCTTCTGATTCTGGAAAGCAGTTAGCAAAAGATATTAAGAGTTTTCAAGAATTTTATAATTCTGCACAGGATTGTAAGGATAAGGTTCAGGAACTAAAGAATACCCTTCTTGAAACTTATGAGACTCTTGCTAATATGCCTATCGAAAAGGCAATCGATAAACTGAAACGGAAATACGAATCTCTCAGTAATGCATCTGAAACAATTTCTAAAGGTGGTTCTACTATTGCTGCATTACAGAATCAGATTAATAAAGACAATCCGAAACTGGCAACAGCAAAAGAAAACGTTACGAAAGCCAAGACAGCAAGAAAAAAGACCAAGACTGCAAAAGTTATGTCTGAAAGAGCTTTAAATACTGCCAAATCAGAAACATCAGATTCTGGAAGTGCTTTATTAAAAGCAAGTAAAAAACAGACTTCTTCCATTGCAAAAAATCTGAAATCTGCGGCAAAATCAGGTACGGACAGATCAACTTATAACTTAATTTCTCAGGCAATCCGTAATGGAAAATCAGTTAGCACAAAAGGCTTGAAGGGGAAAGCACTAAAATATGCAAAGACATATAACGCATCCCTTAAACAACAGGGACATATTTCGGATAAGGTGTCGAGTAATTCTGTTGTCAAAACCACAAAAATGTCAGACACACTTAAAAAACTGGCTAAAGAATATAATGCCGATGCAAAAGATCAGGCTTCTGCGCAGAAGCAATATAATAAAGCTAAGAAAGCAGATGCTAATGCATTAAAAAATCTTTCAAAAGCAAATGCTACTAAAGATAGTGTATACAGACAGACTACGGCAGAACAGCAGGTACTTGCAACAAATAAAGATACAAAGTCTTATGTTGTTCAAAATAAACTGCTTGATGAAGAGTTAGCAAATCTTAAAAAGCAGAATAAGGAACGACAAAAGGCTTCAAAGGAAGCTACTATAGCAGTTGATAAAGTGAAAAAGAAATCTGTTTCTGCTGATAAGACTCGCAATAGGTATGGGAATACTTTACTTAATAGTAAGAGTATTTCTAAACATCTAAGTAAAACTCAGAAAGCGGCTATCAAGGCAGGTAAGACTGTTAGCACCAAAGGCATTACAAATCCAGATATACTAAAGAAACTAAATGAATACAACAAACGTGTTTCAACTGCTTCTGATCTTAATACAAAATTGAATATCCGTCTTGAAGCACAGGCTGATGCTGCGAAAGAAGCGGCTCTTGCAGAACAGGAATATGCACAGGCTCTTGTTGATAATGAAAGACAAAAACTTGAGAATATCTCTACATATTATGATTCTCATATGTCACAGTATGAAAACCGTAATAGTCTGTTAAACACCTATATGGATAGAATGCAGACACAGGGATACAATCTTAGCACAGGGTTCTATACTGCTCAGATTGACCAGTACCAGAAACAGGTTGATGAGAAACAGGCTGAATTAGCAGAAATGAGAAAACAGTTCCAGGAATCTGTTGATAAGGGTATTATCAAAGAGGGAACTGAGGAATACTATGAGATGCAGGATTCTATTGACCAAGTGGCGATGAGTGTTGAAGAAGCAACGAATAATATTGCTGAGATGCAAGCGTCGATTCGTGACCTTGAATGGGATCAGTTTGACCAGATGCAGGATGCTATTAGTCGTATTACTAGCGAGTCTGATTTCCTCATTGACCTTATGAGTCATAAGGATATGTATGATGAGGATGGTAAGATTACAGATCAGGGCATGGCTACAATGGGATTACACGGTGTCAATTACAATACTTATATGGCGCAAGCAGATAAGTATAAGGAAGAGATACTGAAAATTAGCGAGGAACTTGCTAACGATCCTAACAATCAGAAACTCATTGACCGTAAGAATGAACTGATTGATGCACAACAGCAGTCTATCTTATCTGCCGAAAATGAAAAGGATTCTATTAAGGATTTGATTCAGGATGGTATTGATAAGGAACTTGACGCTCTGGATGATTTGATTGATAAATATTTGGATGCCTTAGATAAAGAAAAGGCACTTTGGGAGTATAAGAAGAAAACTGCGGAACAGTCTGAAAAGATTGCTTCTCTACAGAAACAGTTATCTTCTCTTGTAGGTGATTCTTCCGAAGAGAATAAAGCCAAACTTCAAAAACTCAAAGAGGATTTGAAATCTGCACAGGATGATCTCGAAGAAACTCAGTATGATAAATTTATTTCTGACCAGAAAGACCTTTTGAATCAATTAAAAGACGATTATAAGAAAGCTCTTGATGACAGAATGGATAATATTGACGCACTTCTTTCTGATGCGATTGCAAGTATCAATAGTAATTCATCTTCTATTTCCCAGACATTACAGACAGAATCTAAGAATGTTGGTTATCAAATGTCTTCTGACATGCAAAAGATTTGGGATACAAGTGAAGCACCTGTTATTACAGAGTATGGTGATAAATTTGATAGTAAATTAACTACTACAAATTCTACTCTTGATAACATTTGGAAGAGACAGCAATCTATGATCGATGCCATTAATGCAATGGCAAACACTTATATACAGAAAGTTGAAGAAAATCTTAAACAGACAGGTAAGACTGAAACATCAGATGATGGTAAGAATAATAATTCTTCAAATTCAGATTATGATTTCTCAGACGGTTCAAATGTAGACTTTTCAGATGGTTCTAACACGAATTCTGGACAGCAGGGACAACAGCCTACAGAACCTGCAAAACCACAAAAACCAGTCAAACCTACTAAGACAGGTAATAATAAAGCCGAAGTTGGTGATAAGGTTACATTTAGTTCTGGTAAGTATTATGGGGATGCTTCTGGTGGTAGTGGTAGCGGAAACTCGTATCTTGGTAAAAAGGTATATATTACAAGGATTAATAAATCCAGCAAATATCCATATCATATCAGCACTGGTTCTAAGCTTGGTTCTGGCGATTTAGGTTGGGTAAAACTCAGTCAGTTAAAGGGTTATGCTTCTGGTATTATGAAAGTACCTGACGATCAGTTAGCATGGACGCAGGAACAAGGTGATGAAGCGATTATCAGAAATGATGGTGGTATTCTAACCCCTCTGAGCAGAGATATGTCTGTTCTGAATGCGGATATGACTAAGAATCTTTGGGACTTCATGAGTAATCCTGGTTCATTTATTAGTGATTTTAGTGATAGTGAGAGGTATGGAGTTAAGAATGAAGATAATTCAAGTTCTATTGAAATTGGAGATATTAATATTGAATGTAATATGCCAGAAGGTATTGATTCTAAAGCTTTTGTAAGAGAACTTGTAAATAACAAGGATGCGGAAAGAGCTATTAGAGCAATGACAATTGATAGAATCAGAGGTAAAAGTTCTTTAGCAAAATATAAATATAGAAATTAGAATTAATTTAGGAGACTACTCTTTCATCAGAGTAGTCTCTTTTAATAAGAAAGAGGTATATATGTCAGATGTAACAGCAAATAATTTACTTCAAAAAAGTTTCAAAAAAGAAGAAGTTCAACATCAAAAAAGCAAACTCGATGCCTTAAAATTAAGAGCAAAGAAAAATGAATCTGTTGAAATATCTTCTGTGGATAAAAAAGATATTATTCAATTAAAAAATCAATGGCAAGAGTTAATTTTAGATACTGAAAAATTGAGAACAGACTATGATATGTTAATTCGAGAAATGAAAATAATGAAAGAAGTTTCTCTTGCAATTGAGCGTGGTATAAACTTGCCAGATGGCTTATCAAGTAGTTAATAAAATAAATAGTAAAGGTGGTGAATTATGAAATCCTTAGATTTTGAATACGATGGAATACTTGCATCAGATAAGGGGATAATGCCATGTTCCTTTGATTCTGATGGAAAAGATAATGTAGATTATGGATCAAAAATAAATTTTGATACAGTGTCTATGCAAAATGGGAAAAAGTTTGAATTAGTTAATTCTGGATATGATGAGGCAGGAGAATTTACATTTCAAATTTGCAAAGACCCATATTTAACAGTGAATAAAGGAAGTCGATATTTCACTACTGATGAACAGCGTTTTATTTATAGATGGCTTAATAGAAATGATGGTTTTCATGTATTAAAAATTTATACATCCGAAGGTCAAGCGATATTATTTAAAGGAAGTT
>CALFNR010000119.1:0-10222 GCA_937903005.1 uncultured Lachnoclostridium sp. | reverse complement strand
CAAGAAATTCTAGGAAAAGGAGTTGCCGTTATTCCTAGCAGTAACCAGGTAGTTGCACCAGTAGATGGAGAAGTGGTAAGTATCTTTGATACAAAGCATGCTGTTGCAATCAAGGGTGAAAATGGGGCAGAGATTCTGATTCATATTGGTGTTGATACTGTGAAATTAGGTGGAAAACATTTTGAAGCTATGGTGAAAGATGGGGATAAAGTGAAAGCAGGAGACGTTTTAGTGAAATTTGACGCAGAAGCGATTCAGGCAGAAGGATATCCAATCATTACACCAGTTCTTGTTACCAATTCATCTGATTTTACAGATGTAATCACTGTTACAGGAAAAGACATGAATGAAAATCAGCCAATTATAAAATGTTATTAGTATAAGGAGTTTTGTTATGAGAAAAAGTTATTTTCCAGAAGGTTTTTTATGGGGCGGTGCAGTAGCAGCAAATCAATGTGAAGGTGCGTATTTAGAAGATGGAAAAGGTTTATCTGTTCAGGACGTGTTGCCATACGGCATTCATAAACCTCGTACCCAAGTACCAACAGAAGACAATATGAAATTAGTCGGAATTGATTTTTATCATCGATACAAAGAAGATATAAAATTATTTGCGGAGATGGGCTTTAAGGTATTCCGAACATCCATAGCCTGGTCTCGAATCTTTCCTAAGGGAGATGAAGCAGAACCAAATGAAAAAGGACTAAAGTTTTATGATGATTTATTCGATGAATGCCATAAATATGGAATTGAGCCATTGGTAACGATTTCTCATTATGAAACACCATTATACCTTGCAGAAACTTATAATGGGTGGACAAATCGAAAACTAATTGATTTTTATACAAATTATTGCAAAACTATATTTGAAAGATACCAGCATAAAGTAAAATACTGGCTTACTTTTAACGAAATTAATTCCCTGATTCACTGTCCATTTATGAGCGGTGGAATCGTAACACCAAAGGAAGAACTGACATTAAGTGATTTATATACTGCTTGTCACAATGAATTTGTAGCAAGCGCTTTAGCTGTAAAGACAGGTCATGAAATCAATCCTGAGTTTAAAATAGGTTGCATGATTCTGGGCGTAACTTCGTATCCATACACATCTAACCCAGATGATGTAATCGCTACTATGCTTAAGGAACGAGAGACATTGTTCTTTGCAGATGTTCATGCAAGAGGAAAATATCCAAATTACATGAAAGAGTATTTTAAAGAAAATCACATCCAGGTTCGAATGGAACCAGGTGATGAGGAAATCTTAAAAAATACAGTTGATTTCATTTCTTTCAGTTATTACGCAAGCAATTGTCAGGCAGCAGATTTAAGTGTCGGTGAAATGACTGGCGGAAACCTTGCAAGAGGGCTAAAAAATCCTTATATCAAAGCGTCTGAATGGGGATGGCAGATTGATCCGAAGGGACTTCGCTATACCTTAAACAAATACTACGAACGCTATCAGCTTCCATTGTTTATAGTGGAAAATGGTCTTGGTGCTGTAGATGAGTTAGTGGATGATGGCAAAGGTGGCAAAACGGTAAACGATGATTACCGAATTAAGTACCTCAATGACCATTTAGTGCAAGTAGAGCTTGCTTTAAGAGATGGTGTTGAGTTAATGGGATATACTTCCTGGGGATGTATTGACGTGGTAAGTGCGTCAACAGCAGAACTTAGAAAACGTTATGGCTATATCTATGTGGATCGTCATGACGATGGAAGTGGAACGTTAAAACGTTATAAGAAAAAGTCATTTGACTGGTATAAAGATGTAATTGCGACAAACGGTGGGGCGTTGGAACGTGATTAAATGTTGTAAAGACAGCATAGTGTAAATGCGAAAAGCAGTGTCGAAAGATGCTGCTTTTTTGCTCGTTTTTTATATTACATAAGATAAAGCATTGCATTTTCTCAAGAAGTATCGTGTAGTATAAGTACATAGATAAAGAAAATAAAGTCCATTTAGAATCAATTTGTGATAAAATAAGAGAGATAGAAACAAAAGTGAGGAGATAAGAGTATGAGAGAAGAAATTAACGTATTATATTATGCAAGCCAGATTATGAAAGGTGTTAGTAACGGGGTTCTTTTAACAACCAAAACAGAGAACAAGGTGAATACTATGTCTATTTCGTGGGGAACCTTTGGAATTGAGTGGGGAAAGCTTATCTTTACAGCATTTGTTAGAGAAAATCGATTTACGATAGAACAGCTTAAAAAAAATCCTGAGTTCACAATTAGTATCCCAGTTGGTGATTTTGATAAATCCATTATTGGATTCTGTGGCTCCAAATCAGGTCGTGACACCGATAAAATCAGTGAGATGGGATTAACATTAGTTGATGGAGAAAAGGTCTCAGTTCCAGCAGTGAAGGAATTTCCACTTACGTTAGAGTGTAAAGTGATTTACACTCAGAAACAGGATGTGAGTGTTTTGGACGAGAAATTAAGGAAACAATTTTACCCGCAGGATGTAGACAGTTTCGCTACTGGTGCCAATAAGGACAGCCATGTTGTAATATGTGGAGAGATTGTGAGTGCGTATATTTTAGAGTAAGTCAGAATGAAAATTGGAAGAAAAAAATGGGTCTGTGCCATATGGTGAACAGGCCCATTTTTGACTGGATAAGAAATCACGTGTGTTCTATAAAAGTAGAAGTCTTGACATAAATGGTCTAACGTGTTAGACTAAAATAAGTCTAATGGATTAGACCGTGGGAGGTGACAAGATGGGAATTCCAAAAGTGTATGAAAGCGAATACCGTTTCTGCTTGATTTTATGGGAAAATGAACCTATTAAAAGTGGTGATTTAGTAAAACTATGTGCGGAGCAGTTAGAATGGAAAAAGTCTACGACTTATACCGTAATTAAACGTCTTAGTGAACGAGGTATATTAAAAACGGAAGATGCAGTGGTAACGTCTCTTGTATCCAAGGAAGAGGTACAGTGTGCAGAAAGCCATGAGTTTGTCAATAAAACATTTGGGGGATCGCTTCCAAAGTTTATTGCAGCATTTACCAAGAAACAGGAACTGTCACAGGATGAAATCGATCAGATTAGGCAGATGATAGATGAGTGTGAGGAGGGAGCAAAATGACAGATGTTTTTTTCACTATATTAGATAAAAGTATAACTGCAAGTTATTTGATTGTGGCAATTATAGTATTGAGATTTCTATTAAAGAAAGTTCCCAAAAAACTGGTTTGTGTGTTGTGGGCAGTTGTGGCAATTCGATTACTTTGTCCTATATCTTTTGAAAGTGTGGTAAGTCTTGTGCCAGCAGCGAATCCAGTGTCCAATTATGTGGGGTATACTAGTTTAGCAGATACACAGAAGGCAGATTTACAAGAAGAACCTGAAACTGTAAAACATGATGTGCCACTACATAATGTAGCAAAACAGTCAAAAGCATTAGAGTCAATTTCCTATTATGCTTCTTTGATATGGATAGGTGGAATTATTTGCATCTTGCTTTATAGTCTCCATTCTTACATTCAATTGAAACGTCAAATCATTTCATCAATACCTTATGGAAACAACGTATACCAATGTGATGCCATTGACATGCCATTTGTTTTTGGAATGGTGAAACCAAAGATCTACATACCATTTACATTAAGAGAAGAAGATGTGCCTCATGTAGTTGCTCATGAGAAAGCGCATATTATAAGACATGACCATTTTATTAAGCCATTTGCTTTCCTTCTAGCAGCAGTGTATTGGTTTAATCCTATTGTATGGGTTGGATATGTGCTGCTTTGCAGAGATATTGAGCAGGCATGTGATGAGAAAGTCATTGAGAAAATAGAGTTTGAAGAACGAAAAGCGTATTCCTATGCGTTGTTAAACTGCTCTATCAAACGTAATCAAATAAGAATGTGTCCGCTGGCATTTGGAGAGGTGGGAGTAAAGGAGCGTGTATCTAATGTACTGCATTACAAAAAAGCACCTTTTGGGCTTCTTGCTGTTGCCATCCTATTAGGACTCGTTGTAATCGTCTGTTTTGTCACCGATCCAGTAAAGTATGATAAGAAACAGCTGGATGCTTCCAATAATAAGGAGATAAGTTCGGAACCTTTTGTTACCTATACTGAAGTCGAGAACGAAGATGGAAGTGTTTCTTATAAGACAGAAGATGGAACGGTTTATAAGTATAAGGTTACGTTGTATGGGCATTTGCCAAATGCAGTGAAAGATAGTTCATTTAAAGTGCTAACAAATAATAAGAATGTGACGTATGAAGATGTTGCGTGGAGCATGATTAGCAGTAACTCAAAGGACTGGCTGGATGATACGGTTATAATTGATATGGAATAAAAATATATAGTTGAATGATATGAAACACCCTACCTGCAAAGCTGTGGATAGGGTGCTTCTTATATGACTTTCTACAAAATTTTACACGTTCAATCCATCCAGAACTTCTATAACCTGAAGCCCCGAATCCTTCGCCATCTGAAAACATTGTTCATGAATATCCGTTCGTTCCAGTCTGTCAGGGCTATGTGCATCTACGCCAACAATGACAGAATTACCAGCTTGCTTTGCTATGTTAAGAAAATGTTCTGAAGTGTAGTGTCTTTGTTCGTACACGCCAAGCAGATTGATTTCCACAGGTACATTCTTTTTCTTCAGATACTGACATAAGCGAAGCATTTGTTCATCATATAGTTGTTGATTGCCAGTAAAATGAATCAGATCCGGATGGGCAACGTATTTGTATCGGCCAGATTCCATTCCTTCCATAATCAAATCTACATATTCCCTTAGGTAGTCTTCATCATGTGTTGGAACCCCAGTATAATTGCCGTATGGTTCGGGACTTACAAAATGCTGTCCTAGTATCATATAATCAATGGGATAATCTTTTAGAAGTTTATCCTGAGCTTCCATTAACTCTGGAATATATTCGGACTCGAAGCCAAGATAAATCTTAATGTCCTTGGCATATGCTTTCTTTAATGCTTGTATAGAATCTATGTAATCATCTAGTTTTGAAGGTTCCATCCTGCAGCCAGATACAAAATCATTTTCATATACCCAAGGGCAGTGGTCAGAAAAACCAAGAACCTTCATTCCGCCTCGAATTGCTGCTTCTACATATTCCTTATCCTCGCCTACTGCGTGTTTGCAGCGAGAGGTGTGTGTATGGTAATTTGCAAACATTGTAACACTTCCATTTCATTTGTAATTGTAAATGCCAAGTTGCAATGAAACAAGACATTTGTCTTAAATTAGTATAACATGAAATGAACAGAATACCAAATAACAGTTGTAATGACAATACATAACATTTATAATAGTTTTATAAAAAAACAAGAGGAGGATGTATTATGAAAAAAATTACAAAAAGATTTCTTTGCTCAATCTTAAGTTTTGTGCTGCTTTTTGCAGTATCAGGGGTGAATATCTCTATTAACTCTGTTGAGACAGAAGCTGCAGCTTATGAGAAACCTTGGTTTCCACTTAGTACAATGAAAGTTACGCAGCTTGCGTACGAGAGTTACTCTCACTCTAATTCAATGCACATTGACTGTGCTGGTTCTACATACGCAATTGCACCATTTACAGGTACTGTGAAATACTATACTAGTAACTATGGCTGCATGATTTTCCAAAGTAATAATAAAGTACAATACCCTGACGGTACAGTAGACTATATGACTGTTATGTATATGCATGGTACTAATTTAAAGAGTGTTGGTACTACTGTAAAACAGGGAACAAACTTATACAAATTAGGCGGTCTTGGTTCCAATGGCTCAAACGCATATGCAGTTCACTTAGATGTAGGTGTTACAAAAGGCCAGAAGAGCAGTCCAACATCTTCTTACTCAAGATTTGGAACTGTTTTCCCATATAATGCATTTTATATTAATACGAACTATACAACATCCATCATAAACAAAGGTAAAGTTGAGTCAGGAAATACAGTTCTTAATGGTGCTCCAAGCAACTACAGTAATTTATGGAAGACAACAACAGGTACTGGTGGCGGAACAACAACAACTGTTCCTACCGTAACCTATCAGACTTATGATTCTTCTGCTGGAAGATGGCTTCCAAATGTAACAGACAACAGTGATTACGCAGGTGTATTTGGTCATTCTGTTTCCGCTGTTTATGCAAGTTTATCAAGCGGCAACATTACATATGCAGTACATACAAAAGGTGGAAGCTGGTTACCAGCAGTTACAAACCGCAGTGATTATGCAGGTATTTACTCAAAACCAATCGATGGTCTTATGATGAAAACAGATACAGGTAAAACAATTCATTATAGAGTTCATTTGAAAGCTTCTAACAGATGGCTTCCATACGTAACAGGCTATAGCACATCTGATGGTAACAACGGTTACGCAGGAGTATTTGGAAGTGAAATTGACGGAATTCAAGTTTATTTAAGCTAATTTAGTCCTGATTTTATGGCTCGATTCTTGCGCATGGTCCCAGGAGTCGAGCCAAATTTTTCGTAGAACATTTTACGAAATAATTTATAGTTCAAAAATCCGTGAGTCTCCAATAAGTGGGAGAGTGGTATATCAGTAGTCAATAAATCGTTATAAATGTGGGACAGTCTGATTTCATTTAAATATTGAAGATATGTAATTCCCATATTTCGTTTAAAGAAACGGCAAAAATACTCGGTCTGTAAAGATATAACAGAGGCAATTTCCGATAATGAAATAGGTTCATTATAGTGCTGGTTGGTATATTCAAGCACAGGTTCTAGGCGAGTCAGATTTTTTCCATGTTTCTTCATTTCTGATACAATCTGTTCTTTCTTAAAATTGTCATACAAAATAGCTAATAGCTGAAATAGCATTGCATTAAAATGAAGCTGCTCCCTGTTTGGCTGTACATTGGTCAGATGAAGCATTTGTTTTAATAGAAATTTGATTTCCGCAATCCTTCTTTGTTTTTCTGGTTCGCCTGTAAAAAAATCAAAGTTAAAATAAATAGAATTCATATCTGGTATGTATTTTTTTAGAAAGGCATATGGAATCTGAATTAATTAAGTCTCCGTTTCCTTTGTACATTTGGTTGCGTGAATGAGTCTAGAGTTGATTAAGGCAATAGTGTCTGCTGTATAAAGTCTTGTGTTTCCCTCGATTTGTACCTCTAAAGCGCCACTAAGAATATAGATGATTTCCATAGAGTTATGCCAGTGGCTGGAGATAAAGTATCCTTCATCCTTAGAGTATTCAAATAAAATCTCCATGTTAGGTGTAGGTGTGATGTGCTCATGTAAGAATGACAATTCCGCTTGTGCCATGTTAAAGTACCTCCTTAATCTTCATAATATCAGTATAGAGGTGAAATATAAAAAGTCAAGATTGACCTATAAAAGAGACAGTATTTTATCTTATATGGATAAATGCATTGTGTTATAGTTAAATTACATCAGACAGAGATGTGAACTAGAATGGGTTTCAAAGAAAATGAAAAGGATTGATTTTGCAGTGCAAGATTGACCGTTAATAGAATTACATAGAACAGGATGGAGGCAATAAGCAGATGAATGTAAAAAAAGTAATTGGACAGATGACATTGGAAGAAAAAGCTGGAATTTGTTCCGGATCAGATTTTTGGCATACAAAAGGAGTGGAACGTCTTGGAGTACCTCAAATGATGGTAAGCGATGGACCTCACGGATTAAGGAAACAGAATTTGGAAGCCGATCATCTAGGCATAAATGAAAGTATTAAAGCAGTATGTTTTCCAGCAGGATGTGCAACAGCATCTTCTTTCGACCGAAATTTATTATATACAATGGGTCAGGCTTTAGGAAATGAGTGTCAGGCAGAAGGGGTTGGAGTAATCCTTGGACCTGCAGTTAACATTAAGCGTTCGCCACTTTGTGGAAGAAATTTTGAATATTATTCAGAGGACCCATACTTAGCATCTGAGATTGCAGCAAATCAGATTAAAGGGGTACAGTCTAAAAATGTAGGAACTAGTATCAAACATTTTCTTGCCAATAATCAGGAGCATAGAAGAATGACTTCTAGTTCTGAGATTGATGACAGAACTATTCGTGAGCTTTATCTGGCAGCATTTGAAGGAGCAATTAAACAGGCAAAACCTTGGACTGTAATGTGTTCTTATAATCGTATCAATGGTGTTTATGCAGCAGAAAATAAAACTTACTTAACAGATGTATTGCGTAAGGAGTGGGGCTTTGATGGTTTTGTTGTAAGTGATTGGGGTGCTGTGAACGACCGTGTGGCTGATTTAGCGGCAGGACTTGATCTTGAAATGCCATCTTCTAATGAATTAACAGATAAAATGATTGTCGCTGCAGTAAAGAATGGTTCACTAGATGAAGAAATTTTAGATAAAGCAGTGGAAAATGTACTGAATATAGTAGAACGTTTTGAAGCAGCCAGAGATACAGAAGCAGTATTTGATCGAGATGCCGACCACGAATTAGCAAGAAAAGTTGCAGAAGAGTGTATTATACTTCTTAAAAATAATGGGGCTTTGCCATTAAAAAAAGAAGAAAAGATTGCATTTATTGGAGAATTTGCAAAAACACCTAGATATCAGGGAGGCGGAAGTTCTCATATTAATTCCCATAAGATTGAATCTGCGTGGGATGCTGTACAACAGTGCGAGACCTTAAAAGGGAACGTTCAATTTGCAGAAGGCTACTCAACGAAGGAAGATATTGTGGATGAAGCTAAAATTGCAAAGGCAGTAGCTTTGGCAAAAACAGTAGAGAAAGCAGTATTGTTTGTAGGGCTTCCTGACAGTTATGAATCAGAAGGATTCGATCGCTCCCATATGAAGATGCCAGAAGGTCAGAACCAGTTAATTGAAGCAGTTGCAGCAGTGAATCCAAATACAATTGTTGTGTTGCACAATGGTTCGCCTGTAGAAATGCCTTGGGTAGACAAAGTAGATGCTGTCGTAGAAGCATACCTTGGAGGGCAGGCTATCGGTGGAGCAGTCGTTAATATTTTATATGGAGTTGCGAACCCAAGTGGCCATTTAGCAGAAAGCTTTCCAATCAAGTTGCAGGATAATCCTTCCTATCTATATTACATCGGGGAAGGTGACAAAGTAGAATATCGTGAAGGTGTGTTTGTAGGATACCGTTATTATGATACAAAGGAAATGGATGTACTTTTCCCATTTGGCCATGGATTGTCTTACACAACATTTGCTTATAATAATATGAAGATTAGCAGCAGTAAAATAAAGGATACGGATACATTAGAAGTAAAAGTGGATGTAACCAATACAGGTTCTGTAAAAGGAAAAGAAGTGGTTCAGCTTTATGTAGCACCACCGAAAAGCGAGATGGTCATTCGTCCAGTACATGAATTGAAAGGATTTGAGAAAGTAGAGTTAGAACCAGGTGAAACGAAAACTGTAACATTCCAGTTAGGAAAACGTGCATTTGCATATTATGCTGCGGATTTGCAGGACTGGTATGTGGAAAGCGGAACATATAATATTCAATTAGGTCAGTCATCACGTAATATCTTAATAAATCAGGAAGTGGAAGTTGAGAGTACGGTTAGGTATCAAGTGAAGGTTACATTAGATACCAGCATTGGTGATATTATGAAGATGCCAAACGGATTGGAACTGTTACAGCCTTTAATGGAATCTTATCTAAGTCAGGATATTGGAGGGGAAGACTGCCTAGGTTCTTCGACCAATGAAATGATGGAAGCAATGCTTCGTTATATGCCCCTTAGAGGTATGATTTCACTGGGGGATGGAACGGCAACCTTCGACCAGTTGAATGAGATAATTGATAAATTGAATCAATAATATTATCCCCCCACAGTTTGATGAAAAAAATGTAGGGGGGTACGTCATAGGAAGCTGTGTTTTGTTAGTGAATTGTAAAGTGAAATTCCATACCTACAACAAAATATAAGGGGGTTGAATGAAATTCAAAGTTCCTGTTTAGTCCTTTTGTAGAAATTAGTTGTTCAAAAATAAGGAAGTTACTGTTACAATGGAAAAATGGTTTTTGCCTTCCTTCTACAGGAGGAGATTATTATGGAAACTGAAAATAGATCACATAAGCATTTAAGTTTACAGGAACGTTATTACGATACATACAAAGCACTTCTTAAAGATACTAGAGAAGGAATTGGGCTCTCGAGGGAAGAATTGCGTGAACAGGATTGTTTAATAACACCTCTTTTAAGGCAGGGTCAGTCTATTTCTCATATATTTGCTGTACATAAGGAT
>CALFNR010000118.1:0-10282 GCA_937903005.1 uncultured Lachnoclostridium sp. | reverse complement strand
TCTGGAGGTGATTGTGGAAATAATTTAGTTTGTCCAGTTATACAGTATTATAATGGAAATCCTGTAAATTATTTCAAAAGTTTATCTGAAGCTTCTCACTATTTAAATGTTTCAATAACTGCAATAAAATCTTGGGCGAAAAATGGATGTACAAATAAAAAATATTCTTTTGATATATTGACCCCGATATACGATTATGATTTAGATGATATATTTTATTCGACTATAAATAAAAAATATTTAAATCTTAAAGAAGATATACTTAAAATTATATCACACAATACGATTTGCAGAAATAAAAAAACATGTAAAAAGGTTAACCAATATGATTTAAACGGAAAATATATTAAAACATTTGATAGCATCAAAGAAGCTATAAGTGAGACTGGTGCAAAAAGTATAACACGTGTATTAAATAATGATAATATCTCAAAATCATCAAATGGATTCATGTGGAAATATTATGATGGAGATACAAATGATATAACACCATATCAAGCGAATGCAAAAGGAGTTGTTCAAATTGATATTCATACGAAAAAAATAGTTAATAAATTTGATTCTATACAGGATGTAAAAAGAATATTAGGAATAAACATTAGTCATATTCCAGATGTATGCAAAGGGAAAAGAAAACAATCCAATGGATATATTTGGAAATATGCTGATGAAATAGAAGGAAGTAATTTAACAATAGCAAATTAACTAATAAACATCAAAAATAAAGGAGATTAAAATTATGGCAATTATTGGCGCAATTTTAGGTGATATTTCTGGTTCACAATATGAATTTGGAAGACCAATTGATTTAGATTGGAAGACTTGCGAGTTATTTACGGACAGATGTTACTTTACGGATGATACTGTAATGACACTTGCTGCTAAATTAGCAGTTATTAATAATAAATCTTTCGCAGACTCATACAGGGAGTTGGGAAGAAAATATCCAAATGCAGGATATGGCGGTTCATTTGAAACATGGTTGAATTATGATAATGAAATTGCATACGGAAGTTTTGGTAACGGATCTGCAATGAGATGTTCTTATATCGGAGAACATTTTAATACAGAAAAAGAAGTTATTGAATGGGCTACTAAATCCGCTGAGTGTACACATAATCATTCAGAAGGAATTAAAGGTGCGGTAGTAACTGCAATGTGTATTTATATGGCAAGAACAGGTGCTACTAAAGAAGTGATTTATGAATATGTAAAGAAACATTATCCAAAAGATGATTACAAATACGGTATCGAATACAGGCTTAATGATTATAGAAGTATTTATCAGTGGGATGTAACTTGTCAGGGGAGTGTACCCGTTGCAATTAGATGTTTCTTAGAAAGCGATGATTATGAAAGCTTTTTGCGAAATGTATTTTCGTTAAGATGTGATATGGATACATTATGTGCTATTGGAGGTGGTATAGCAGAAGAATATTATAAAGGAACTGGTTTAGACAATGAATATTTGCTTGGACATTACCTGAACAGAGAGTTGAACAGAATTGTTAAGATATGAGGTGAAAAGGAGAACAAAATGTATTATTGTTGGCACAAAGATTTAGAAGTAAATCAAACGACAATAGGTATTATTTTTACAACTAAAATAGAAGTCGGTCTTAAAAAACTTGAAGAAATTAAAGCAGATAAAGAATCGAAAGGTATTAAATGTGTAAGATGTAAATATCCAAATAATTCATGGGATACCTTTATAGAATTTTCTGACAATGAACTCTGGAAAATTGTTAATCCTGAATATGAACGAGATTGCAAATGGAATTATGCGTTTATAGATGGACAAAATATTACACTTTGTCAGTATGAAACTATAGAAGATAACGGCTTATATAGTCTTGAAGAACCAATTTATTTTAATTGGGATTATACACATGGAATAGAAGGTGGTGATGAATAATGTTATTAGTTTATCATATAGCGTTGGTGATTTTAAGTATATTAAATGGAATTAATACTAAAAGATCAGTTCAGAAATTTACATGGTTTGGATCGGCGGTATGTTGGTTGATTATATGCGTAAGTGAAATTATGGAATTAATGCAATAATAAAATATAATTTAATTTAAAAATATGCTTGATTAAAAATTGAATAGATTATATAATAGAGATGTAAATATTGATGTGTCAATGGTTGTTTTATAAATCAACTAGACACAGACTATCCCCTTATTGGCGGTGGGGAATAGCCTTTTTGCTATTTGCGGTGGTTATCTAAATAGGTCAATATTACAAAATGTTACAAGCAAAAACAAAGTAAGTCATCTCTATTGCGGTGGGGATGGCTTATTTTATTGCGAAAATTAAAAAAATGGAGGAATAAGAATGTATAAGAGTCAAGAAGAACAATGTAAAGATGTATTTTTGATTTGCAAAGGCAGATATTCTAGTAAAAAATATAATAAAACAATAGATGCTTTGAATGCTTATTATAAAACATATTGTCATGGTAGCAAAGATTTGTCATATCGTGATGTTAATGAAATGTTTATATACCCAATGATTAAATGGATAATTGAGAATTACAAGAATGATTTTATTGATCCGTTATTGTTGTATATTTTTAATGATGTGCATAGCAAAGATTTCGCTAAAGATTATGATAAAGAATTGTTTTATAGAATTATTCAACTTCTTCGATATATTGATGAGCGCAAATATTATGATTTTCATAATAGATATGTATGGTTATTGCCATTCTCTAATAGAGATAACATGAGTGTTAATTTGGATTAGTACGATGAAACGAGACTTTCATCGTGAAAATAACACTACATATAGTATATAAAGAAAAAATAAACACAATATATAGTGTGCTAAGAAAGGAGATAAATATGGATGATATGGTAACTAAGAAAACATGGCAAGAATTTAGAGATAGTGGATTACTCTGGTGGATTAATATGATCTTACATACATTTCTAAACGTGGGAAAATTATTGACGTATATCCTGCAAGAGTAAAATATCGAGGATTTGATATAAAGAGTGTAGAGAATGGATATATTAAAGTAAGTAAATATATGGATGAAAATTCAAAAGAATTACTTGAGGAAGCGAGAAGTTAATGGAAATATCAATTAGAAACGATAGATGTGAAACGATTTTACTATTACATAGTGATGAAAATGAGAAATTGACAATTCAAACAGTTCCATCCAGACGAAAAGCATATGTGTCAGAGAAATATAAAGATAGTGATGGTGAAATGTGTTATCAGGTTACTGTTAATATTGCAGAAGAATTGGTTGAACAGATTTCAAATGACGCATTATTGAATGAGTTGAGAAGAAGGATGGTGATTGTGTAGTTGTGGACTGGATTAAGAGAAAAATAATAATGTGGTTGTTTGGATATGATTTCCCACGATATGTACGACAATTTTACAAAGAGCAAGACTTAGTACGAAAGTTGTATTCAGATATGCTGCACGAAGAAGAAAAACTGTTACGATGGCTTAAAATGGCAGAAGAAAAGAGGTGTAAGTAATTGAGTTGTGTTGGATGTAGAGTTGAGTATATCGGATGTTTTGATAATAAATACGGATCTAAAGGTATTATTATTGAAGATTATAGTATAAAATTTGCAGTTGTGAAATTTGACAGTGGTGAAATATTGAAAGCGAGAAAAACAAATCTTATAAAAATAAATGAAAGTGAGGAAAATAATATGGGAAGATTAGAAGGATATTATGCAGTAGCAGTAACAGAAGAAGGAATTGGATATAACAAAAGAGATTATTATTATTCAATTTTTGACGATGGAAATACATATAAAGTAGGAGATAAAGTATTAGTTAGTGGTTCAAATAGAAACGTTTTAGAAATTAAAGACATTATCACATTAGAAGAAGCAAAAGAAAAAGGAAGAAAAGATATTACTGCTGAAATTATTTGTAAAGTTGATGTATCTGCATATGAAAAACGTGTAGAAGAACGAAAAGAAAAAGAGAGACGTAAGAAAGAAGCTGATAAAATTAAGAAACAGATGGATAAAATGATTACAGAAATGGATCAAAGTAAGCGTTATGAAATGTATGCAAGTGAAAATCCTGAGTTAGCAGAGAAATTAAAAGCATATAAGGAGCTTATTGGGGAATGAAAGATAAAGAAAAACTACATAAATTTAGAAGAAAACTAGGATGGGTGGTTTTCTTCGGTGGAATTGCAGCAGATGTAGTATTATCGTGGGGATTTTTATTCTTGAAACCGCTCTTTCATCTTGTGTTTGAGATTTGTGCAGGTGAGGTTGCATCAGAATTAATTGGTATTACATTATTAAAATTTTGTTGTGCGCCGCTTGTATGGTATGTATTATTATGGTGTATCGAGGTTGCAACAGGATATTTAGGAGATTATTAATGAATAATAAAGAGAAAGAATTGAAAGAGCGTATTGAAAACTATGTTTACAAATTATTTACAGGACAGGAATTAACAGTTGAAGAAAGGGGAGGGTATAGCGGTGTCGGTATTAAGAAGTAAAGATGGCAAGGAATTAATTCTTGATTGTAGATGCGGTTGTAAAAATGGGATTCATTTTAGAATTGAAGAAAATAAAGATGACTATATATTTGATGAAGAATACATGTATATGACATATACGAATGGGAATTTCTATCGTGATCAAAATAATAGATTTTTTAGAACTTTAAAAAATAAATTGAGTAAGATTTGTGCAATTATTTTTAACAAAGATTACTACTATGCCGAAGCAGTATTTTCTAAAGATGATTTTGAAGAATTTAAAGAATACATTAACAGCTTTGCAGTACATAAAGAAAATAACTCCACTGACGTTGTGGATAATCAGTAGAGTTATTGCCATAGATCAGAACCAGTAATCTGTTAAGTATCATATCATTTTTCTAAGACTTATTCAAGTCGAGATTTTCCGATGTAATTAAAATTGAATAGAGGTGAACGTATAAATGGATTTGATATGGAGTTATAGATTTGAAGACGGGACAAAATTATTTCTTGTAAACAATGGACTTTCTGGATGCGAATTAGAGAAAATGGTAGAACTGCATGGGAAGGTAGAACTTGGATGTAAGAAGGCGATTATTACGTATTGTTAAAATTAATTCGAGGAGGAATAAATTATGAAACTTATTATAAATATGCCACTTATATACACCAGTGAATATAAAGAAGAATGTGCAGAAGATAGTATTCCAAATATCGGTGATGATTTTGATGAAACATATTATATTAAGAATAAAACTATAGAAGACGATATTTGTACATTAGATTTAGGATTCCAAAGTGAAAGGGAAAGTGAGGAGTAATATTGAGCTACTGGACTTACATAACAGGAACAATTACAGTGTCACCTATAGGATGCACACAAGCCCAGAAAAGATATATTCTTGATACTGTATTAGCACATTTGCCAATTGTTTCTGGTTCAGAAAAAGATATGGATGTATATGTGATTCAGAAGAATGGTCATAATAGTTCATGTTCTTGCGATGAATTTGGACAAATTACAAATAATTTAACTGATTGGTATGGAGATAAATCAAGAGATAGAGGAAGTTTGCGTACACAAGATGAATATATTCTGGTAGTGGATGCTGCGTTGAGAGATAGAGAATTTGATCAAACCTATAGAGAATTTATCAAATGGCTTGTACGATTAGGTAAAAGAGTTATGATTGAAAATATTCTTGTAAAAATTAAAGGATATGATAAATCTACAATTATTAAAGACTATCGTGTTCAGAATGAGAAATATTCATATCAAAATGTTTTCTTCAATTTATTTGAGGGTACAAGTTGGGTTAGCGATAATGGAGAAGTTAATTGGTGTGAATATATGCTATACCCAAGAGCCAAAAATTCTGATTATCCAATGATGCTAGCTTATAAATATTTTAATGATAAAGAGAATGATGAAGAAGTAGAGAGAAGAATGAAATATGAAAGAGGATAAATGAAAAAGTATAAAGAGAAATATAAACCAGGAATGATATTCCGAAGTAAGAAATATCATGGACTTGATTTCGTAATTGATTGTGTTCAATACCGTAGAGGTTGTGAGTCTGCTTATAACTTTAATATGAATGCAATTATTGGTTATGACCGTATTGATGAAGAATCATTCATGAAGTATGTGAGCGTTTCAAAAGGCGTTGATTATAATAAAATCAAAAGTGGTGAAATAAACACATTTCCATATCCTTTTCATGGTGAAGTAAATCAAAAGTCTATGGATGCTTATATCAGAAAATATGAAATGGAATTTAGTGAAATGAGCGATAAAGAAGTTGTCGTATTTCACGATGATGATTTTGAATATTTTGCTTGTTTAAAAGAAGAAAATAATAGTTGAAGTTGGCATTTCATAGAGAAATTGAGGTGATTAAATGAAAAATAGAGAGAAATTTGCAAAAGAAATTTTGGATATTGCGTGTAAAGGTGGTTCTATAGCAGTAACTAACTTTGGAGATGTTGTTAATTGTAATGATTTTTCATGTGAATTATGTATGTTTGACCGTTATCATAATAATAAAGATTGTGGGAGCACATTACACAAATGGTCTGAATCAGAATATATTGAAAAACCTATAATTACATCAAGAGAAAAAATGTTTCTTGATTTACTTTTGCCAAAATATAAATATATTGCAAGAGATGGCAATACAAATAAATTATTTCTATACATAGATAAGCCATCTAAACATTCTGAATATTGGTTGTCAGAAGAAAAAGACGTAAATAGAATACGTTGTGATGTGTTTGATGTTAAGTTTGATTTTATCAAATGGGAAGACGAAGAACCTTGGAGTATTGAAGATTTGAAAAAGTTAGAGGTAAAAGATGAAAGATAGGTATAAAATTTACGATTATATAAAAACTGAAATTAATCCATATGGAAGACCATTTGGAGGAACAGTAAAAGAATTTGGGTTGAAACTTATGGATTATATTGAAAATATGAATGATGAAGTTTCGTGGATTCCAACTTGTGATAGTTTACCAACGGTTGAATTAGTGTATGAGTCATCATTTAATAATAAATATGAATCCCAAAAAGTTCTTATTCAGACAAAAAGAGGTGAAATATTTTCAGCAATATGCCTTAAAAGAGTATATAAGAATAAAAAATATAAGGATGATATTGAATGGTATACATATGGAACAGGTGGTAGAAGAATGAAAGTTATGAGTAAAGTAATTGCTTGGATGCCATTACCTGAATTATATAAAGAGGAATAAAATGTATAATGTAGACGACTACGATTACGAAGAAGATCCATATGACTATTGCTACGAATGTAGTGGGTATGGTGATGATTATTATACGGACGAAGATGAAGAATTAGTATGTAGATGTCCTGAGTGTTCTATGAATCCTAATTATGATCTGTGGGATGATTAATACATATCAAGTAAATTTCTAGGGTGATCACCCAATAATTTCCAAAAAACAAAGAAATATTATTTTCAACTAAATTATTCAAAATCCCTTATTTTACAGGGAGTTGCGCAACTACTTTATCCTAGAATTTACCTAAAGTCCTTTCTGTATATTTTGTAATGCTGCATAAATAAGGCATTCATGACTACCTTATAAAAATAATATTTTATCGGCAGATGGATTACGAGTATTGAGTTTATTTGACGGTATCTCATGTGGAAGAATTGCATTAGATAAAGCAGGATTTAAGGTAAAAGACTACTATGCTTATGAGATTGAACCAAACGCAATTAAAATTAGTAGATATAATTACCCGTCTATTTATAAATGTGGTGACGTATTTGAGGAAGATTTTAGTAAATATAATGGTATTGATTTGTTAATTGGTGGATCACCGTGTCAATTTTGGGCTTCTTCAAAGTGTTCTAAGACAGCAAAGAAGAAAAGAGAAGTTACGCCAGATGGTGAAGGATGGAAGTTATTTATGCAATATGTAAAAGCACTACATCAAGCTAATCCAAAATATTTTCTATATGAGAATAATTACGGAATTGGTGAAGAAATTCAAATTGCTATTACAAAAGAACTTGGTGTAGAACCTGTTCTTTTAGATAGTCAATTAGTTTCATCTCAAAGGCGCAAGAGATTGTATTGGACAAATATTCCGATAAAAGGAGAACCAGAAGATAGAGGAATTTTAGTAAAGGATGTGATTGTTGATGATTGTGAATTGGTAAAGCATTTTGATGATCGTATGAGAAACACATTAATCAAATGTGAGAATTACATAAAATATGATTTGAGTGGTAAGGGACATTATTCTCAACAAGATAGATTATATTATCTTGATAAGAAAGCACCGACAGTTCCGAGATGTAGAACTGAAACTAAGTTCAACGTTTGGTTAGGTGGAGAAACATATAAGAAAACTTGTCCTGTTGAAATAGAAAGACTTCAAACATTACCAGATGGATATACAGAATTTGGTATGAATGAAGATGGAAGTATTGTAAAAATGCCTAAAACAAGGCGATTTGAAGCTATTGGAAATGGTTGGACTGTTGATATGATAGCTTGGATATTTAGTTTTATGAAATTTTAAATTAACTATAAATATAGCAAAACAAAAAAAGGAGAAAACAATTATGGGAATTACAGCTAAACAGACAGGAAAATTTAGAGGAATGATGAGAAGATTAGAAAATGAGCAGCTTAAAAGTAAAGCAGATGCCGTAAAGCGTAAAAAGAAAGAAGATAAGAAAAATGCCTGACATTACGATGTGCCGTAGTAGTGACTGCCCTAAACGTAGTCATTGCTACAGGGCGCAAGCCAAACCAAGTAAATTGCAAAGTTATTCGGATTTTTCGGCACAATGTTTTCAATACAACTTTTTGAGGTATTGGAGTATGAGTAGGGAATCTGATGAGTTAGGACGAAAAGGTTGATTTTATGACAAATACAGGAATTTCAGAAGAAGTTGCGCTATACAAAATGATAATGTTACCAAACGAAAATGATTTTGAAGATACATTAATTGAAGAATTTGGATGGGTAAAAGACGAATTTTGTGTATGGATTAGACATTCCATGCTTGACGATTTTATTCAGTATTTTATTCGTGAATTTGGATATTGTGGACTTGATGATGGTGGTGTAGATGTAAAATTACAATATGAATATGTTGTTATTAATTTGTGTAAATTACTAGGAGATGTTGATATTGAGTTAGTATTTCCTAAAGAAAAATATAGACATTAAAGGAGAAGTTATGGATACAGTGGATAAGAAAATTACAGATGTTAGAATTACGGATGTCAAGCTTAAAAAAGATGGTATCACATATTTATTAGATGTTGAATTAGATTGTAGAGATAACAAATCCTATATTAAAAACCTTTTATTGTGTGATACTAATAAGGCATTACATAATATAACCATTACAACAGATTATTATAATATGTTCCCATATAAACTAGAAACTTCTTATATATCTGGATTGTTTGAAGATAAATTAGAATTGATTGGAGGGTATTGTCTTACTAAGAAAGAAAAAGAAATGACATTAGAAGAGATTGAAAAAGAACTTGGATATCCAGTAAAAATCGTAAAGGAGAAATAAAGTTATGAATACGTGTCCAATATGTTATAAAACTTTGAAACAAAATATTGGATATTTCTGTGGATCACCAGTAGTTTATTTTACATGTATATGTGGTTATGATTCACGAAATATTAAGATGAGTTTTACCAATAGAACAACATCAGATAGGAGCAAAACGTATGAATAAAGTAACCAAATGTGTAATGTGGATAGCAAGTGCGATTGTCGCAATTACAGGAATAATAATCACAAAAGATATGGAATCTGCGATATGGATTATGATGATTCCTTTAGCTACGTCTATTTTAACACAATTTACTCAATGAAAAATTTATTTCATGTAGAGAATTATAAATTATAAAGAAAATATTTTAAATAAAAGGAGATAAATACATATGAGATTATTTAACAATTGGATTAACGGAGATTGCTTAAAAGAACTGAAAAAGATGGAATCAGAAAGCGTAAATTTTATCCTTTCAAGCCCACCTTATCATAACCTTCGAGTGTATAGTAATGATCCTAGTGATTTAAGTAATTGCGAAAGCTATGAAGAATACTATTATCTTTTAGGACTTGTAATTGCAGAGTGTGAAAGAGTTCTGAAACCAGGTGGTAAATTTGCGATCCAGTTTGAAGATTATAACTATACAATTGGTAGAGATAATCGAAGAGGCAAAGAATCTCTTGTGGGCGAAATCAATAAAATGTTTACAGATAATGGATTTGTTCTTTGGAGCGA
>CALFNR010000117.1:0-4640 GCA_937903005.1 uncultured Lachnoclostridium sp. | reverse complement strand
TTTTGTTCTTCCTCAAAAGAATTGTTTTCCACTGAATCTTCTTCACAAGTATTCTCTTTGTATAAGATAAAGGTTGCTGCAAATGCTACTACGATTGCGATTACTGAACCAATTACAGAATGTGTAATGTTTCTAAGTCCCTGGTTCCCAATATAACCTGGTAATGCTAGAAGTCCTGGTGCTCCAGCTGTATAACGGCCAACACCCATAATTCCTAGGTAAAGTCCTGCTACACCACCACCAATCATAGTACCGTATAAAGATTTCTTTGTTTTTAAGTGAACACCATACATGGCTGGTTCTGTAATACCACAAACTCCTGTGATACCAGCACTGGATGCTAACTGTCTAAACTCTTTGTCTTTTGTTTTTACTGAAACTGCTAAAGAAGCTGCCCCAGAGGCAATGTTAGATGCTAACATACCTGGGCCTACTACTGTATCAAACTGAAACTGTGCAATGTTGTTAATACCGATTGGAATCAATCCGTAGTGCATACCTGTCATTACCATAAGTGGTGTAAAGATACCTACTACTGTTGGTACAAGCCAGCTTGCATAACTGTCTAAGAAACTGATTCCCATAGCTAAATAATCACCTAAAATCATTCCGATTGGTCCCACAACCAATAAAGTTAACAGTCCTGTCACTGTCATTGTAAGCAATGGCTTTGTAAAGAATTTCACTGGTTTTGGTGAAACTTTGTCTGCCAATGGCTCAATAAATGACATTAACCATACTGCTAAAATAATAGGAATAACACTAGAAGAATAAGAAACTAATTTTACTGGTATTCCAATAAAATGAACCACTTCTTTAGCTGTTTTCATCCCCGCAAATGTAGGATGTAAAATAATTGCCGCAATTGTCATTGCCATGTATGGGTTACATTTAAATTTCTTAGCTGCTGAGTTTGCAATTAAGAATGGCAAGAAATAAAATGCTGCATCTGACATAAAGTTAAGAATCGCATATGTGTCCGTTGTGTTGTCAATTAACTTAAATGTAACTAATAAAGCCAACACAGCCTTTAACATACCTGCACCTGTAATAGCTGGAATAATCGGTGTAAAGATTCCTGCTATGGTATCAAGGACTTTTACAATCCCCTTCTTTTGCTCTTCTTCTCTGCCAGCATCTGCATTGGCATCAAATGATCCAAGCTCTAATAACGGCTTGTATACACTTGCCACGTCACTCCCAATAATAACTTGGAACTGTCCGCCACTGCTTACCACACCCATAACACCTTTTGTGTTTTTAAGGGTGTTCACATCTGCCTTTTTCTCGTCCACTAAGTTAAAGCGTAATCTTGTTGCACAGTGTGTCACCTGTGCCACGTTTTTTTCACCTCCGATGAGACTTAAAATCTCACCTGCTAATTTTTTGTAATCCATATTCTTTTCCTCCATTTAATGAAATATTAAAACGAAGGTTTTGCCCAAGGACCTACGTCCAAGGTAACAATCCAAATATTCAATTGCCATTTTTAAAGACGCAATTTCAAATTATGTGGAATACAGGTATTCAAGTAAGGTAATAAAAAAACCTAAGAAAATACGGATTAAGATGTATAGCTTTCATAAACTATAATACTTCTATCCGACTTTCTTAGGTTTTGCCTGCTCTATTAGAAACCAAATGGTTCTATCCAGTAACAATCCTATTAATTGTCGTTCATACATTTAAAACTTAAATTCTGTTTTCCAAATAATTTGTATTTACATAGTAACATACTTTATTCATTTTGTAAACTGTTTCTTTCAAAATTTCTTACAATTCTTCCAATGTGAACAGTAATATAGATCATTTCTTCTCTGGTAATCTCAATATCATATTCCTTTTTAATCAAATCACGAATCAGCTCACTACCTTCAAAATACTGCGAGTATTTCGTAACGATTGTTTGATTAAATACATCATCTTCATCCAGAAGCATCCGATCTGCAAAAATACGCTGAGCGAAGAATTTCAAATGAGTAACAAAACGCTCCACATTAATATCTTCTTCATCCATCTGGATATTGTAATGATATTTCACAATACTGATACAGGAACGAATCAGCTTCGTGATATCGACTGCCTTGTTCATAGTTGTATTAAATTCTGCATTTACAATATGAAGGGCAATGGTGCCTGCCTCGTCTTCTCCAAGATTAATTCCCAGCCTTTCTTCAATCAGCTTCACTGCATAAAGACCGACTTTATATTCTTGGGTATAGAACTTTTTAATTTCCCAAATCAGTGCATTATGATAAACAGTTCCATGGCTCTGTCTCTTTATCGCATATGAAATATGGTCAGTTAAGGTTACATAAATGTTCTCATTTAGTTTTGTTTCTAATCGTTCCTTTGCATAAGCCACGATTTCATTGGTAATCTGGGCATGTTCTAGTGGCACTTCACCCAAAATCAGTTTTAACTGGTCGGAGGATTTTTTTGTTTCCATACAGAACACCTTTTCAACCTGTTCTATATCAATGGAATATCCTGCTTTCTTGCCAAAGCCGATCCCTCTCCCCATTAGGACTACTTCTTGTCCCTCTTCATTAAAAGCACTTACAATGTTGTTATTAATTATCTTCTCAATCTTCATCTCTCACAATGAACGTAACGATCCTATGATGTCACTTGCTCTTTCTCTAAACTTAGACATACGTCCCTAAATATTACAGAAAAATACTAGCATATGGAGGGGATTCGTGTCAATGAGTTTTATTTTCCTAAACCTTTTATTCAGCGGTATTCTGTTCTATTCCATTGCCTTGTGTGCTTTCTTCTTCCACTGGCACACTTTCTGCTGATTTCACGAATTGAATTGGCTCTACCGTTCCATCTAAGGCTTCAAATACATATCCCTTTTCACCCAATGGCTTAACAATACTAGGCAATGTCTCAATAACCTGCTCCTTCTTTGGAATATTGTGCATAAGCACGATGGATTTATTACGGTAACTTGATTCCTTCACTGCCTTTTCAATCATTTCGGATTTTGAAAATCCGTCGCAGTCACCATTGTATGCATTCCAGTCATAATAAACCATTCCACGACTTGTCATTTCCTTAATAATTTCTTCACGAATAGAAGCATTGTATCCTGTATTGCTTCCACCTGGAAAACGAAATAATCTTGCATGTTCTCCTGTAGCCTTAACTATTAAGTCATCCATTTTCTTGTAATCTTTTAGGTAATTCTTCATAGATGCATAAATTTCATTATATCTATGAGAATAGCTATGAACACCGATTTCGTGACCTGCTGCCTTTATTTGCTTTAACCATTCTACAATCTCTTCATCCGAACCATACTGGGCTGTCACAAAAAAAGTAGCCTTAACATTTAACTTCTTTAATGTCTCTAAAAGCTCAGGTGTACTTTTACATGGTCCATCGTCAAATGTAATATAAGCAACCTTTTTATCCTCTGGCAAAGGTACATAATCTAATTTTTCAACAACCATATCTTTATACAACCCGCTTAACGGTGTAGGTAATATGACCTTCTCTTCCTCTTCTGGGACTTCTTCTTCGTCTTTCTTATCGTCAGCCAGTTCTTCCCCTACATTTCCCTTGTACGTACCTTCTACTACCTTCTTCTCATGTCCGCAACCTGTCATACACAATAACATAACTAAAATAAGTCCAATCCTAACATTCCATTTCATAATTATCCTCCAAATCAAAACCTGAGTGCGTCTCCTTCACTCAATCACATGATTAAAGGATAACAGGCAAATGTTTCGAACTTGTAGGGAACTTGTGTCAAAGTTGTGTTATTTAATTATTTTCGATGCCTAGTACGATGTTAATGTAGTGATAATCTAACTGTTCCGGAGAAGTACACTGCGCTTTCACTGCATAGCAGTTAAAATATGGGCCTTTGTAAACACGGTCAAAGGCTGTTTTGTACACGTTGGCGGTTTCCTCTTCCATTTGCTGCATATGAAAACCACTATAAGATACATACACTTCCAAAAGACTCTTTAAATCAATCAAATCCATATCCTGTTCATCATATAAATTCACATCCATCTTTAAGATTTTTCCACTAACAGAGTTCATCCACACATGTATACTTTCCTTTTCATTCGACATCTGTATATTCCAGTAGCTGTACTGAGGTTTGGTTTCGTATTTCTCCACTTTAGTCTGCAAAACAGCTTTGATATTAATAAAATTATTAATGGAAAGCTGTTCTCTCCCTAATAGTTTATTGAATGCCTCAATAGCGAGATCGATTGCTTTAGACATGTTAATCTGCCCTTGTACTGGTTCGTGGTAATAGGTTGTTCCACCGCGGTTTATAGAATGTATGATTTTTCCGTATTCTTCTTCTTTTAGATCCACACATTCCACTGCATCTTCCGTTTCTACGTTTTCGAAAGGAATTTCTTTTACATTCCACAAAAGCCTTTCCTCCTGAACCTGAAATACTTTGTACGGAACAACTAATCCAATTAGTCCAGTTAGTGCAATCACAAGAGCTCCTAAAATGGTCCCCATGTGCTTCTTCATTCCTCTTCTTCCTCCTCCATATCCAGGTACAATGTAACAGTAGTTCCTTCACCGAATTCGCTTTCTATCTTGAGAGTCGTTCCATGTATTTGCGCAATTTTCTCGGCTAAAGCAAGTCCAAGCCC
>CALFNR010000116.1:0-21019 GCA_937903005.1 uncultured Lachnoclostridium sp. | reverse complement strand
TACTTCGGGTACATCTGGAAAACCAAAAGGTGTACAGGTTACACAAAAAAATGTTGTGAATTTTGTATATGCTGGGAACGAAAATGTATTTCAGCATGCTGTCGAAACTTGTTGCAATAGTGTGTATCTAACCAATAAAATAATATTTGATATTACAATGCAGGAAATATTTCTTCCGTTATCACTTGGTAAGACAGTGATATTATCAAAATCGGAACTGGAGGAAATCACACCAGTTCAGACATCGATTATGGAAGAATTTGCACCAGTTGCTTTGATTCTGACTCCAACAAAATTGAATGCTTATTTAGGCATGAAGAGTTTTGTGAATGCTCTTAAGCACGCAGGTGTTATTATGGCAGGTGCAGAACGTTTTGAATTATCGGTAGTAGAAAAGATTCATAAATATTCAAAGGCGAAAATATTTAATGGATATGGCCCAACGGAAACAACCTGTGGTGTCTCTTATTATGAGGTGCAGGAGGAGGATGATTACGCACCGATAGGAAAACCGATTCATGGGGTGGATTATTATGTTATGAACGGGGAACGGATCTGTGGAACAGGAATGACAGGTGAACTATGTATCGCAGGGGCAAGCGTAACGGAGGGCTATTTAGGAGAGCCAGAACAGACGAAGAAGGTATTTCCAAAGAATCCATTCGGGAAAGGAAATTTATATCATACAGGAGATCTGGTAAGATGGAATTCGGATGGCAATCTGGAATATCTTGAACGAATGGATCAGCAGGTAAAAATACGTGGTTACCGAATTGAGCGGCAGGAGATTGTATCTGTCATTCGAGAAGTTCCAGGAGTAGTAGATGCAGCAGTAACGGTTCACCGAGAAAAATCGGGAAAAGTGAGTCTTTGGGGATTTTATGTAGGGGAGTGTAATCTGGAACAGGAAGTGGTAGCTTCGCACATAAGGAGAAAGGTTCCAGACTATATGGTTCCATCAGCTCTTATGCAGCTTGACAAGATACCAATGACGGCAACAGGAAAATTAGATGAGAAACAGTTAAACACATACGAGATTTCAGTAAAACAGGAATGGAAGAAGCCAGAGACCCAACTGGAGAGTTATCTTTGCGGTTATCTTAAAGATTTAAACCACAGTGAAATCGGGACAAATTACCGCTTCTTTGAGGCAGGCGGAGATTCTATTAGTGCAATGTCACTTGCTTCTAAACTTAGAGAGCAGGGGTATTGTGCAGAAGTTCGAGATTTTATGAAAAATCCTACGGTGAAAGAACTTGCTACTAAAATAAAATGCCGAACAGAGGAAACTTCGGTGGTGGAGAAAGATTTTTCTATATCGGATAATCTGTTTTCCAGGCAGGAATTCTTATTAACAAAATCGTATGATATGAACTGTTTGTATGATGAGAACAGAAAAGGAAAAGTGCTAGAGCGTGAATATAAACCATTTTCATATATGAATCATTTCCTTAAGGAGGAAAAAGAAAATGTGAGTTTTGTAAAACTTCTGTTGAAAGGAAAAATGGATGTAGATACCATAAAAGCTGCAGTGGTTCAAATTGTGAAAAGCCACAGCATTTTCAGAACGGTTTACTGTAAGGAAAGAAACTGTCTGCAGGAATTTTCGGCAGAAAACTGGAACATACCTGTCTTAGAAGAATGGGATGGAAGCTGTGAATTGGAAAGTGATTCCCTGTTAAAAAATTGGGAGGAATTTTTAGGGGAAGAACATTTACTGAGTAAAATTTTCATAGCTCATGGAACAGAAATGTCTATGGTCAGTTTTTATATCCATCATTGCATATGGGACGGTGTCTCAACAGATGTGCTGGCGGATGAATTTAGAAATGTAGTAAAGAACCCGAATGCAGTATTAGAAGAAGACCGCTATAGCAGGTATGCCATGGAACGTTTTAGGCAAGAAATCCAGCAGAGTCCTTCTTTGGAAAATGAAAAATTTACAGAATGTGTAACTGGTTTTAGAGCATCGGTAGCTGGAACGCTTCCTCCTAAAATGTTAGAATTACGAATGTCAAAGTCGGCTTTGAGATGGCAGCAGCGGACCAGCCGATTAGAGGAATGGGTAATGGGACTTTTGGAAAGGATAAACCAATGGGAATCTGTTATATCTTACCCGGTTTTACAAATATATCATGGGCGAACGAAACAGGAATTTGGAAAACTGGGTCTGTATCTGCAACTGAATACATTTATTTATGAACGAAATGCCCATTGTATGGAACTGTGTTCTAGTGATATGTTAGCAAGCAGATCTGAATATTTACCATTCCTTATTGGAATTAATTATCTTGGAATGGTGGAAGGGTTAGTCTCTAAGAATGAAAAACTTCAGTCGGCTAAGGTATCTTGGAAGCAAACGACACCTAGACTTGTAGTTGAAATCAAAGAAAATGAAGAAGAAGTGATGATACAACTGCCGTCGTACTGTGAAGAACTTGATTTGATTCAGAAAAGAATAGAGGATTATATAGCTTTATAACGAAACATAAGTTAACGCTAAAGCTAAAGCTCCCCTGTATGCGGACATGCAAGGGAGCTTTTAGGTTTATTCTTTGTTCATTTTTTCTTCTACTAAGCTATCCAAAAAGTTTTCCTTAACATCTGGAAAAGTATCTTGTGCTAGCTGTCTGATTACTTGACACTGTTTTAAGTAGTTTGCTTCCTTTGGAAGTGAATTATCAGAGTTTTTCTCTAAAAACTCTTCTGTTACAGTTTCGTCAAGCCATTTATTAATTTCGTTCTCTACAGCTTTTTCTTCTGCAATCTGTCCTTTTATCGTCTTTGCCTGGTTCAGGGAATAGAGACCGTAGATAAATGCGGCGGCAAATAATGCAATATTCAAAGTGTAAGGAATTGCTCCGTTTAACAGGTGAAGAACACCGGAACTGTTAAGAAGTACATACAATAATCCAGCAACTCCAATTCCTACAAGCATTATGCCAGTGGAATGTACATCGGAATACTGGTCTTGCTTTTTTACGTAAGGTGTTGAGGTTGTATTAGCAGCTTCTTCAAAAGATTCTTGGGCATCCTCTTCTGACTCGATTTCTTCCTTGACTTCTTCCTCTACAGATTTAAATGCACCAAATAACTTAACAACCTCTTGTATGTCGTCTTCTTGACAACGGATACGGTATAGCCCTAAAGCCTCATCCTTTTCCCAACTTGTATCATGAATATTAGAATACGTTAGAAAAGAAATAAATTTTGTTACCTCTTCTTCAGAGAAAAAATCAATTTCCTTCATGACGACAGTAGTATCGAGCTTATCGACGAGAGTTTCATCGCAAGTAGGACACACAGTGATGCCGTCTTGAAATTCCTGTTTACATTTTGGACACCAAGACATAGATACGTTCCTCCCTAATTTGTTTGCTAATTATGTTAATGGTAACACAGTGTGCAGGGGATTGCAAGTTGAAACCATGATGCGTTTCACTTTATGACTTTCATTGCATTTCACTACAAAATATGGTAAGCTACAAAAATGATTTGGAATCATAATTACGATGCAGAAGGAGGAAATTTCAACTTATCAATCTATTTTTAAGTTTTTCGTGTTCAGGAACAAGTTCTAATTCATATACCTCACTCTCTCTGTTAGAACAGCAAGAATCTGATTGATTTTATCGGGGTCTGGTTGCATTTCAAAGACAGATTGGCAGGGCACTGTTGTAATGTTTGAAATGCTCGTTCAACGCGTCCTTTTGCCTGTACAACACTGGTTGTTTTCAACTAAACACAAAGCTGATGGCATGCATAGCCAAACTGCGTAAAGGGATTGTGGATGCAGCTCTGAATTCGAGAGGTCTCTTTTTTGTTCTTAGAGTTTTTCTGCCTGTCACGAAGTTCCTGCTCCATGCTTTTTTGGTTTTACGAGAAGAACGAGGAGAAGGAATGTATTCGCATTAATAAACCCTTTCTCATATCAAAGCACCTCATAAAATAGTATTGAGATATTATCATACTACATATTTGTTATTTAGGACAAAATCAAAAATGATATAGTAGGACTTTATCATAAAGGAATCATAAAGTAGAGAACAAAATAAAAATATAACTTGAAATTATAAGTTTAAGATTTTACAATAATACAAAAAGGAGGAAATAAGATGAAAATAAAAAAAATAATTGGAAAAACATTTGGCGTCTCTTTTTTGTGTTTAGGTTTATTGGGGGGTGTCACAAGTGTATATGCATCGAGTATAAGCATCGAGGAAAGTTCTCTTTTTGATAAGAGTGAAATAACAGAGATGCTTGCTGAAAATGCAGAAAATTCGGAAGTAGTTGCAGATAAGAATTCCGTGGACTTGGCAAAAAGTACATCTGCTATGAAATTAAGTGCAGCAAGAAGTACTTCTACTGGTACATACCCAACACGTAGAGGTGTTATTTTGGTAACTGCTGATGCTTATAAGGGATTGATACCCACAGGTCATGCTGCTATTGTAGTAAGTGCAACTCAAGTGATTGAGTCTTTGTCAGATGGAGTTCAATATGGAAAAAATAATTGGTACAGTACGAAAGATACATGTTATGGTGTTACATGTGGTTCAACATCGGTTAATCAGGATTCTTGTACTGTAAATAGAATAGAGCAACAGGGATATATTGGACTTCCATATAATTTTAATTATCTAAATGTAGATACAAGAAGTAAATTCTATTGTTCACAGTTAGTATGGGCTGCTTATAAGGATGCATTAGGTATTGACTTAAATACTTCTACATATGGAGCTGCAGTGCATCCGTTAGAATTAGTAAATAGTACGCACACAATTACCATTTATTCAAAATAGTAGTCTGTTATTGTTGACAGCTATATAGATTTTCAATGGTTTTATTTAGCTGTTATGTTATAGGTGGAGGAATAATGAATCGAAGTGCGTGGATTAAACCAATGTGGTTAATATTAGTATTATCATTTTTTTTCTGTGGATGCCATTTTAATGTGAAAGATGTCAGTGACATTCCCTCAGACTTTTACATAGCAGTAATACGAACAACAGAGCAAAAGCAAAGTACAGTAATCTCTTTTTATGATAAGGATTTAAAGTGTGTGGGAACAAAAAAATTATCATATGGCATGGTAGGAAGTACATGGAAACATCCAATTTGTAATGATAATCACCTTTATGTGAATGCAGCGGGCCTTGGTGGAGAAAAGAATCTGGGGATTTGTTTAGATATGGATTTGAATACTGGAAATATAAATGAATTAAAGCATGGATTAGTTGGACCTGCAGACTGTGTTGAAACAGATAATTATATTTTTGTGTGTAATAATTTAAATTATAAGTCCCATATTGTGAGATGCGAGAAGGAAACAGGTGATATCAAGGAGTTTACAGAAAATGTATCAACAATAGATACACTTTACTGTTATGACGAAAAATTGATTGCATTTGCAACCGATTATCAAGGCATAACCAAATCATACATATATATTATGGACTATGAGCTGGATGTAATAAGAACAATTGATATTTCGCAATTTGGAATAAATGTTGAAAATGTATGTTTATACCAAGAAAAACTGTTATTTAGTTTGGCACTTGATTCCAGCCAAAATCATATAAGGAAAGTTGGAATTCTTTCATTGGATGATTATACTATTGATAGTATAGAATTAACGGAATGCCAGCCACTGGATTTACAGGTGCATAACGATACATTATATGTTTCTGATTTTTCTCATGATGCAAATGGAAAAATAGAAGTGTATGATTTAAAGGCAAAGAAATCAAAGGTGTTTCAGCTTGAACATACAGTTAATTGTTTCTATTTGAATAATGAATGTTTATATACTGCCAGTGATAAAACCTTGTATGAATATTCAATTAATCAAGAGATGTTAGAATTGAAAAAGAAGACAGAGATAGATACATCAAAAGAAAAAGATGTACATTATTATGTAAGCGGTATATTTTTTAAGGCAAGCATCAACTGAAGCATACATTCAAAAGAGATATCCAAAACGATTAATATTCAATAACTGGTTCTATATAAGTGTTGGGACGGCTACCACACTAAAACAGCCTTCTGGCGGTGCTGTTATAGAATAGAAGATGGACAATCCTAACATTTCGAACAGTGGAGTTAGGTGCAGTTTTATATTAATTGGAATATAACCCATTTCCTCGGATATAATTATAGAAAGAAAAATCTGGAGGATGCATGTGAGTGATTTAAGCAGTAATTCAATGTCTCGTGATGAGTTGATCCGTAGTGCCAGGGCAAACTGCATGAGACAGATTGATAATCCACAGACACATACAGGGGGCGAACTAACAACAGAAGATGGAACCAGTTTTGCGTTTAAAAAAGGGACGTACATAAGGCTTTTTCTTTCTTGCTTGATCTTGTTAGGAGTGTTGGCAGTAAAGCAGTTCGGATTATCCTATGGAGGATATAATTTCGATACTGTTGTTACAGTGGTGGAAGACAACCACCATTTTGAAAAGCTTCAAATGCAGATGTCGAAAACATTAGAAGACAAAGTAATACCAACATTTCAGCAAATAATAAACAGTGACAAAAAGGAGTAAGTCTGTTATAATGTCATAAGCTAAGTAACACTGTCATAAAAGCGTAAAGGTTTGTGATAAAAGGAGTATTTGCTGAGTTTCAGTAAAAACTCCTTTGTTAATTCGTGTGAAATATGCTTACGTTAGTAGAAAGTCAATTAGACAGAAACAGGTTGAAAGAGGTAACAGAATGAGAAAATTGGCACTAAGTGATGAAATATTGCTTACAGTTGAAAAGCCTGCCAGGTATATCGGTAACGAATACAACATGGTAGTTAAAGATAAAGACAGCGTCGATATCCGTTTTTGCATGTGCTTCCCAGATGTATACGAAATTGGAATGTCACATCAGGGAATTCAGATTTTATATGATATGTTTAACCATAGAGAGGATACTTATTGCGAACGTGTATATTCTCCTTGGCCAGATTTGGACAAGATTATGAGAGAAAAAGAGATTCCTTTATTTGCATTGGAATCACAAGATCCGATTAAAGATTTTGATTTTCTGGGGATTACCTTACAGTACGAGATGTGTTATACAAACATCCTTCAAGTCTTAGATTTATCTCAGATTCCACTGATTGCGACAGAACGTGGAGAAAATGATCCAATCGTAATCGGTGGAGGTCCTTGTTCTTATAACCCAGAACCAATCAGCGATTATTTCGATTTGTTCTATATGGGCGAAGGAGAGACTGTTTACTTTCAGTTACTAGATGTATATAAAGAAAATAAAAAACGTGGCGGTTCTAGAAAAGATTTCTTAGAAGCAGCAGCTCACATTGAAGGAATTTATGTTCCTCAATTTTATGAAGCAACTTACAACGAAGATGGAACCCTAAAATCCTTCGATGTAATCAATGAAAATGCATCCAAAACGGTTAAAAAACAGGTAGAAATGCAGTTAAGCGATACCTTTTATATGGAAAATCCTTTAGTCCCTTATATTAAGGTTACACAGGATCGTGTTGTACTTGAGATTCAGAGAGGATGTATCCGTGGATGCCGTTTCTGTCAGGCAGGTATGATTTATCGTCCGATCCGTGAGAGAAGTATTGACTTCTTAAAAGAACGTGCTTACAAGATGTTAAAATCGACAGGACAGGATGAGATTTCTTTAAGTTCCCTAAGTTCCAGTGACTACTCTCATTTACAGGAACTTGTATATTTCTTAATTGATGAGTTCGGTTCCAAAGGTGTTAATATTTCCTTGCCATCTCTTCGTATTGATGCATTTGCCCTTGACGTTATGAGCAAGGTACAGGATGTGAAGAAGAGCAGTCTGACATTTGCGCCAGAAGCAGGTTCTCAGAGAATGCGTGATGTAATCAACAAAGGATTAACAGAAGAAGTGATTTTAAAAGGCGCAATGGATGCGTTCCATGGTGGCTGGAATCGAGTAAAATTATACTTTATGTTAGGTTTGCCAGGAGAAACAGAAGAGGATATTGAAGGCATTGCGATTTTATCGGACAAGATTGCAAGAGAATACTATACCATTCCAAAAGACCAGAGAAATGGGAAAGTACAGATTGTATCCAGTACTTCTTTCTTTGTTCCAAAGCCATTTACTCCATTCCAGTGGGCAAGAATGTCTACAAGCGAAGAGTTCTTAGAGAAACAGCGCTTCTTAAATGGAAAAATGAGAGAGCAGTTAAACCAGAAGAGTATTAAATACAACTGGCATGAAGCAGAACTTACTATGTTAGAAGGTGTTTTAGCTCGTGGAGATAGAAAATTAAATAAATTAATTTTAGATGTGTATAAAAAGGGCTGTATGTTTGATTCCTGGTCAGAATTTTTCAATTACGATGCATGGCTTGAAGCATTTGAGGAAATTAACATTGATCCATTATTCTATACAGCAAGAGAACGTTCCTATGACGAACTTCTCCCTTGGGACTTTATTGATGTTGGTGTGACAAAGAAATTCTTATGGAGAGAATACCAGCAGGCAATGAACGAAACAGTAACTCCAAATTGCAGACAAAAATGTGCTGGCTGTGGAGCAACAAAATTTGGAGGTGGTGTGTGCTATGAAAGCAAGAATTAAATTTACGAAAACAGGTTCCATGAAATTTATTGGACATTTGGATATTATGCGTTATTTTCAGAAAGCATTCCGTCGAGCAGATATTGATATTGCTTATTCACAAGGATTTAACCGTCATCAGCTTATGTCATTTGCCCAGCCTCTTGGTGTAGGCTTAACAAGTGACGGAGAGTATTTAGACGTGGAACTTAATTCCTGTGATTCCGATGAAGAAATGGTTGCTCGCCTAAATGAACAGATGAATGACGAAATCCGTGTCGTGAAGTTTCATAAATTAGGAGACAACGGCAGAAATGCCATGTCGATCGTAAGTGCAGCAGATTATGAAATTTCTTTAAAAGATGGTTATACACCGGTTGAAAATTTCGAAGAAAAATTTGCGGCATTTGCAGCACAGGATAAGATTGAAGTTGAAAAGAAGACAAAGAAAAGTTCTTCTATCGTAGATATTAAGCCTTTTATTTATCACTATGCATTTGATAAAGAGGCATTTGGAAAATTAGTTGGAAGAGATTATACCGAAACGGTAGCACAAGAATATGATGTGCAGCAGAACGTATATCTTCAGCTTGTTGCGGGAAGCGTGACAAACATTAAGCCGGATCTGGTAATGGAAGCATTTTATCAGTATCTTGGTAAAGAATTATATGAATTTTCTTACCAGTATCACCGTTTTGATTTATATGCGGACGGGGATAAAGAAGGTGAGTTAATTTCATTAGGAGAGTTAGACCAGTAGATAGAAAGGGATTGACTATGGAGAAAGCAAGCCAGTTAGTGATTTTAAAAGAAGAACAGATTGTATATTCTCTATTAATGAATAAGAAGGAGCTCGTTCAGGTTAATGTGGAACAGGCTTCTCTTGATGGTACCCTTCTCGGAAATATTTATATTGGTAAAGTGAAAAACATTGTAAAAAATATCAATGCAGCATTTGTGGAAATCAGCGGAGGAAGAATGTGTTATCTTCCTCTGTCGAAACCACAATTTCCTATTTACTGTAATGGCAAGGCAAGAGACCATATTTGCATCGGAGATGAAATCATGGTGCAGATAGAACGTGAAAATGTGAAAACAAAATCACCTACCGTTACCTGTAATCTAAATATTACGGGAAAATATGTGGTTTTAACTCATGGCATTACGAAACTAGGAGTATCTGCAAAAATTGTTGCAAAAGAAGAGAGAGAACGTCTAAAATCCATTGTAGAGCCATTTCGTTCCGAAGAATATGGATTTGTCATCCGCACCAATAGTGAAGGTGTGGAGAAAGAAAGAATGGAACAGGAAATTAAGACGTTACAGTCTATGTATCAGAGAATTGTAACCCAGGCAGTTCATTTTACCAGGTTTTCACTAGTCGAAAAAGGTCTATCAAATTATTTATCAGATATTAGGGATTTTAACCAGTGTCAATTAGACGAAATTATTACCGATGATAAAGAAATCTATGAAGAAATCCATACATTTCTAACAAACTATCAGCCAGAAGATTTAAATAAATTAACATTCTATCAAGATTCTATGATTTCCATGAAGAATTTGTACTCCATAGAAACTAAGTTGCAGAAGGCGTTACAGAAACGTGTCTGGTTAAAGTCAGGCGGTTATCTTGTGATAGAGCCGACAGAAGCGTTGACTGTAATTGATGTCAATACTGGAAAGGCCGTAAAAGGCAGAAAAAATGAACAGGAAACATTTTATAAGATCAATAAGGAAGCGGCAGAAGAAATAGCAAAGCAGATTCGCCTACGAAATATGTCAGGAATTATTATTATTGATTTTATTGATTTAGAGGACGAAGAAAAACGCATTAGTCTTATGAATCAGTTAAGACATTTGTTTGCAAAAGATCCAGTAAAAACAGCTTTAATTGATATGACTAAGCTTAATTTAGTGGAGGTGACAAGAAAAAAAGTACGCAAACCTTTATGGGAACAGATAAAAACAAGGAGTGATGAGGATGGCAAAAGCAGTGAAAACCAATGCTTTAAGGATGCTTGATAAAGCAAAAATACCATATCGCACCATTGAATACGAAGTAGATGAGAATCATATCTGTGGCGAAGATGTGGCAATGAAGACGGGACTTCCATTAGAACAGGTGTTTAAAACAATTGTTCTAAAGGGAGAACGAAACGGCTATGTAGTATTCTGCCTGCCAGTCAATAAGGAACTGGATTTAAAGAAGGCAGCGGCAGCAATTAAGGACAAGCGAGTCGAATTAATTGCAGTCAAAGATTTATTAAAAATTACTGGTTACATCCGAGGGGGATGTTCGCCAGTTGGAATGAAAAAGAAATTTCCAACGTATATGGATTATACGGCAGAGCAGTTTGAAGAAATCAGTGTTAGTGCAGGCGTGCGCGGCTGTCAGATGATTGTCAATGCCAAACAGTTCATTGCGTTTACGGAAAGTACACTTGTAAACGTAACCGAAGATTAAAAACTTATTACAAAGGAAGAGGGAAGGATTCAGATGAAGGAAATGAATACATATGGGCATGCAGATAAAACTGCAGGACTTATGAAGCGCATGTCCATTATGTTATGTTTAATCGTATTACTTACAGTAGATGTATTAGGTGGAAAGGCAGTATCGGTAAATGCTGCCAGCAAGCTTAAAATCAGGTACTGTCAAAAAACAAGATATTACACAGGAACGAGATTAAGTGCAAGTCTAGATGGAAAAGGAGTTAACATGCATGGGACTACAGGTCTGGCACTGAAAAATAAAAAAGGGACAACCATATACATGTTGCCCGTAGCAGATGTGTTCAAAGATGACTGTGGAATTTCTTACTCTTATAAAAATCAGAAAATTACTTTAAAGAAATATGATATCACCGTAAGAATGACATTAAATAGTAAAACCGCTTATGTAAACGGCAGAAAGACACAACTAGAATACCCGCCAACAATGATTAAATTTTATAATGTTAATAAAACAAAACTTTATGTGCCAGCTCGGTTTGTAGCTACAACGTTTGGTTATGGCTATAGCTATTCCAAAACTTCAAGTACGGCTGCAAAAGTGAAGATGACTACACCATTTTATATTCGATACGATGAAAAATGGAAGTTATATAATAGAACAAAGGCAAATTTAACCTTTGACGACACAAAAGTTCCGGTTTCTAATATGAACTGTATTGTAATGGATAATGCATTCTACGTACAGGCAAGAGCATTTGCAAAATCACAAATTGGTGGAACGTATCAATACAGTCCAAGTAAGGGGACGGTAACAGTTTCTTATGGAGACAAGACTCTTTCTATGACAGTTGGCTCCAAAACAGCACAGTTAAATGGTAAAACAGTAACACTTAGCAGACCAGTAAGACTTGTTTTGAATGGTAAAACAAACGTAGAATATGTAATGCTTCCAATATCTAGTGTAGCTACAAGGTTAGGACTGAATTATAGTTATATCACTAAGACAAAAACTTGTGCATTAACTAGAAAAGATGGAGCATATTTCGAATGGACGGCACCAGAAAGTGAAGTTGACATCGTAGAAACTGTATCGGATGAAGGAGAAGAGGGTGTAATGGAAGTCCCATCTTCAACACGGACATCAACTGGATTTTATGTGATACAGGCAAAAGGAGAACGGTTTGGCAAAACGGATGTGATTACAGTAGATGGTTCCTTTGATGAAGACAATGTTGCTATTCAGGATAGTGGTAGTAAAATTATTGTGAAAATTCTAGACTGTGAAAATAAAGTACGTGATGAGAGCATTACATTAGAGCATCCCTACTTGTTAAAGAGTGCTTCTATAACACAAGATAAAGATGGCGATACAGTGCTTGAAATTGTGAAGAAAAGAGCAGATATAAACTATACGTTTTCTACTGAAGATGGATATGTTTGTATTACACTAACTAATGAAGTGCTGAAAAATGGTTATAAAATAGCAGTTGACGTTGGGCATGGAGCTTATACAGCAGGAAAACGTACTCCAAAGCTGTTAGAAAGTCTTGACTTTGACAAAGATGGTGTTATTGATGCAAAAAAAGGTACACAGATTCGGGAACATACGGCTAACGTAGGAGTTGGAAATTATGCAGTTGCTGCGTTGGAACGTTGCGGATTTGATGTATATAAAAGTGGGTTTGGAAGTGAAGACACACCACTGAAAACGAGACAAGCTAATATTAAGAATTCCAAGAGCGATTATTCCATAAGCATTCATTTTAATGCATATGGATCTGGCTTTAACAGTGCCAATGGAATAGAAGTATTTTCTCATCAGTATGCCTCCAATGCTAAGAATTCTCATTCTTTGGCACAAGCAATTCTAAATACAACCAGCAAAGGTACTCCACAGAAAAACCGTGGTGTCAACAGAGAGCATACATTTGCAATGTGTAATGCAAGCGCAATGAATACGAAAGGAAGTATTCTATTAGAATGTGCATTTATGACCAACTGGAACGAAGTGAAGAATATGATGGCAAGTACTGATTATTGGAAAGAGACTGGTGAAGAGATAGCGAAGGGATTTTGTAATTATCTTGGGGTAGAATATGTAGAACCCTACTAATTGAAAGGATGATAGGAAAATGGAACAGAACAGAGCCTGGGGGCTGAGCGGAGGAACACTAAAGATAATTGCACTGGTTACCATGATAATAGATCATGCAACCTATATATTTGTAGACTATGAAAGGAATCAGCCATTGTATCTGTTTGGCAGAGGAATTGGAAGACTTGCATTTCCAATCTATTGTTTTCTGATTGTAGAAGGATTTTATCATACTAGAAGTGTTCTAAAATACGCTTTCAGGCTGTTTCTGTTTGCCTTAATTTCAGAAATTCCGTTTGATTTGGCCTTTTATGGAACTATTTTCTATGGAGGTCATCAGAATGTATTTTTCACCTTGTTTCTAGGTGTTGTGATGATGTATCTGATTCAGACTGCTAGGACGAAGTTTTCTAAGGAGCAGGTAGTATTACAGACATTGGTTCTATTAGCTTCCTATGGGGTTGTGATTGCTGCAGCATTTTATCTGCAGGCAGATTATAGAATGAATGGACTTGTCCTGATTCTTCTTATGTTCATATTCCATGGCAAGAAAGCCAGTGTGGCAATTGTTGATGTGATGATGAACCTGTTAATGGGTGGTAAAATCCAGTATGCGGGTGCTCTTTCTGCAATTCCAATTAGTTTTTATAACGGTAAGAAGGGTATTTCGTTAAAGTATTTCTTCTATATAATATATCCGCTTCATTTGCTCTTGTTTTATTGGATTAACAATTTTATGCTATAAAAACTTCTAAATTAGAAAAAACTATTGACAAACTTAGAAATATGTGTTTAAATATCATAGTATGCCGCACAGCGAGGTTACAAGCTTGACTTATTTCGATAAGAAAACACCAAAGCTGGCGAGTAATTGAGTAGGAGGTGCCATATGTACGCAATTATTGCAACAGGTGGTAAACAGTACAAAGTTTCTGAAGGCGACGTTATTAACGTAGAAAAGCTTTCTGGTGAAGCTGGTGCAACTGTAAAATTTGATGACGTTTTAGCAGTAAACAAAGACGGTAAAGTTGTTGTTGGTAGTGATGTTAGCGGTGCTAGTGTTACAGCTTCCGTTGTAAAACAAGCTAAAGCTAAAAAAGTTGTTGTTTACAAGTATAAAAGAAAAACTGGTTATCATAAGAAAAACGGTCATAGACAACAGTACACACAGGTTAAGATCGAAAAAATCGAAGCTTAATTTTAATCAGGTAGCTGTATGATTAATATTACTGTATTCAGAGATGATAATGGTATTTGTAATGGATTTCAATGCATGGGTCATGCGGAATATGCAGACTACGGACAAGATATTGTCTGTGCAGCCGTTTCTGTGTTAGTTGTGAATACGATTAATTCAATCGAAGAATTTACTGACGATGCAATCGCATGTGAAGTAAAAGAAGAGAACGGCGATGTAAAGTTTGAATTTGCGGGTGACATCAGTAGTGAGTCCAAGCTACTCGTGGAATCAATGCTTCTTGGTTTAAGAGGTGTGGAACAAGAGTACGGAAAAGAATTTATTGTAATAGAAGATTAATTACTTATACTCGAGGAGGTGTAAGAGATGTTAAAGATGAACCTTCAGTTATTTGCTCATAAAAAAGGTGTTGGTTCTACTAAGAACGGTAGAGACTCTGAATCTAAGAGATTAGGTGCTAAAAGAGCAGATGGTCAATTTGTTTTAGCTGGTAATATTCTTTATAGACAACGTGGTACAAAGATTCATCCAGGTGTTAACGTAGGACGCGGTGGCGATGATACTTTATACGCATTAGTTGATGGAGTATTAAGATTTGAAAGAAAAGGTAGAGACAAAAAACAAGCTTCTGTATATCCAAGAGAAGCACAATAATTTTGTGGAAGCCAAGCCCCAAATTGTGAGAAATCATGTTTGGGGCTTTTCGTTTATTCGCTGTTTACTCTATAGGAAAGTTCTCTGCGAGCCCTTCCCTATAGAGCAAAAAAGCCCCTAAAAAACAGGGGCGGATGCACACGAATGGGGAAGGAAGTTAGTCGCAAAAAAACAGCGGCACCCATTCGGCGCGGCAAAGTGTGAGTTCCTTTTAGTTAACTTAAGCTGCGAGGGTGTGAGAAACTCACACTTTGATCTTGAATTGGCGAAGAATAGATGATGAAAAATAGTACATGCTAATAAATAATAGTGTGTTTATCAATATATAGAAAGAAACATATTCTTAGAAAAGAGGTTACTATGTTTGCAGATCATGCGAAAATATATATCCGCTCTGGTAAAGGTGGAGATGGACACGTAAGTTTCCGTCGTGAAAAATACGTTCCAGCAGGCGGCCCAGACGGTGGAGATGGCGGACGTGGTGGCGATTTGATATTTGAAGTAGATGATGGTATTAATACGCTAAACGATTTCCGTAACATTCGTAAATATGTTGCTGGTGATGGACAGCCAGGTGGTAAAAAGAGATGTCATGGTGCAGATGGTGCAGATAAGATTGTATATGTTCCTGCTGGAACCATTGTACGTGATGCAGCATCTGGAAAAGTCATTACGGACATGTCTTTTGATAATAGAAGAGAAGTAATTCTTCGCGGTGGAAAAGGTGGAAAAGGTAATATGAATTTTGCTACACCTACTATGCAGGCTCCAAAGTATGCACAGCCAGGACAGCCTTGCCAGGAGCTTGAAGTATTGCTTGAGTTAAAGGTAATCGCCGATGTAGGTCTAGTGGGATTCCCTAACGTTGGGAAGTCCACATTCTTATCCCGTGTTACCAATGCAAAACCAAAGATTGCAAATTATCACTTTACAACATTAAATCCGAATTTAGGAGTAGTTGACTTAGAAGGAACAGATGGTTTCGTAATCGCAGATATTCCTGGATTAATTGAAGGTGCTTCTGAAGGTATTGGTCTTGGACATGAATTCCTTCGCCATATTGAACGTACAAAAGTAATCATTCATATGGTAGACGCAGCTTCTGTTGAAGGAAGAGATCCAGTAGAAGATATCAAAATCATTAATGCAGAGTTAAGTGCGTATAGTGAAAAACTTACAAACCTGCCACAGGTAATCGCTGCCAATAAGACAGACGTATTCTATGGTGACCAGGGGGAAGAAGTCTTAGAAGCACTTCGTAAAGAGTTTGAACCACAAGGAATTCAGGTGTTCCCTATCTCTGCAGTAAGTGGTAAAGGTGTCAAAGAACTGTTATATCACGTTAAAGGAATGCTAAATGAAATCAAGACAGAACCAGTTGTATTTGAAAGAGAATTCTTCCCTGAATTTGATTTAAGCACAGAACCAGTTAAGGTTGAAAAGATAGAAGATGGATTATATTCTATCGAAGGTTCTCGTGTAGAAAGAATGCTTGGATACACGAACTTGGAGACAGAAAAAGGTTTTGCCTTCTTCCAGAGATTCCTTCGTGAAAATAATATTATTGAAGAACTTGAGAATCTTGGTATTCAAGAGGGAGATACGGTACAGATTTACGATCTTCATTTTGATTATTATAAATAGAATACAAAACAATGAAACTAGAACTTCTTTTTGGAATGCGGATGAGAACTGTCGATTATGTATCCAGGAAGACTACTAGAGTAAAACAAAATGTGGGGATATATTTCATATCCCCATTAAATATTAATTTTGCTATCATTTCTACAAACTGTAAGTTGTAGATTTCTTTTTTCCTATATTATAACTCTTTATTGCTTTTTTTTATCAAATATAATGCCAAAACTGCTGATACAATTCTTGCAATTACCGTACTCCACCAAATCATGATTTGACCTCCCAATAACGGTGGCAGAATCAACATTAAAATCAGCATTAGCACAGGTTCTATAAATGTGAGAATATATGAAAGTATGCTTTTTTCTGTTGCATAGAAGCCTGCTGTAGAAACCCTTGTAATTGCCACAAATGGAACTGATATCAGGAAAATAGGGATAATCTTCCCAGTATTGATATTCACTTCATCTGATGCCCCAAACAATGTTCCAATCTTCCATCTTGCTACAAACATCAGAACACATCCTACAATAGCAAGGAAAATAGCTAATGTATATGCCATCTTTCTTATTTCTTTCAAATCGGCTTCTCGTTTTTCTCCATAGTATTGGCTCATCAACGGCTGGCTTCCATCTCCAACCCCCTGCAGGACAAGATAAATGATGCAGATAATATATCCAATACAAGCATAGGTCGCGATTGCTTTTTCACCTCCATACTGTACGGAAAAACGATTTATAATGACAAGTGAAATATTAGGTGTCAGTGCAAGACCAAACGGTGCCAGTCCCACTTTAAATATAGAACTAACAAGTGATAATGCATAGTTCATGGATACTCTTACAAAGAAACATTTCTTATGAACAGAATAGATGATTGCGGTCAAAGCCGTGACTCCCTGTCCAATAATAGTTGCCAGTGCAGCCCCTTTTATACCATACCCATACACCCAGACCAATAAGAAATCCAATATGATATTCGTCACGAATCCTCCAACCATAGCTATCATCGCCATAAAGGATCCATTATAATTTCTCATAAGTGGGATTAATCCGGTTCCTAAAACCTGTAGTACCGCACCAAATGCAATAACCTTAATATATTCAACTCCGTAGCTTAATATTTTTTTCTGCATTCCCAATGCCACAAGAACAGGCTCTGCAAAGCAATAAATTATGATAGTTAATAATATGCTTGCAATTATCAGAAGCCACCACGATGTTGCAGCAAATTCTTCAGCTCTTTTCTTTTTATTCTCAGCTTTGCTGATGGAATAATAAACGGCTCCACCCATACCGATTCCAGTTCCAACTGCCTGAATTACTGCTACCACAGGATATGCCATGTTGATTGCTGAAAGTCCTGCATCACCTATTGTATTTCCAACAAAAAATCCATCAACAATTGCATAAATTCCAGAAAGTGCAAAAGCAATAATAGATGGAATGACAAATTTAAAAAATTCTGTTCTGTTATTCATTTATATTCTCTCCTTTGCGAAAAAGAACAATAAATCTTTCCATAATATCATTCATTTTAGTCACATTTTCCATTCCAAGTTTCTGCATGACAAATAGTTCTTTTTCTTGCAATTTTCCTATGATTTCATTGGCATATTCTTTCCCTGACTTTGTTAATTTTAATATTTTATTCCGTTTGTCTTCTGGCATAGATACTGCTTCAATAAATCCTCTTTGCATATAATCCTTTAAAATGGTATTTACGGTTTGCTTAGGAATCATCCATTTCTGACTGATAGACTTCTGCGTAAGCTCATCTTTTTCATCGTAGAATGAATATAATATTAGATACCCATTCATAGACAGCCCTTGCTCTTTGGACCATTCTTCATACATTAAATTGCATTCTCTCCATAAAGTGTAATAACGTTTCCACTCTAGTATCATTTTTTTATCCACTTTTTACCACCTTTCATTAGTCTGATTTCGGACTATTTTAGTATAGTCCGAAATCAGACTAATTGTCAAGTGAAATATTTATTTGAAGTTTAGATATTTATCTTCTGTAAAAAAATCATCTGTCGAATATGACCAATGCTTTATCTCGAACATTTGTTTTTATATACTAAGTTACTTCACATTCTATACACAATTCTTACATTTTTCTTACACAAATTTTAGATAAACTTAACATATGCTAAAAAACTTAAGAAAGCTTTTAGCTGTTTTGTGAGGAAAGACAAACAAGAAAACAGGAAAGGAGGAACACAATGGGAGACTTAAAGTTTCGTCATGAGACCAAACACTACATTACGTATACGGATTATCTGGCGATTCGAAGCCGATTAAAAGTAATTGCCTCTAGCGATACACATGCAGATGAAAATGGTTTTTACTTGATTCGAAGCTTGTATTTTGATAACTATAACGATAAGGCACTAAAAGAAAAAGTATACGGATACACCAACAGAGAAAAGTTCAGAATTCGTTATTACAATGGAGATGATTCCTTTATTCATCTAGAGAAGAAAAGCAAGATGAATGGTCTATGCAATAAATTATCCGCTTCCATTACCAAAGAGCAGGTTGAGCAAATCATTGCAGGGAATATCGAATTCTTAAAAGAAAGCAAACAGCCATTATTCATTGACTTGTACACTAAGATGAAGGAACAGTGTTTAAAACCAAGAGTCATAGTAGATTATTTACGAGAACCATTCATCTACAATCCAGGCAATGTCCGTATCACCTTTGATACAAAGATAAAAAGTGGTCTTTACAGCAAAGATTTCTTTAATATTAGTGTGCCAACCATTGATGCAACCGATAAAGGGCAGCTTTTAATGGAAGTAAAGTATGATGCATTCTTGCCAGAACTGATACAAATGGCAATACAGGTAAATGAGCGACCGAAAACTTCATTTTCAAAATATGAAGCTTGTCGCAGATTTGGATAAATAAGATAAATAGGAAAGGATGATGAAAATGATGTTTTTGGCAACAGGCACTACAACTTTTTCAGATATTTTTAAATCAAATTATATAGACAATATTACTTCTTTTAACCTGCTGGATACTGTGTTAGCAATGTTTCTTGCATTTGCAATCGGTTTCCTTATTAATTTTGTTTACAGAAAAACCTTTAATGGAGTTATGTATTCTTCCAGTTTTGGAGCTTCATTAGTAGCAATGTGTGTTACCACAACATTTGTAATTTTAGCAGTAACCAGTAACGTTGTATTATCACTTGGTATGGTAGGTGCGTTATCTATCGTTCGTTTTCGTACCGCTGTCAAAGAACCTATTGAAATCTGTTATCTATTCTGGGCAATTGCAGCAGGAATTGTAATTGGCGCAGGAATGTTTCCATTAGCCGTATTTGGTTCTGTCATTATTGGAATTATTTTAGTCATCTTTATGAACAAAAAGACATCTGACAATCCATACATTTTAGTAATCAACTGCGAAAATGATGCAGCAGAGAAAAATGCAATGAGTTATATTAAGGGTCAAGTGAAAAAAACAGTAGTGAAATCGAAAACAGTTTCCAAAACAGGAATTGAACTGACTTTAGAGATTCGACTAAAGGATGAGACAACAGATTTTGTAAACCAGATCTCTTCCATCAAACAAGTGAATAATGCGGTATTAGTAAGCTACAATGGGGATTATATGTCATAAAGAAATCAGGAAAGGTTGGATACTATGAAGAAGGAAAAAATGTGGAATCGCGCAACTGTAGTGCTGATTGCTCTAGCCTTAGTAATTACTTCTGTTTTAGCCTATTGTCCCCAAATGCTACATTCCAATCAGTCGTCAGTGTTATATGCTTCCAGTGTATTTGATAAAAGTAAAATCATGGATGTAAACATCATTATGGATGATAAAGACTGGGATGATATGCTTAAAAATGCCACAAAAGAAGAGTATTATGCTTGTGATATCGAGATTAATGGAACCAGATATTATGACGTAGGAATCAGACCAAAGGGAAATACAAGTTTGACTTCTATTGCAGCAGATGACACAACAGATCGTTTTAGTTTCAAAGTGGAGTTTGACCATTTTAAGAATGGACAGACAATGGACGGTTTAGATAAGCTGTGCCTTAACAACATTATGTCAGATTCAACCTATATGAAAGAGTATATTACATACGATATCCTTTCGTATTTAGGTGTAAATTCTTCTTTATATTCCTATGCTGCTATTAATAGAAATGGAAAGTACTGGGGACTTTATCTTGCCTTTGAAGGAATTGAAGAGTCATTCTTACAAAGAAATTATAACAGTACAAGTGGTAATCTCTACAAGCCAGAAACCATGGGTGGAGGTGGAAAAGAGGGTGGTCAGGGACCACAAAACCAGCCAGGAGCCCAGCCAGCACCAGATAATAAAGCAGATAATCAAAAAGGAGCCCAGCCAGCACCACATAATAAGGAAGACAACCAG
>CALFNR010000115.1:0-20971 GCA_937903005.1 uncultured Lachnoclostridium sp. | reverse complement strand
ACTACCTTATAATTTGTTGTGGGTATGGAATTTCACTTTACAATTCACTATAAATTGTAAATTCTTTTTATAATATTTAACTTGCAGTTCAAAAATGCTTAACTCACTGAAAACTATCTCCAAATCAAATCGATTTTACACCCAGTTTTCTTGTGTATTTCTAGCGATTTAATTCTATCCCTGAATGCCTTGGCCAACGTTTTGCTGACCGAGGCAATGAAATTATAAAAAGTGCTTCTTCTTTCGTCTTGCAACGTACACCCCATCATCTGCATATTTTTCAAATGGTGCTTGTGGTGTTCCCGCATTTCGTTCTATCTCTTCACCATTTCTCAATACAAACGGAGTTTTTAGCCATCTCTCAATGTATAGACATATCCACTACATATACATAGCCGTCATTTACATTCTTTTGGCATTGCCTAAGGGCATTATGTGCTCCTCGATTTGGGCGAAAGCCAAAACTTTTATCTGAGAATTGCTCCTCGTAGATTAGTGTGAGTTCCTGTACGATTGCCTGTTGGACAGCTCTGTCGACAACTGTATGAACTTCTATCTTTCTGAACTCGCCTTTTATTTCTTTGGGTATTTCTACCTTTTGATATAATACCTCCAAAGTAGATATGGCAAATAATCAAAATCTACTTAGGAGGTATTTTTATGTCAAATCAATTGCATACACCTGAATTTAGAGCAATGGCTACACAACAGTACTTAGATGGTGTTGCCCCTGTTCGTGTACTTGCTAGTAAGTATGATATTTCTAAATATACTGCATGTATAAAATTACATATGAAAAATCGCTTAGAACAGCGATAGAATCTTACATAAAGTTTTATAATAGCGAACGTCCTCAAGAAAGATCCGGATGCAAAACACCGTCAGAAGTACGGACTGAAGCACTTGAAACCGATACACCAATTCAGTATCCGATACCTAAAAATAAACGTATTGAAAAAATAAGTCAAAATGGATAGCATAGAAAAACTACCGCATCAATTTAAGCGGTAGTCAATAAATTGTTTTAGATATTTATCCTGTCTACTTGACAAAGGGCATATCATTTTTAGCGCGACAGCCCCTTTTTACTATTTCATTGATTTCACTTTAAATGCATTTCTTCCAAGATAACGTGCTGTACTTCCCAGTTCTTCTTCAATTCGAAGTAATTGATTGTATTTTGCAACACGGTCGCTTCGCGAAGGTGCACCTGTTTTAATCTGACCAGCATTCATTGCTACTGCAATATCAGCGATAGTGACATCTTCCGTTTCACCAGAACGATGGGAAACAATAGCTGTCCATTTATTATTTTTTGCCATTTCTATGGCTTCTAATGTTTCGGTTAATGTACCTATCTGGTTTACTTTAATAAGAACTGAGTTAGAAACATCCTGTTTCATTCCTTTTTCAATTCTCTTTGTATTGGTTACAAATAAGTCGTCTCCAACGAGCTGAATCTTATCTCCAAGACGATTGGTTAACTTAGCCCAGCCATCCCAGTCTTCTTCTGCAAGACCATCTTCAAGAGAAATAATTGGATATTTGGAGCACAAATCTTCCCAATAATCAATCATGCCGTCGACTGATTTGTATTCTCCTGATTTCCAGAAGAGATACTCTCCTTTACGTCCTGTTTTCGCTGCTTCTTCATACATTTCTGTTGCTGCTGCATCCATGGCAATTAAAAAATCTTCACCTGGGCGATATCCTGCTGCATCAATTGCCTTTACGATATATTCCAGTGCCTGCTCGTCACTACTGAATTTTGGTGCAAAACCACCTTCATCACCAACAGCCGTTACATAACCATCCGCTTTCAAAAGCTTTTTCAGTGTATGGAATACGGTAGCACTTTGTTCTAAGCATTCACGGAAGCAGCACGCTCCTACTGGCATAATCATAAATTCCTGAATATTCAAACTGGAATCCGCATGCTTTCCACCATTGATAATATTCATCATAGGCACTGGAAGTACAGTTGCATTACATCCACCTACATATTGATACAGTGGTAAGTAAACAGCATTGGCAGCTGCTTTTGCTACTGCTAAGGATACACCTAAGATAGCATTGGCACCGAATTTACCTTTGTTTTCTGTTCCATCCGCTTCTATCATAGCCTTGTCAATTTCAGCCTGATTAAAAGCATTCATGCCAATTACAGTATCTGCAATCGCTGTATTTACATTGTGTACTGCCTTTGTTACGCCTGTCCCAAGATATCTTTGTTTGTCGCCATCACGAAGTTCTACCGCTTCGAAGGCTCCTGTAGATGCTCCAGAAGGAACTGCTGCAATTCCTGTGCTTCCATCTTCTAATACGACTTCTGCTTCGACTGTTGGATTTCCTCTAGAATCTAGAATTTCTCTAGCGTGTACCGCTGTAATACGTAATTTCTCGTTCATTTTGTATCCTCTTTTCTTATCGATAAACTTTCAGTTATAAAACTTACAGTTATAATATGAGACGATACAAAATAAATTATTCTAAAGGTTGTAAATCTTCTGGTACTTTTCTTTTAGATATTTGATATAATAATCCGCATTAAACTCTTCGCCTGTCATTTCCTTCAAAATTTCATTGGTTGTCTTAGATTTACCGTACTGATGGACCTTCTCTTTTAAGAATTCACGTATTGGAAGCAGATTGCCTTCTTTTAGATAATCTTCTAAAGGCATAACACTCTTCATATAATAGTAAATTTGAGCTGCTACTGCACTTCCCAATGCATAAGAAGGGAAATATCCAAACTCACCTGTTGCCCAGTGAATATCCTGTAAAATGCCTTCTCCATCATTCTCAGGCTCTACACCTAAATACTCTTTATATTTCTCATTCCAAAGCTTAGGAAGCGATTTTACGTCTACACCTTTTTCAATTATTGCTTTTTCCACTTCATAACGAACTAGAATATGAAGCGGATATGTCAGCTCATCGGACTGGGTACGGATAAGACTTGGTTTTGATTTGTTAATGCCCTTCACAAAATCTTTTAGTTTTGTATTTTTAAGCTGTTCCGGGAACAGATCTACTAATCGGCCATAAATAGGGGTCCAGAATTCTTCGGATTTACCGATTACATTTTCCCAGAAACGAGACTGGCTCTCATGCATTCCCATGGAAGTTCCAGTTCCGACTGGCGTTAAGGTAAACTCATCTTTTACACCAAGTTCATATAACGCATGTCCCGTCTCGTGGATTGCTGAAAATATGGAGTCTTCTATTCCCTTTTCTTCATAATGATTGGTATATCGCACATCATGATTGTGAAGATTGGTGGTAAATGGATGGGCACTTTCGGAAATAATGCCACGGTTAAAGTTAAATCCCATGTAAGAAGATATCCAGCTACAGAATTCTTTCTGCTTTTCTACTGGATAAATACTATACTCATAGGACTTCTCTACCTGATCCATTTTCTTTTCCACTTCTTTAATAAACGGAACTAACTCTTTCTTAATCTTCTCAAAGAAAATGTCTAGCATTTCCATATTAAATCCCGGTTCATAATCATTAAGCAGAATATCATAAAGTTTTTGTCTTCCATGCTTTCTGTATCTAGTGAATTTCTTCTGATACTCCACGATTTCTTCAAGCACAGGAGAAAACTTTTTATAATCGTTATCCGCTTTTGCCTTGGCCCATACGGCTGTAGATTTTGCTGTAAGGGTAGAAAACTCCTTGTACTCTTCCTGTGGAACTGGTCTAAGCTGTTTATCTATCTTCACAATTTCATTGACAATTGCTTTTTCTGTATCTGACAGGGTTTCTTGTTCACGTTTACTTGTAAGCTTGTCTAACAGAGATTTTACATCATCATTAATATATGTTTTGTAATATTCATCGGATAAGGTTCCAATCACCTTAGAAGTGTACTCTCCTGCTTCTTTCGGTGCTCCGGTCTCATTATCCCATTCAAATAAAGTAAGTGCTGTCTGAAGCGCCATTGCCTTTTCCATAAAAGGCCTTAATCGTTCAAAATATTTGTTCATTTTCAATCCCCATTCCTTAATAGTTTGTCATTAGGATTTCATTATACGTCCATTCCTATTCTTTCTACAACATATTATTGCAATCCTTATAAAAAACGGTTAAGATATTGTAGAATACAAATAAAATAAACTACGAAAAGAGGTACACAGTATGAAACTTTGGGGCGGACGTTTTACAAAGGAAACAAATCAGCTCGTACATAATTTTAATGCATCCATCAGTTTTGATCAGAAATTTTATAAGCAAGATATCGAAGGCAGCATTGCACATGTAACTATGCTTGCGGCGCAAGGAATTATAAATACCGAGGAAAGAGACAGTATTATAAAAGGTCTGCAAGGCATTTCAGCCGATATTGACAATGGCTCTCTTGTATTGGACAGTGAACACGAAGATATTCACAGTTTTGTGGAAGCACATCTGATTGAACGAATCGGAGACGTCGGCAAGAAATTACATACTGGGAGAAGCCGTAATGACCAAGTGGCTCTTGATATGAAACTTTACACTCGAGATGAAGTAAAAGAAATTGATGCTTTATTAAAGGATTTATTAAAAGAACTTTATACGATTATGAAAGAGAACGTAGAAACTTTCATGCCTGGTTTTACGCATTTGCAAAAGGCACAGCCAATTACTCTCGCACATCACATGGGAGCTTATTTTGAAATGTTTAAGCGTGACCGTTCCCGTATGCATGACATTTATGACCGTATGAATTACTGTCCTCTTGGTTCTGGTGCTTTAGCTGGTACTACATATCCTTTAGATCGTAATCTGACTGCTTCTTTACTTGAGTTTGCTGGTCCTACATTAAACAGTATGGATTCTGTATCTGACCGTGATTATATCATTGAACTTTTAAGTGCATGTTCTACGATTATGATGCATTTAAGCCGTTTTTGTGAAGAAATCTGTATCTGGAACTCCAATGAATATCAGTTTGTTGATATTGATGATTCTTATAGCACAGGTTCTAGCATTATGCCTCAGAAGAAAAATCCAGATATTGCAGAGTTAATTCGTGGTAAGACTGGCCGTGTTTATGGGGCTTTAGTTTCTATCTTAACAACGATGAAAGGACTGCCACTTGCTTATAACAAAGATATGCAGGAAGATAAAGAATTAACATTTGATGCAATTGACACAGTAAAAGGCTGCATCGTTCTATTTACAGGAATGTTAGCATCTATGAAATTTAACAAAGATGTCATGGAAGCCAGTGCTAAGAACGGCTTTACCAATGCAACGGATGCTGCTGACTATCTTGTAAACCACGGCATTCCATTCCGTGATGCTCACGGTATTGTTGGACAGTTAGTATTATTCTGTATTGAGAAAAATATATCTTTAGATGATATGACTTTAGATGAATTCAAGGCAATCAGCCCTGTATTTGAAGAAGATATCTATGAAGCGATTAGCATGAAAAACTGTGTGGAGAAACGTAATACCATTGGGGCTCCTGGTACGGTTGCGATGGCTTTAGTGCTTAAGGAATGTGAAGCGTATTTAAATGATTAAATTAATAGGAAAGGACTCACACAGAACTTTCCTGCACATTAAAATTGGGCAGTTGCATTAACTGATTTTTGTCAGTGCACCTGCCCCTTAAGAATGGTGCTACTGGTATTCTTATAGTTACTCAATTGCTTTAGACTCTAACCACTTTTTTTCCTGCAAACATTTTACTTCTTTTAGCTGTAAATCCCCTACTAAAATAGATAATGCTAGATCAAGTGTGTCATAGAATGCATTTTTATGTTTGATGACTTCCTTACAATTCGATATATTTTGCATTTACATGCGCTTATTTTTCATTTTCGTTTTTTAAACTAATTTTTTTCTATATATTCTTCATATATTTTCTTCACTCTTTTTTGATTACGGGCAGATATTTCATAAGTAATACCGCCTCGCATATTAACTGCATTACTTTCTATATTAAATATGTAAGACAAATTCACAATTACGGAACGGTTTAATTTAACCAAATTACTCGATAGACGTTTTTCTATATCTCGTATACTGTCATATGTCTGAATCTTTTTTTCTGTTGTAACAATTTCAACTTCGTGGGTATTTGCCAGTTTTTCGATGCTAATAATGCTTCTCTCCTGCAGTACAATTTTCCCATTATTAAATTTTGCAATATTATGATTCCTATTCGTAAGACGATGCCCATTCACCTGTTTAATTGATCTTTTTAATGCATCTTGAAAATCATACTGATTTACTGGCTTAGCTAGAAAACCACTTAAATGAATCTGCGCTGCCTCCAATGCAAATTCTTCATGACCAGTAATAAAAATAAATACCGCGCCTGGATTCAGTTTCAGTATTTTCTTAGCTAATTCTATTCCATTTACTATACTTCTCTCTAAGTCAATATCCAAAATTGCTAACTCTATGTCCTTTAAAAATTCTTCGTCCTGTTCCTTATAATTATAACAATATGAAATCTTGGCTTTTATTTGATTTTTTTTCAGATAATCTTCTAAAATCACGCGATTTATTGCTAAACTAACCTCATCATCTTCACATACAAAAACTCTTAATGGTCTCACGATGTTCTCTCCTTGTCATATATTATAGCTGTTTGGAAAAGGGAGTAAAAACACTCCCTTTCCTGCTTAAGCCTTTCACCTTGTTTCTCTTAGTCTCTTCTTTAAGTTCTGGTTTATTTTCGGCTGGTAGAAAAAAAAGAAACAGACTGATTGATCTACATTTTGTTCTGTAATCTTTCTAGCCACTTTTACTGCTACCTGTTCTAGCCTTTTCAAACTTCTACCTCCTCTGCTTTATCTTTTGTCTTCTATGTTAATCAAAGATTAACCAATGTACTCCCAATACATACATTTATCTATTTTCCTTTAATCGAATCTTTATTGATACTGTAACATACCCTGCATCTTTTTGTTCTTTCTTCGTATATGTTCTCTCGATACTTCCACGATTTCTTTCTACGATTTTATCCACAATCACCACACCATATCCATGATTTTTCTTATCTTGCTTTGTTGTCTTTTTAAAATCAACACTTCCAACACAATCATTGATACATCTAATTTCATAACCAAATTCTGTAAGAAGCATCTGTAAAGATACATGTCCTTCGCCATACGGAACTTTAGCTGCTGCCTCTAAACCATTCATTACAAGATTTTTTAAAATAGAACAAATCTCTCCATCATCCATGCCAAATTCTTTTACTAGATTCCGAACAGTAAAAGGAATCTTCATCTGTTTCGCTGTTTTAATTAATCCACTTATTAAAATCCTTACAGCACTATTGGAATGATTATATAATAATGATGCCTTCTCTACAGTAATAAAAGCTTCATCCATATATTTACCAAACCTCTCATATTCCTGATAAAAAAATAAATTTTTCATCATAATAACATTGAAAGAAAAGTTGTGCTTAAAATGCTCTATTTCTGCTAATAAATCTTTTTGCTTCTTCGTATAACTTATTTCCTCATTTAATTCTATAATGCTCTTATCTTTCTTTTTGAATGAAAATGAGGAGTTCATTATATACCACTGAGAAAGAATTATACTGATTCCTAATAATAAAACAACATTTCTATTTTCCTGGCTTTGTCCTTTTCCCAATATTAGATATACTACAAGAATACAAGTTACAACCATTAGTGCTATTACTTCTCTGTTTTCTTCAAAAAATTTCCCCCGCTTTTTCTTATTAAATACCCAATAACAAATGACTGCCTGTAACACCTTCGTTACACTGCTACAAATTAAATTTATCATACCATTATTGATTATTTCATCCAAGGTACCAATATGTATTGTCAAGCAGAATCCAACTACAATTAATTCTATAGCAAATAGAATACAAAAGAAAATAATGGAGTACAGTACTTTCTCTTTCACATTTCCTCCGAATAAAAAAATAGTGGCTCCAAAAAGATATCCTGCCAAAGCTATTGTAAAAAGCATACTTATCGTTTCCATGCCCTCATATGCCGCTGTATATCCCTTTCCCACAACTAATATGTAGCAGATAAAGAAAGCACCTATACACTGTTTTCTGCTTCTTCGATAACTTAATATTGACATGGATCTCATCCATATTAGCGGATCGATTAAACCAGTCAAAAATATTCCTATTAGGGACTCCATGACATCCTCTCCATGATTTCGTATTTCTCTACATGTTGACTCGTATCGTATGTACTATTATATCATTATTCATTTTTCGAGACAACATTCATTACTTTTACAATTCTAGCGGAATAAATACAGAAACTTTTGCAAGACAGTTCCTATCTTTCTTTCCTTTTATGTAATCTCTTGTAACTTTACCATTATGTGTTTCTACAATTCCATTTATAACCTCATCCAATTCATTATCTTTCTTATTGGTTTCACTGATACAATCACTATTACATTGAATCACATAACCTGCATTTGAACTCATAACTTTTAAAGACACACTTGGTTCATGATAAGAAATTTTAACTGCTTCTTGTAATCCCTCCAACACGAGACTATAAAAAATAGCACAGATATCCTTGTCCTGCATTCCAAATTCGTCTATTTCTATTTGAATATGGAGCATGATTCCAGCCTTTTTTGCCATTTGCATCAAAAAACTAATTAAAATTTTTACAGCAAAATTGGGATGTTCATAAATCAATTCTACTTTGGGTACATCCTTAAACACATTGTCCATGTACTCTTCTAACTTCTCATACTCCTTGCAGTGCCATAAATTTTTCATCATAAATGCATAGGTAGAAAATTCATGTTTAAAATGGTCTATATCCTTTACCATTTCTCTCCTGTCCAAATTACTACAGGCTTCCTGATTCAGTTTATATATTTTATCATCTTTCTTCTTCAGCGCCAGCAATGTGCTTAAAATATACCACAAGAACAAAATTTCTATGATTGCAAAGAGTAACATCGCATTTGTAGTATATTTATTACTCATGTACTTAAACATAACATCCACTACTAAAGCAAGACTAACCAGTAATAAAGAAGCTATTTCTTCATTTTCATAGAAAAGTTTTAAATTCTTTCTATTAAATAACCAATAACAGCTTATGATCAGTAATAGTTTAGCAATCAGGGTACTAATCAGATTCATCAAACCATCTTGCATGATTACTTCCAATGCATCAGGCTTAAAAAACAGGAAACTTCCCATTACGATTAACTCGGTTGCTAATGTAATACTGCAAAGCATACAAACATATAGTACTTTTTCTCTGAATTTTCCTTCAAACAAAAAAATAGTAGCAGCGAACAAATACACAGCCAATATAACAGTTAACAAGGTACTTATTGCTCCCATGCTTCTGTATGTTGCTGTAAATGCTTTTCCTATAACCAGTATATAGCATATAACAAAGGCAACAACATACTGTATTCTACTTCTTTTTACTCCTAACGTTGACATGGATTTTATCCATATTAATGGATCGATTAAACCAGTCAAAAGTATTTCCACTATGGAATTCATGATATCCTCTCCCATTTTCATAAAGAATTTTCACAAAAAATGTTGCTCTTCTTATTTGTTTATCATGTATTTCTTTCTTCGTCAAGTAGAAGAAAATGAAGGTACGTGGTGTAATGGGTCGTGTATTTTTGCATTTTCGATGGCTATTTTGTCATATACGATATGAAACCATGTCATTCTGATATATTTTATTTTATTTTTGAGGGGAATTTGACATTTTCGTTTAGAATTTTTTTTTGTTGTAAAAGAAAATAAATTTGTAAGTCAAAAATAGCCTATAAGAATTAACTTACAGACTACTATGTAAAAATTGCATCAACATTTTTATTTTCCTTTAATTATGCAGACTCCAACGCTTGTATCATTGATTTTAGATACCATATGATAATTCCAACATATGCCGTCTTCTTATCAGTTTCATTTAGAAACATCTCCACGTGGAATTGAACACATACAATAAGCACATAAGTGACCCTGTTCTTCTACTAGCTGTGTAATAACTTTTTTCTTTAGCGAATTTTTAAGTTTTTTATATGCTTTTTCGGGAGATAAATGCTTAGCATCAGCCTTTTTCTTTAAAGCAATAAGTCCTGAAGGTGCAACTCCCTTTTTGATAGGTATCATTCATTCACCCCTTTACGGATTCGTTCCAGCTTTAATTTCACCCTACATCCTGAAACTTCCTTATCACTTGTTTCTCTTAGTTCGTCAATCTTATCGATAAATATAATTCCCGTTGTCTTAGTTAATACATTTTCTTTTAAATACGGATTTAACATTGCCATTCTATAAGCTATATCTGCAATCAAACTAAGTGTTCCTTTGTATCCAGCACTTAAAAGTCTAAGTGGCAATCTAGTTACTTTATTTTCATTTGTATAATTCACAAATAACTCCAAATCAGGCATGCTATATTGTATCTTTACATCTGTATATCCTGTAACTTCAGAAAAGTATCGTCCCATCGCACTATAGACTGCTTCTAGTACATATACCTTTCCTTTACCCAATTCTTGATACTGATATTTTAGAATTGTTTGATTTCGAAACCATTCGTTCATTAGTTTTAGATTGGCAGTTCCATCTATACAATCAATGTATCCATTTTTTCTTGTATTTTTTGCACTTTTTATATTATTATCATTTAAATTTTCTCTTTTTGCTCTATGGTTATCCCATAATCTTCCAGTTCCGTAATAAGCTATAATTGGTAATATTAAAGGCTCGTCACCCTTACGTAACTTATCTTGAAACATTCTTGATTTTTCCTTCATAACGCTTGCACCAACAATTGTAGTCTTTCCTCCATCACCATTAATACAACCGTATCCTGACTGCCAAGCACCATAGTCTCATCCATAATATTTTCCGTCCTAGCAAGTTTTCCACTTACCTTAGCCTCATTGGAACGAGCGATTACGTCTCTTGGCAAATTCTAATTCCTGCTCTTTTCTCTTTTTCACATCTGCTCTGCTTCTTTTCGCACCTTGTCTGGCATTACGTCCTGTCAAATCACCAATTACTTTTATAATCTTTAATCGGAAAAACAGTCCTGTATCTCCTCTGGTGTAATTTCATGGCGAAAGCCATCGGAACAGAACATATAGACTGCATTTTTCTTTATTTCTCCCATGTAAAAATCAGGTGGCACTACAACATCAGTTTTTGTAACTGCTAAATAGTTCCTAAACACCTCCAGCTGTTATAATTCGAGACGGAATTCAAACTCCTCATCTGCAAGCAGTATTCTGCTGCCGTGAATTAATTTCACCTTCTTTGCATCCCTTAACAACCGTCCATTAACGAATGTGTGGTTTTTTGAATTCATGTCCATGATGTAATACTCTTCGTTTTCTATGACTATATTGGCATGACTACGGCTGATTGCTGGATTATCCTTAACACAATAATCTACAAAATTCTTTTCTGTTCCTATCTTAAACACCTGCTTGCTAATCAAGATCTGCTCGCCGGTTTTTACACGTTTCAAAACAGCTTTTATTAATTTCTTCGATGTATCCTCTTTTGAAATATTATTGCTTGATAATTCTTCCGTCTGTCTTGGATTGTTTTCCTCGCTTCCAATCTTCTTCTGTCCAGGGCCAACCCAGTTCTCCTGCGCTGGTTCAGGCTGCTTTGTTTGTGTCAGGTTCATCGTAGGCATCTTAATCTTTCCTGCTTGAAACAGTTTACTAAGCTCTTGAACTTGTTCCGCTTTTAACTCTTCCAATAAACTTTTTAAGCCCTTAAATGAAAATGAGCTTTCTTGCTCTAGATATTTTACAATTTTTGACACATGTAATGCATTGTCACTAGAAGCATAATCAAGCTTTAATATTACACTTTTCAAACGATTCTTTATGTCTTCGCTACTATTCTTCCAAATTACTGGGCAATAGAGAAGATCCGCCTCCCTCGTTACTTTATTCACATATATGTAAGAGCTATCAAGAAGAATATTGTTTGGGTCTAATGTGTATTCTTCGCAGCGTTTCAGATTCTCTGCTATACTTGAAAACACCTGCAAAAAGTCTTTCTTTCTAACCGGTCCATCAAAGAAATGATTTAAACTGGTTCTTGATGAAATATTAAATTTCAAGCACCGCTTATTCTCTTTTGTGGAAATAAATGTAGGCAAAAGTCCTGGAATCTGCTTGTCATGAACGATATCATAGCATGCCTGATCGACTTCCTCCTCATTTTCTAACAGGTACACAAGAAATGTCTGCAATCCCTTGTTTTCAATTATGAATTGGCACATTCTAAACCTCCTTCGTAGTCTCTATGTAGATTTTATTACGAAAATTTGTATTTTGCAATGAAAACAATTGTACATTTTATAAACGAAGCCCTGTGAGCTATGGCTTTCACAGGGCAACTCTATATTTCTCTATATTACATTTTTGAGTCTTGGAATCACATTATGATTCAATACTAGAATTACAGCTATCTGCACAAATGACATGACAAAAGTCTGATAAATTCTTGTAAAGAATAAAGGCCAATAAGGGCTTCCATATAGTACGGAAATCCAATACGTATTCAAGAACAAACTGCCTGCAATCTGTACAATGAGCACTGCTAGAATAATTCTGCCTGTTGATGCTTTCTTTTTTAATAGCATTGCATAAACGATACCATGAAAAAAAGCAGTAAGAGTAAATCCAGGGAAATACGCTCCCACTGGAAACATCATGGCACCAATGATATCTCCAAATGCTGCTACAACACCTGCTTCCAAAGCTCCAAATAACATAGCTGCTACTACAACTGGAACAAAACTAAATCCGATCTTTGTATTCCATGTATGAATGGATAGGAAACGGGATAGTACAATTTGCATTGCAATCAAAACGCTAAGCAAGGTAACGGTTCTCACATTCATTCGATACGTCATCAGTCATACCTCCTTTCTTATACCTAGTCTGTCGAGTAAAACTACTACAACTAGGAGGCAGACCTCTATCACGTAGCAGCGGGATGCGGATTGGATATCGCAAGAAACTCTTTTCGTTCGCGTGACAACTCCCTGTTCACACGACACTTAACGCATCCATTCCTACTCTGCATTCTCTATTCGACGACAATATTCTAGCATATTCTGCGAAATACTACAAGTTAATTCTACTTTACTATATGTAGAAGTTTTTCAACTGACTCACCATTAACAAAATTAAAAATTATTATAACTTTAGAACACAAAAAACCCAGCCTGCTTCGGTGAAACGAAACAAACCGGGTCTTTTACGATATTATATCTAAATTCTAAGTATGTATCCTGTCTTTTAAGATACCTTGCTATTAAACTTCAAATAACAAATCACCATAACATGGCACTGGCCAATAAGATTTATCCACAATCATCTCTAATGCATCGATTGGTGCTCTTAACTCACTCATTGCAACTACTACACAATCTTTAAAGTAATTTGCCTGTTCTGCACCTTCTGCTTTTTCACTGGCTTCTTTTGTAACAGCCTCTAAATGTGTTAATGCCTTCTGTGCATCTGCTAATAAGGCAGAGCATTTTGTCAATAATTCTGTCTGCACACTGCAATCAGCTGCTGGGCAAGCAGATTTTACACTGTTAATAGATTCTGCCAGACCTGTAACATATTTGATAACAGATGGAATATATTTCTTTCCAGCCATCTCAATCATAGTTTTTGCTTCAATATTAATTGCTTTTGAATAAGCTTCATAATGAATTTCTGCACGGGACTCTAATTCACATCTTGATAATACATGATGCTTCTCGAACAGATTAATTGTTTTTTCCGTTACTAATTCTGGAATTGCATCCACCATTGTCTTATGATTTGGAAGCCCCCTTCTTGCTGCCTCCTCAATCCAAGCATCAGCATAACCGTTGCCATTGAAAATAACTCTTTGATGTTCCGATAATGTTTTCTTAATCAAATCATGAACAGCACTATCAAAATCATCTGCTTGCTCTAACACATCTGCCATTTCTTCTAGAACATCTGCAACAATCGTATTCAGAACTGTATTTGCACCTGCAATTGACATAGAAGAACCAACCGAACGGAACTCAAACTTATTACCAGTGAAAGCAAATGGTGATGTACGGTTTCTATCTGTCGCATCTTTCTTAAGTTCAGGTAATGTATGAACACCAGTATTTAATTTACCACCTTGCTTACTAGAAGTAGCTTCACCTGTTTCAATTAACTGTGATACAACATCTTCTAACTGTTCTCCTAAAAACATAGAGATAATTGCTGGAGGTGCCTCATGTGCTCCCAATCTATGGTCATTTCCAGGGTTAGAAGCAGATAGCCTTAGTAATCCAGCATGTTCGTCAACTGCTTTAATCACTGCAGATAAGAATAATAAGAATTGTACATTCTCATGAGGTGTTTTTCCTGGGTCTAATAAGTTCTTGCCAGTGTCTGTAACCAATGACCAGTTGTCATGTTTACCAGAACCATTGACACCTGCAAAAGGTTTTTCATGTAATAAGCATTCTAAGTTATGACGTTTTGCAACTTTTTTCATCACTTCCATTACTAACTGGTTATGATCGGTTGCAATATTGGCTGTAGAATAAATTGGCGCCATTTCGTGCTGTGCTGGTGCAACTTCATTATGCTGTGTCTTAGATAAAATACCAAGTTTCCACAACTCTATGTTTAACTCTTTCATAAAAGCTGCAATTCTTTCTTTCAATGTGCCAAAATAGTGATCTTCTAACTCCTGACCTTTTGGAGGCATAGCACCAAATAAGGTACGACCTGTAAAGATTAAATCTTCTCTTTGTAAATATTTATCTCTATCAACTAGGAAATATTCTTGCTCTGGACCTACAGAACAGGATACACTTTTCACATCGTCATGTCCGAATAATTTAAGAATACGAACAGCCTGATCTGAAATAGCTTCCATAGAACGAAGCAATGGAGTTTTCTTATCAAGTGCTTCACCAGTATAAGCACAAAACGCTGTTGGGATACATAATGTAACGCCTGCTGCATCTTCTTTTAAGAAAGCTGGTGATGTACAATCCCATGCTGTATATCCTCTTGCTTCAAATGTAGCACGAATACCGCCTGATGGGAATGAAGATGCATCTGGTTCACCTTTCACTAACTCTTTTCCAGAGAACTCCATCATGATACCGCCATCATGTGTAGGTGAAATAAAGGAATCGTGTTTTTCAGCAGTAATACCTGTCATTGGCTGAAACCAGTGTGTATAATGAGTTGCTCCTCTTTCAAGTGCCCATTCTTTCATAGCATGTGCAACTGCGCCAGCGATGTCTAAGTCCAAATCTTCATCATTTTCAATGGTCTTTTTCAATTTAGCGTATACTGGTTTTGGTAATCTTTCTTTCATTACAGCATCGTTGAAAACGTCTACTGCGAATACTTGTTCAATTACATTCTTTTCCATAATACATATCCATCCTTCCATATGATAATCTATGCTGTTTGTATGATTATAGAACGACATGGTATCCTACATATGTAAATAGGGTCCAAGTCCGTCCCCTTATATGTACAGTAGGGTTGTAGTTAGATACTCATACATCTGCCTACTATACGAACAAAGTGTGAGTTTCTCACACCCTCGCGCCTTAAGTTTTCTAAAAGGAACTCACACTTTGCCGCGCCGAGCGGGTGTCGCTGTCTTTTAGCGACTAACTTCCTTACCCGCTCGTGTGCATCCTGTGCCCTGTTTTTTAGGGCACTTTTTTATTAACTAGGGAAGGACTCGCAGAGAACTTTCCTAGTTAATGAAAAAGGTGTCCTCAAGTATTGAGAACACCTTTGCTCTAAAACGAATTAACATTTCGTTGTTAATAAGATAACACGTTTCTTTCAAAAAATAAAGGGCTTTTTTAAAATTCTTTCATTTTTTTCAAAACTACTTCACAAGCTTAACATCAAGCTGGTTAAATGGTATCGAAATATTTTCTTTATCAAAGGTCTCTTTTATCTCTTCCAGCAACGCCCATTTTGCCTTAAAATAATCTTCTGTCTTTACCCAGACACGATATCCCATCTGGATGGAACTTGCTTCAAAACTGTTGACAAACACATCCGTCTGGTATTCCTCCTGAATGACATACTCACTGTTAAGTGCAATACGGTTAAGCACTTCCTTCACTTGTTTTATGTTAGATGAATAATCCACATCGATTAATAAATCAAGTCTTCTTACTGGTTCATTGGTTACATTGATTAAATCACTATTGGACAATGTTCCGTTCGGAATTACTACAAAACGATTATCACCTGTTAAAAGCTTTGTATAAAAAATATCAATTCCTACTACATTTCCTTCTAATCCGTTGACAATAATATAATCACCTACGCGAAATGGCTTCAATAAAAGAATCAGTATTCCACCTGCGAAGTTAGAAAGACTTCCTTGTAACGCAAGACCTATCGTTACACCTGCGGAACCAATCAAAGCAATGAATGAGCTTGTCGGAATTCCCAGTTTTCCGATTACACAGATAAATAATATTCCATATAAGATAGCTCGTAACAGCGAAACTATGAACTTGGATACTCCCTCATCCATATTTGTTTTTTGCATAAACTTCTTGGTTAGCTTAAGTATCCACTGAATCAGCTTCTTACCAATGAAGTAAATAAGAAACGCAATCAACAAGGTTTTACCTAGATTGATGACTCCATCTAACAATCTCTTTCCGAGGGTATCCAGAAGTTCAAAACTCTGCTTCACTTCTTTTTCATTGGTTGGTATCTTTGTTGGCAGCTCAATATCGCCTAACTTGTCTCCAATATTCTGTGTAAGAAATAATCCCATATGGGTTACATTCATTCTACTATCCTGTCCTTTCTAGTAATACAACTTATTTCTTATCTTTTGGATCTTTTATGGCTTTTATTTTCTTCACAGCTCTTGTCTTTTTGGCTCTTGTCTTTTTTTCAGTTTCCTTCTTAACATTCTCGCTTTTTTTCGCACTTACCGTTTTCATCTGCGTGTCTTCCGAAACTTTTTTACAAGTAAATGCAGCAAATCCTAACGGTGGAAGTTTAATCTTAATAGACTCTTCTAATCCATCATGTGCTACAGGCTTTGATTGTTTTAATCTTGGATTTACATAGCCTTGGCCACCGAACTCTTCCTTGTCACTATTAAATACTTCTTTATATTTTCCCTTAAAAGGAACACCTAACTGGAACTCATCGTAAGCAACCGGTGTAAAGTTAAATACTAGCAGCATCGTATCTTCTTCCCGTTCAGTTTTACGAACAAAGGCAACTACACTGTGATCTGCATCTAAGCAGCTAATCCACTCAAATCCGTCTGCATCATAGTCTAATTCATAAAAGGCCTTGTAGTCAAGATAAAATCGATTTAGTGCCTTTACATAGAATTGCATTTTTCTATGTACCTCATACTCTTCCACCAGATTCCAGTCTAATTCTTTCTTTTCATCCCATTCTGCGAACTGGGCAAACTCTTGTCCCATGAATAAAAGTTTTTTACCTGGGTGCATCATCATAAAACCATAAGCCACTCGTAGATTACCGAATTTTTCCTGATAATTACCAGGCATTTTCTGTATCATAGAGCCCTTTCCATGAACAACTTCATCATGGGAAAATACTAAAATAAATTTTTCACTGTATGCGTAAATCATACTAAATAGTAATTCTCCATGCTTTCCTTTACGGAATAATGGGTCAGTTCTCATGTAATCCAGAAAATCATTCATCCATCCCATGTTCCATTTATAGTCAAACCCTAATCCGTTATTTTCAACATTTCCCGTTACTAACGGCCATGCAGTAGATTCCTCTGCAGCAACAAATGCCGTAGGATTTCGTTTTTTCAATATGCTGTTCAAATGTTTTAAAAACTCAACTGCTTCTAAATTTTCATTGCCACCATATTCATTTGGAATCCACTCACCGTAATTTTTCCCATAGTCCAAGTACAGCATAGATGCCACTGCATCCATACGGATTCCATCTAAGTGATATTTCTCTATCCAGAATAGTGCATTGGCAATTAGAAAGTTCGATACTTGCGGTCTGCTATAGTTATAAATCAAGGTTCCCCAATGCGGGTGCGCACCTTTTCTTGGGTCGAGATGTTCATACAAACAGGTTCCATCAAAATTAGCCAGTCCAAAAGCATCCCTTGGAAAATGTGCTGGTACCCAATCTAGAATCACTCCGATTCCATTCAGATGCATCTGATCCATAAAATACATAAAGTCATCTGGCGTTCCATATCGACTAGTCGGTGCGTAATATCCCGTAACCTGATACCCCCAGGAAGCATCTAGTGGGTGTTCCATAATAGGCATTAATTCAACATGGGTATAGTTCATTTCCTTTACATAAGGAATGAGCATATCTGCAAGTTCTCGGTAATTATAAAACTCTTTGTTTGCCCCTTCTTGATTGACAGATTCTTCTGGCTTATCAATTACTGCTGGTTTACGGAACGATCCTAAATGAACTTCGTAAATATTCATAGGTTTCCCTTTACAATCAGTTCGTTCGCTCATCCATTTCCTGTCCTGCCACTTATAACGTTCAATATTACGAACAACACTGGCAGTATTCGGTCTTACTTCCATGCCAAATCCATACGGATCGGCTTTTAACATGGTTAAATCACCTTTCAGCTTTATCTCATACTTGTATATATCGCCTGCTTTTACCCCTGGTATAAATAGCTGATGAACTCCAAAATCTCCAAGTCGGTTCATTGGGTTACGTCTTCCATCCCAAAAATTAAAGTCACCCACTACACTAACTCGAACAGCATTCGGCGCCCAAACAGCGAAACTTACCCCTTTTACACCATTTAATTCTATCTCGTGCGCCCCTAGCTTTTCATAAATCGTATAATGAATTCCTTTATCAAATAATAATAAGTCCTGCTCTGATATGGTAGGTTCAAATGAATACGGATCGAAAACTGTTACTTTATCACCAGATTCATACTCTACGGTATAATGATACTCTGGTATGCGCTTTCCTTTTATTAGCGCAGCAAAAAAGCCTGCTTCATCCGCTATTTCCATCTTTTGTACTTTGTTTTCCTTGCCATAAACAACGCAAACTTCTGTTGCATCTGGGAAAAAAGCCTGTATTAAGATACCTTTACCTGTCAAATGTGCCCCTAGTACTTTCCCTGGTTCACAATTATCTGAATATACAATACTCTCTATACGTTCCCAATTCATTAAATTATACAAAATGTCATTCATCATTAACCCCCTGATAATCAATTATTCTAAATACCACTCATCTTTCTTTTCTTCTTCACCTTCCGCATGTGGCGTATATATTTTTAATGTTGGTTCCATAATAAGTGAAAATAACAGCGTTGCACCAACTGGAAGAAAGAAAACTGCTAATTGGGATATATACATTAAAGCTACTGCTGCAAATACGATAACAGCCATCAATACACTCCGAGGAATGTATTTAAAAAACAAAAATACACTTGTCTTTATTAGTTGGCTAAATTTCATAGTAAATCTTGATAATACTGGGAAAATATACATGCCGCATCCTAAAACCAAAATTCCCATAAAGCCATAAACAACAGTCAATAATGTACCTGCTTTGCCCTGTAGTGTTAAAGCGAATTTTACATTAAAGAAAAATAACAAGGCGCCAGCAACAATGATAATCCATGATAGGGTTGCCTGAAGGAAGTTAAGCTTAAAACTTTTTAAAAATTCTTTAAAAATGTACCCTCTGTCTCTTCGAATTACCTTCACTGTTGCATAGTACATTGCTGTAGTAGAAGCACCTATTGTAATAATAGGAATCGAAAATACAAACCATAGAATACTTAGAAACATTACATCAAATAACTTTGTCAAAAATCTCATTACCGGGTTGTCCAAACTAAATAAACTGTTCATATTTATTTCCTTTCACCAATTGTTACTTTTCAATATACGAAAGAATAATCTCCATATCACCGTCAATGGTATATCTTCCAAAACCAGTAGGCAAAATGAAATGATCACCTTTTTTTATTTTTGAACCATTAAGTGTGCCTTCTCCCTCTACAACACTTAGGATTTCAAACGGATATATCTGTGTAAGGCTGTTACAACCTTTAATACAAAGTCTGTCTACTGTGTAAAACTTACAGCTCACAAGCTGCTCCAGACTTCCATGCTCCATCTTTTTTGTAATTCTTTTTTCCGTAGTTTCCGTATACGGACATTGAATTACATCAATGCTTTGACTAAGATGTAACTGCCTAGGCTTTCCATTCTGCAGTCTGTCATAGTCATAAAGACGGTATGTAATATCACTATTTTGTTGGGTCTCCAAAATAACAGTACCTTTCTTAATTGCATGTACGGTACCTGGTGTTATCTGAAAAAAATCACCTTTACGTATTGGTCGTTCCTTTATTAGACTCTTCCAGTTCTTTTCCTCTATCATTTGTTTAAGTTGATCCTTATCCTTTGCATTGTGTCCTACAATAATCGTTGCATCCTCATCACAATCCAGTATGTACCAGCATTCCGTTTTTCCAAAGGAACCATTTTCATGCTCTTTCGCATATCTATCATCTGGATGCACCTGAATACTTAAGTCCTCTTTTGCATCAATAATTTTTACTAATAAGGGAAAACGGTCACCCTCTACATTACCAAACAATTGACGTTCGTTCTCCCAAAGCCAGCTTAGTTTCTTACCGTCATATTTTCCACCATCAACCTGGCAGTCTCCATTCTGATGCGCACTGATAGCCCAGCACTCTCCTGTATGTTCACTAGGAATATCGTAGTGAAAATCTGTGCGCAGTTTATTTCCACCCCATATCATTTCTTTAAATACGGGTTTCAGCTTTATAATTTCTTCCATATGCGTTCTCCTTTTAATTCATATTTCCAACACATCTATTGTAACATATTATAGAATGATTTCAAAATAGAATTTGGCTCTATAATAAATGTTGGGGTATGTGAATGAACTCATTCACAACTCCGGCATT
>CALFNR010000114.1:0-15934 GCA_937903005.1 uncultured Lachnoclostridium sp. | reverse complement strand
TCATTTCAAAAGTTGCTTTTCACCTGAAGTTTCAGGGGACCTATATAGGAGTTGTGCTTGTTTTCATATTATCTATTTTAAGTGTGTTTTCAATTGGATTTTTGATTGCCAGTCTAGCTCCAAATATGAAAGCAGGCAGTGCATTAGCGAATATTGTGTATTTTCCAATGCTGTTTTTAACGGGAGCTACAGTTCCGTTAGAGATAATGCCAAAAAGTATGCAGCAGGCATCAAAATTTTTACCTGTTACACATGTAGTAGAGGCAATGCAGGGGGCATGGCTTAATCTGGATATAAAAGATTACTATGTGAGCATTATTGTTTTAGCGGCTGTTACAGCTGTTTGTTTTATTGTTTCAATTGTTGCGTTTAGGTGGGAATAATGAAAAGGGAAGATAAATCATTTCTAGTGGTAGATAAAAAAGGTATTATACAGAATCATGTCTGTGCAGAAGACATAGCTGGTTTAATTGAGAGGCAGGCACTCATATCAATAGATTCATATGAGGAACCACTTTTTACATCAGGAAAATTAGAAAAAGATTTTTTTACGTATTTGATTATCATGCTGGAAGACTACTATTCTGTGCAATTTTCAGATAGCATGTTGGAAGTAGATATGTTTGATACAGTAAACAAGATGGTTCAGATAATTACAAAGTTAACAGGATTTTAAAGTAAAAACGATAAGAACAAGCACCTAGCTTATGGTAATGAAGCTCGGTGCTTTTGTATATACAGAAATGAACATTAACGTTGTTTCAAAAAGAATAAGATGTTATAATGCGACTAAGCTATATATAATGTGGTAGGAAAATGAAAGAGGTAAACAATGAACAATCAAAATCAGATACACAGTCAAGAACCAGCGAAAGAACATAAGCGTCGTGTACGCTACAAAGGAACACATCCCCGTTCTTATAAGGAAAAATACAAAGAGCATAATCCTGAAAAATATGCGGATACAATAGAAAAGGTCAAAAGTAAAGGAAGTACTCCAGCCGGAATGCATATTCCAATTATGGTAGAAGAAATTATGGATTTTTTACAGATCCAGCCAGGACAGTACGGATTAGATGCTACGCTAGGCTATGGTGGTCATACATCCGAAATGTTAAAACGTCTTGATGGACAGGGACACATGTATGCGATGGATGTAGATCCAATTGAATCGGTGAAAACGAAAGCGCGGCTTGAAGCCAAGGGATATGGTGAAGATAAAATTACCATTATTCATAAAAACTTTGTTCATATTGATGAAGTAGCAAAAGAGTATGGAAAAGTAAATTTTGCCCTAGCAGATCTTGGGGTGTCTTCTATGCAGATAGACAATCCAGAAAGAGGTTTTTCTTACAAATTTGAAGGACCTCTAGATCTTAGATTAAACCCCGAAAAGGGAATTTCCGCAGCAGAGCGTCTAAAAGAAGTGACAAGAGATGAACTAGAAGGTATGCTGATTGAGAATTCGGATGAACCATATGCAGCTGAATTGGCAAGGGCGATCACTTCTTCCATTCGTAGGGGAAAGAAGATTGAAACAACAACTCAGTTAGAACAGCTGATTGAAGAGGTTCTTTCCTTTCTTCCAGCGAAGGAGAGAAAGGAGACCATTAAGAAAACATGTCAAAGGGTATTTCAGGCTTTACGAATTGATGTGAATAGTGAATTTGAGGTATTGGAAGGATTTTTAGAAAAATTACCTGATATTCTAGAACCAGGTGGACGTGTTGCAATCCTGACTTTCCATTCAGGAGAGGACAGAATGGTTAAAAAATCCTTTAAACGTTTCTTCAAAGAGGGAGTCTATAGTGAGATTTCATCGGATGTAATTCGTCCATCTCAAGAGGAATGCAGAAGAAACGGTCGAGCAAGATCTACAAAAATGAGATGGGCAATTAGAGCGTAATAATTAAGGGAGAGGAAAATATGCAAGCTTTAAGAAAAAAATATATAGGAGACAAGGCATTTTATTATATGATACTAGTGCTTGTAATTCCTATGATTGTGCAAAAGGGAGTTACAAGTTTTGTTAGTCTTCTGGATAATATAATGGTCGGAAGGCTTGGAACAGAGCAGGTTGCAGGAGTTGCAATTGCCAATCAGTTAATCTTTGTATTTAACCTATGTATTTTTGGGGCTGTGTCTGGAGCAGGAATTTTCACAGCTCAGTACTTTGGGTCAAAAAATATAGATGGTGTAAGAAATACGTTACAATTAAAGCTTATCATTATAACAGTATTAACAGTTATTGCAGTTGCAATTTTCACAATTATGGGAGGAACTTTAATCCGTCAGTATCTCATGGCGGATACTAATTGTGGTGATATAGAATTAGCATTTCAATATGGGAAGCAATATATCTTTATTATTATGATAGGACTGCTGCCATTTGCATGGTCACAGTGCTTATCTAGTACATTAAGGGAATGTGGAGAAACAGTTCCACCTATGATAGCAAGTATTGCTGCAGTAATTACCAATTTTGTTTTAAACCTTATCCTTATTTTTGGAATAATGGGAGCGCCAAGACTTGGCTCTAATGGCGCTGCGATTGCAACTGTAGTTGCACGTTTTGTGGAACTGGGTGTTTTAATTGTATGGGTAAAAACACATAAAGAGCGTGCCGAGTATTTCGATGGAGTATTTACTAATATTCATATTCCAAGCAGACTGATTCGAAATGTCATTTTGACAGGAACACCGCTTATGGTCAATGAAACCTTATGGGCTTCTGCACAAGCATTTATGAATAAAATGTATTCTTCAAGAGGACTTGAGGTAGTAACAGCAATTAGTATTTCCTCTACTATTTCGAACCTGTTTTATGTGGTTTATATCGCATTGGGGGAATCTATCGCCATAGTAGTAGGTCAGAAACTTGGTGAAGATGATATGGAAGGTGCAGTTGATACAGCACATAAGATGATTTTCTTCTGTGTTGCAAGCTGTATTGTTATGGGATTAGGCATGATAATAATTGCACCGTTTTTCCCAAGGCTTTACAACACGGATATGGTAGTCAAGAATATCGCAAAGGAACTGATAATTATAGCAGGAGTTTGCATGCCGATTTATGCATATGAACATGCTACATACTTTACCTTGCGTTCCGGAGGGAAAACAGGCATTACTTTTTTATTTGACAGTGCATTTGTCTGGTGTGTGAATGTGCCAACTGTATTTTTACTTAGTAAGTTTACAAATCTGCCAATTATTACGTTATATGCATTATGTCAGACGGTTGAGCTCATAAAATGTATGATTGGGTATGTACTTGTAAAAAAAGGAGTATGGTTGCAAAATATTGTACAAGATTAAGTTAAAATAAAAAGTATAAAGAAATTTGTATCAAAATAAGATGTAGTATGATATAATTGTGGCAAAAATGAAAGGAAGAATAAGGTATATGGTACAACAAAAAAATATTGCACTTTGCATTATTTTATCAATTATTACATGTGGGATTTACGGGGTTTACTGGTTTGTTTGCTTAACAGATGACACGAACGCAATTGCACAAGAACCAGGAACTTCAGGCGTCTTAGCATTCGTACTTACAATTATTACATGTGGTATTTATGGACTTTACTGGGCATACAAATGTGGCGAAAAAATCGATAAAGCTCATCAATTATGTGGAGAAAGTTCTAGTAATGGGGGAGTTTTATATCTTTTAGTATTCATTTTCGGTGGGATTATTGCTTATGCGTTAATTCAGAACGAAGTGAATAAATTTGCTCAATACTAGTTTGAAACAAAAGAAAATTAAGTGGGGCATTATACTATTTGCAGGTGTGATATATTATTTGATGATACGGTATATCGGTTTTGGTGTACCGTGTCTTTTTTATAAAGTATTTCACCTAAAGTGTCCAGGGTGCGGTATCACACGGATGATTTATCAGTTATCTCTTTTTCATTGGCAAAAGGCAATGCAGGCTAATTACTTTTTATTTTGGACGAGTCCTGTACTTATTGTGTTAGTCCTGCACGAAGTTTTTAATGGACAGAGAAAAGACAAGTATACAGCGGTTTGGAAAGGTGTAGGGATTGGATATTTAGTTTCGCTAATGATTTGGATGGTGGTTCGAAATTTAATACAGGTGTAGGGAAAATACCACCTCTCTTGCAATAATACAAATTATGATTTACACCAATACAATCAGTATCTTAATTACAAGAGAGGCGTATATGTTTATAGAGGTGCATCCATACCATTTACAGCAGCATGTTCATTGTCATCTATCGGAATCACAAGGCATTTCTTACCGTCGATGATTTGTGAACTTATCTGATCCACTTTCTCAGGTTTTACATTGAGAATGACAGCATACTCATCTGTAAGCCCGTCCTCTGGTAAAGCAGCAGACTGGGTATCTTCCTGTTGTGTTTCTTCTAATTTCTGCTGTAATGTCTGTACTTGCTGTACCAGCTCTTTTTCTCTTTTACGATGCACATTGGCAGCTAATGCTTTTGAATCAATTAGGTGTTCCACTTGAGGTGGAGTATCTCCGAATTCCTCACTATAGGAACGTTCAATTACACTGGTAACATCTTCAGGAATGCCGCTTTCTACAAGGACTTCCTGAATAGTATGACTTGTTAGAAGCAGAGGATCTTCCGTATTGTCTTCGACTGCTTCTTTTTCTTCCATTAAGCTATTTAGGCTTTCTTGTATTTCCATAAAATAATGGCCTTCTTCTTGCTCAATTGGAGCAATCGCATTGTTGATAATGCACTTAAACGTTTCCTTTTGTTCTGTTGCAGTTGGTTTTGGATCGCAGCCAAGGCCTAATTCCATGAATTCAGGATGAGGGTCTTTGGCATTTCTGGTGTAATACATGATGGAATGAATATCTGTACTTCGATCTGTAAAAGCAGGAAATACAAAGCCATTATCAGGAGCGCCTACAACCCAGTCGCGGATTCGAGGTCCAATACGGTTCTCATTTTCTAAATAACCAAGTGCAGGTTTGCTTAAGGTTACAGGACAGATAGCGCAAAGCAGATATTCATATACCTCTTCTGATTCGTCTAGTTTGTTATTGTCACTGGTTTTTTTCATAACATCGTATGCATCATGGAAAATCAGAATTAAATAATTACCTGCATAATCGTAAGTATCAATGATGTGCTGATAGAAATTTTCTAACAATCCTTCATTTTTTAAGCCACTTTCTCTAAGGCCCATAAGAAACTGCTGTTTGCCACCAGGTTCTTCTTCCTCCAAAGGAAAGTTAAGTTCCAGCAGATTATTGCCAACAGTACCAGATAAGGTCTTTTTCGCTATATCTAAGTATTTATAAAATTCCTCTTCTTCAAGATTTAAGAAGGTTTCTCCTATGTTTAATACGATTTCTTTCTCGCCGTTTACATAGCAGCCACACAGTCTAGTAAAGGTGCATTCGCTCTTTTTGAAACGACGTTTCAGTTCTAATACATCTTTCTTTGTCATATTTTCCTCCATGTCTTTTCATGTTTTCCAAAATAAGTCTAATACAAATAGTATAGTTTTGTTTTATTTGGTACGCAAGAGGGAAATTAAAAAAGTGCCAGTCGTTTTTAGGTGACTGGCGCTTTCAAAAGAAAGAAGTTTATGAAAATGGGCGAGTACGCATAATTAGGAAGCAGGATCTGTTGTTACTGTGACTGGAGCTTTCGTTGGCTTGGCGGGGATGGATGAATTGGATTTCATGCCACACAATTCCTGTAAGGTGCCAAAAGAGTAACCCATCTCTTCCCATTTCGTAAGAAGTTCATCTAAAATCTCAGCGTTCGTGGAAGAGGTACTATGAAGAAGTACAATAGCTCCAGGATGAATGCGAGTTAAGAGTTTGGAAAAAGCTTCTTCTTTGGATGGCTGGGCATTCTGATACCAGTCCACGTAAGCCAAACTCCAGAAAAATGTCTTATATCCAAGCTGTTTTGCCATTTCTAAGTTCTGCGTGCTATATTTACCTTGAGGTGGACGATAGAATTTCACTAATTTCTGACCTGTTGTCTTCTCGTAAAGCTCTGACAGACCGTCCATTTCCTTTTGAAATGCTTCCATTGTGGAAATAGAAGACATATCAGGATGATGGAAAGTATGATTTCCAACTGTGTGGCCTTCTGCGATCATTTGTTTTACAAGGTCAGGACTCGTTTCAATGTAGTTGCCAACAACAAAAAAGGTTGCTTTTGCGTGATGCTTTTTTAGTGCTTCTAGAATGGCAGGTGTATTACCATTTTCAAAACCTGCATCGAAGGTAAGATAAAGTTTCTTCTGGCTTGTATCGCCTATGTAGTATGCGTCATATGCTTTCAATTCATCGCTAGTTGCATTGCCAGAAGGAGGCTTTCCTTCCTCGGAAAAGCCAAGACCCCAGTTTTCGGTGTTTTGAATCTGCATAGTCTGGGTTTCTTTGTTATTATGTACCATCCAGGAAACTCCAGCTCCAAAGAAATATGCAGTCAACATAACCAAGGTATACATGATCATTTTCTTTATAATTTTTTTTTTCATAGAAGAACCTGCATCAAATTCCTTACTAAATATATATTGTTTGGTGCTTGTACTTATGCTATTGTTGACATTTTTTCTTTTTATAATAAAATAAGAGTATGCAAGAAAAGAAAAAATTTATAAGTATCATAATATGTTTATTTGCTGTTACCATTGTATTTTGGGGGCTTTGGTGTATTCGTGCATATGCATGGGTTTCCTACAAAGATGTTGTGGTGAAAGTATTAGGAAGCATATTAATCGGTTTAGCAACAGCAATGATTGTGTGTGGTTATCTATTGTTTCGATTTGCCAGACCATCTTATCTGATGGCAGGACGTAAGAAAAAAATGCTTATTGCAATGGGAAGCATCCTTATTGTCATGATAGTTAATTTTGGTATGCTGTACCAGTTAAAAGATTTTGGATACACCATGTCTCAAGTAGTAGAAATTCTTGAGAAGGAATCAGAAGGAGGGAATTATTATTTTCAAATTAGAGATTCCGAAGATGATTCAATCATTAAGTTTTCATGCGATAAGAAGACGTACCAGTTAATTCGAACAGATGGTACGAGATATTCTGTTCAGTATCGTAAATTGACTTTTGGTAAGAAAAAAGCTACGCTTGGTTATTTAGATGTAAATCGAGGGGTTAAGAAAAATTGAGCAAAGGGAGAAAGTTCGAATCTTGTCAGAACTTTCTCTCTTGTGCTATAATGGTTCTGTTTGAGAAAGTTTAGGAGTATAGAACTGCAAAGGTTAAAGGGAGGATGTAGGAGTCGTGAAGCTGTCTAAATTATTTTTATCATATTTGGCGCTGGTTGATAAGACAAGCAAGATCACTTACAAAGGCATGGAGTTATTACAAAAACCTAATATAGTTGGTTTTTGGCATGAAGATTGTTTTATTACACATTTAATTCTTAAAGAGTTATCAAAGTATCAGCAAAAAGCTACCGTTTTAGTGACGGAGAAGTGGAGAGGCAATGTAATTCAGGAAATGGTTGAAAAAAATAATGGAGAAGTATTTCGCGTTGCCTATACAGGAAAAACTGTAAATCAATATAAAAGTTTATTTAAAGAAGCGAAAACAACTGAAAATATTATTGTGATAGCATATGATGGACCAAAAGGTCCTAGGCACAAGATTAAAAAAATCGCCTTTTTGCTTGCTAATAAAAATGATAAGCATCTAATTGGTTTGCGAGTAGACTATAAACATAAAATAAGATTATTTGGTCGCTGGGATCGCTTTATTATTCCACTGCTGTTTAATAAAATAAAGGTTCAGTTTTTTGATTTGGGGAAAATTTCAGTAGCGGATCTTCGTAATATAGAAGAGAAGAATAGTGAAATCTTAAAAATTCTTTATCGAGAACAGAATGAGCCGGAACAAACAGTTACATGGTCAACAAATGATGTGAAAGAATAGAATGAGGCAGTGAAATCTGCGAGAAAAAGCTATGAGCTATTCAGTTGTACATAACTATTTTACCAGTACCCTATTAAGCACTGTGTATTATTTTCTTGTATCATATCTGAGATAAATCCATTTTATTTAATGCTCCAAGGAAATTTTAAGGAAAAAGTAAGCATATATGAAAAAGCAGTAGGCACGATTTTAGGATAAACGGTGTATACTCAACTATCAATCCACAAAATCGCTATATCCAGTTTTCTCATCATAAGAAGCATCAGAATCTGAGAGATGGGTATTTGCTTGTGGATGCGGATGCTTTTTATGAAAAATTTGTGGAGATTCACTAGAAAGTATGGCTTGAAAAAAGGAAAAGTTGTTGAAAAGAGACAATCAAAAAGAGTGGGTATAAGGCGCATAATTATAAATTGGTCATGTTGTGTAAGAAAATGACACATATTATGCACATATTCCCCACTTTTTTTTACTTTATATTATAATAAAAGCATCGGATAAAGAAACACATGAAGGGGCAAGCACCTTGCTTCTTAAAAGGAGGATAATATGAAGATTAATAAAAGGATCAGTAAAGTGTGCGCAATGGCTTTAAGTGCCAGCATGATTATGTCAGCAATGACAGGTATTACAGTAGATGCAGCATCATTTAACTATGGGGAAGCATTAAAAGATGGTGTTACATTCTATGATGCGAACAAATGTGGTAAAGATGCTGGAGAGAACAATGCATTTTCTTGGCGTGATGCTTGCCATGTTAATGATGGTAAAGATGTAGGTTTTGACCTAAGTGGTGGATATCATGACTGTGGTGACCATGTAAAATTCGGTATCACACAGGGCTATGCAGCAAGTGTTCTTGGATGGAGTTACTATTCATACAAAGACTCTTTCAAAAAAGCTGGTGCTGACACTAAAATGCTGGAAACATTAAAACATTTCTGCGATTACTTTATGAAATGCCATCCAAATATGTTTACCTTCTACTATCAATTAGGTGATGGTAACCAAGACCATGCTTATTGGGGGGCACCAGAAGCACAGGGCGACCGTCAGACAATGTTCAAAGTAGATAACAGCAGTGCAGGTTCTGATGTATGTGGTGAAGCAGCTGCAGCATTAGCACTTATGTACTTAAATACAGATGATTCTGCATACGGAGCAAAATGCTTAACAAATGCAAAATCTCTTTATGCATTAGGAAAATCCAAATTAGGCTTAAGCCAAGGACAGAGCTTCTATACATCTTCTAGCTATGAAGATGATTTAGCTTGGGCAGCAGTTTGGTTATATAAAGCAACTGGAGAAGCTAGTTACTTACAAGATGCAAAGAATTACTTAAATACAGGTAAGGGAATTCATCAGGATGAATGGACTATGTGCTGGGATAACATGTGGACACCAGCAGAAATTATGATGTATGATATCACAAAAGATTCTGCATATATTAATGCTGTTAAGCACAATATCGATTACTGGATTAAAGACGTACCAACTACTTCTGGTGGATTAAAATATCTTACTCAATGGGGATGTTTAAGATACTCTGCAGCTCAGTCAATGGTTGCAATCGAGTACTACGGATTGACAAAAGATGAATCTGCTAAGAGCTTTGCTACAAAACAGATTAATTACATCTTAGGAGACAACCCAAGCAACTATTCCTTTATTGTTGGATTTGGAGACAAATATCCAAAACATCCACATCATAGAGCAGCAAACGGATATACATATGCTGACAGCGGAAATTTAAAAGAAGCAAAACACGTATTATTAGGTGCGTTAGTTGGTGGACCAAGTACAATGGGTGATAACTATCAGGATAATGCACAGGATTACACTGCATCTGAAGTTGGTATTGATTACAATGCTGGTTTCGTTGGAGCAGTTGCAGGTCTTATTGCAGATGGAGCAATCTCCGTACAGCCAAGTGAGAAACCAACCCCAAGTGTATCACCATCACCAAGCGTAAAGCCATCACCAAGTGTAGCACCAAGTGAAAAGCCATCACCAAGTATAGCACCAAGTGAAAAGCCATCACCAAGTGTAGCACCAAGTGTAAAACCAAGCCAAGGCACAGTAGTTGCTGGTGACGTAGTTCCAGATGTTAAAGTGAACACAACATTCGGAAGCTCTATCAATCAGTCCTACACAATTTCTTCTAAGAAAGGAACTGTTGATTTATCTAAATTAAAGATTCGTTACAACTATACAAAATCAGGAAACAAAGCTCAGACATTTACTTGTGACAATGCAGGTTTACAGTTAAATGTAGCTCCTTATTATGTAAACATGACACCTCACGTAAAAGCAGCATTTGGTGACGGATATGTAGACATCACATTTGATACTACACAAACTATTGCAGCAAATGCAGGAAGCATGAACTTAGGATGCCGTATGTATCAGTCAGACTGGTCCTCATATGAAGGATTTGCAGATGGCAGTGTAGAAGTATATTATAACGGAACTTTAGTAGGCTAATTACAATATACACACTTATGATGAAGCATCCTGTCTTGGTAGACAGGGTGTTTCTTTTTAAAATTTTGCAATTTAAGATTTTGAAATGAAAAACAGGAGGTAATGAATATGAGAAAAATGCAGAGGCAGTTTTTATCTGTACTTGCAGCATTAGCAATGGTAATCACGATGTTAGTACCATTTCATTCTGTTAATGCTGCATCTACTAAAACATACAATTTTAGTCAGTTGACCTATTCCGCAGGATGGAATTCTTCTTACCATGTAAGTGGAGGTGCTGTAACCTTAAATTACACCAAATTATACGGAGAAGCAAAATTCACTTTACCAGAGACACTAGATATGTCAAATTGTGATAGCGTAAACTTCAAAGTTACAAGCAATGAAGGGAAACTTGCTTTTAAATTGTATAATACAGCAGGTGATGAAGTTACAGTAAAATACAATTACAATGAGAATGGTACATGCAGTTTCGCTCCAGACTGTGCAGATAAAGTAAACTGCATCGGTATTATGTCACAGTCCGATGACAGTTTTGAGGCAATAATTGGCAGTGTGTCCTTTGAGATGAGTGATAAAGCACCTGCTCAGGATGTTCCAGTTCCAACCGATTCCAATTTGTTAAATACATACGGTAAAGCATTTGGTAAAATCGGAAGCTGTGTAACACCAAACCAGTTATCAAATAGTAATACGTTAAATGTAATCAAACAACAGTATAACAGTGTAACAATGGAAAATGAAATGAAACCAGATGCTGTTATTTCTTATGACACAATGACTGTAGCACAAGCAAAAGCAGCAGGATATTACATTCCAAGCAATTATACAGAAAGCGTAGTTCCAAAATTAAACTTTGGTACTATGGATAATGTAATGAAAATCTGTTATCAGAATGGATTAAAATTACGTGCTCATACATTAGTATGGCATAGCCAGACGCCAGAACGATTCTTTAAAACAGGATTTCAGAATAGTGGAAGCTTTGTAAGCAAAACACAGATGGATGCCAGAATGGAAATGTATATCAAAACAATTATGCATCATGTATATGACAGCGAGTATGGCAGTGTCGTATATGCCTGGGATGTTGCAAATGAATATTTCCATGCATCCAACTCAGGATGGCAGTCTATCTACGGAAGTACAGAAAATTTAGGTACAAAACCAGAATTTATCAAGAAAGCATTCCAGTTTGCTCATGAATGTTTGGAAGAGTACAAATTAACAGATTCCGTTTCTTTATTCTATAATGATTACAATACCTATATTGAAGCAGATAAAATTGTAGCTTTAATTAACTGGTTAAACGCAGATGGCATGATTTGCAATGGTGTTGGTATGCAGTCCCACTTAGCAACCAATTACCCAAGTGTTTCATTATATAAGAGTACAATGCAGAAATTTGCCAATGAAGGTTTTGAAATTCAAATTACAGAACTTGATGTTACTTGTTCTTCAACAGATGTTCAGGCTCAATACTACTATGACTTAATGTCAGCAATCCTTTCTATGAAGAAAAAGGGAGCAAATATTACCAATATTACTTATTGGGGATTATATGACAGTGTTTCATGGCGTGCTAGCCAGAATCCATTACTTTTCTCTAGCTTAACAACACCTAAAAAAGCTTATACACAAGTATTACAGGCTTATGTGGATTCCGGTATTGAGGTGACTCCAAGCACAGAACCAAGTGTAGAACCAAGTGTAGAACCAAGTGTAGAGCCAAGTGTAGAGCCAAGTGTAGAGCCAAGTGTGGTACCAAGTGCTGAGCCAAGTGTAGAGCCAAGTGTAGAACCAAGTGTTAAACCGAGTGTGGCACCAAGTGTTAAGCCAAGTGTAGAACCAAGCAGTAATCCGACAACAGATGTGAAACCAGTTGTAACTATAAAATCTCAGTTTGCAGGTGGCATTAATCAGAATTATACAATTAGTGCATCTGGTTCTAAGCCAGTTGAACTTTCCAAATTAACAATCCGTTACAATTACACAAAGAGCGGAAACAAGAATCAGATTTTCTGGTGTGACAATGCCGGTTTACAGTTATCCAAAGCACCTTATTACGTAAATCTCGCACCTTGTATAAAAGGAACTTTCCATGATGGCTACGTAGAAATTACATTTGACACAGATGAGATTTTGACAGCAGGGGAAGGAAGTTTATCCATTGGTGCACGTTTGACTCAGGAAGACTGGAGTGCATACAGTGATTTTGTGGAAAATGGTTATGATGTATATTACGATGGCGTTTTAGTAAGCAGCAATAAATAATTGGAACGACATGAATTAAATTACATAAAAGGGTATAGCACATGAAATGTATGGCGCTATACCTTTTTTGCTGTAAAAGGAAAATTCTCAGATACTATCTCTCTTGCATAGCGGCAATTGTTAAGGTAAAATAATTTTATCAGAGGAAAGAGAATGCGGTAAGGAGTACTGTAGAAGATGAAACGAGAATGGAATCATTGTGTAAGACGTGTATTCAGAGTAGTTTTTATGCTAATCATTCTTATTTTTTTGTTTTACATCGAACGAGTAGGCTGGAAATTTCCAAATAATAAGGAAAAGATGGTATACTGTCATTTTGTCGGAACTTATCAGGAAACAGAGACATCAACCCCGTATGAGCTGACAGAGAAAAGTTATCCAAATGCAGAGCAAATGTCACAGATTATCTTAAAAGGACACTTTGATCAGCAGATTCCAAGAGATAAGAAATTATTTATGCTTGTTAGCAGTATGAAAATGCAAATTTTTCAAAATGGGTATCGGATATTTGATTACGGCGGTGATAATAGTAAGCCAGGTATTGTAAAGTCGGCTGGGATTGAATGGGCATTTTTTCAATCAAAGGGAATCGAAGTACATGATCAGGTAGAAATTCGAATTCAGCTGGTCTATCAAGATAATGATGCATTTGTTTATAAACATTTATTGTCTAATATTTGTGTGGGAGAACGTTACATATTATTGTCAGAACAAGTTAGAAAGATATTATTAAAATTATGCATATCGTTTTCGATTATGGTTTTAGGAATGCTGTTTTTAGCAGCATTACAGGCGTTTAAATTTATGAAAATGCCTTTGCCAGAGGGAAGTTTTTCATGTGGACTGCTTATGATAGCTGGTGGTGCGTGTACAATGATTGATTACCATTACATAACACTTTTATTGGAAAACAGCATCTTTATTATGGTTTTAGATTATCTGTTGCAACTACTAATATGTGATTTCCTATTGTACAATCTGAAAGGATATCTAGTTAGTCATAAATTCAGAGTGATAGCAGACTGTTTTATCATGATTTGGTCTAGTATCGGAGTTTTGTATCTACTACTGCAGGCACATGGAATAGCAGACGGAGCCGAAATGATATTATACTGTCTCCCTGTTTTCATATTCATGCTCACTTTCATGATAATTTTTCTTTTGATGGATTATAGAAAACATTCTGATAAAAGAATAAAAGATTTATTATGGTCCTGTCTCATTCTTACAGTAACGGCTATTATTGAGGTAATTCATTATTTATTCACCAAATCGTATATGATTGTAGTTTTGGAATTTGGTCTCTTTATTTTTACGATTGGTCAGACGAAAACGCTGCTAGTATATGTGAAGAAAAATTATGAACGGGGAAAACGGGCAGAAGAATTAGAGAAAGAACTTATGCAAAGCAGGATAACCGTTATGCTCAGTCAGATACAGCCTCATTTTCTGTACAATACATTAACTGGTATTCAGGAATTATGTTTGACTGCACCACATAAAGCACACCAGGCGATATCTTGGTTTGCACAGTTTCTAAGAGGCAATATGGATTCTTTGTCCACCACAGAACTGATTCCCTTTGAGAAGGAACTTCAACATGTATCCAATTATTTAAAATTGAATCATTAAGGTTTGGAAGTTATCTAAAAGTAGAATATGATTTGGCAGTGATGGATTTTAAGGTTCCAGCGCTATGTATTCAGCCAATTGTGGAAAATGCGGTACGCTATGGTATTAGCAAAAAGGAAGAGGGTGGAACTGCATGGATAAAGACATATGAAGAGGATGGATATGTTGTGATTGTAGTTAAAGATGACGGCATAGGGATGAAATACGACAAAAAGGGAAATGTTATTTATCATGACAAGACGAGGGGGAACCATCTTGGAATCGAAAATGTTCGAAAGAGAATTAAGGTGCAATGTAAGGGAATATTGAAGATAAAAAGCGAGGAAGGAATTGGTACAGAAGTATCGATTTATATCCCAAGGGAGAGATAAAAATGAATATTATTGCAGTCGACGATGAACAGCTTGCATTGAGAAGCTTAATCCGCGTTTTAGAAAAAGTATTCGATAATTCTATTATTCAAGGGTTTCATAACAGTGCAGAAGCGCTGGAGCGCAGCCGAGATATCATTGGGAGATATGAGAAATTAGATTATGCATTTTTAGATGTTGAGATGAGAGGAATTGGTGGAATTGAATTAGCGAAACAGTTAAAAGAAATTTGTCCGTCAGTGCGTATTTTATTTGTGTCAGCTCATAATCAGTATGCATGTGAAGCATTTCAGCTGCATGCAAAAGGGTACATATTAAAACCAGCAACGGAAGAACTTATTGTGGAAGCATTAGACAGCATGGAGGTAGAATGGCGAAGACCTGCAAAACCAGCGCAGACAGATAGAGGAAAAAGGGTGTCTGTTCATACCTTTGGCAATTTTGATGTGTTTGTTAAAAATCAGCCAGTACAATTTGAAAGAAGCAAGGCAAAAGAACTATTTGCATACTTAATAGATAGACGTGGTGCTGGTTCTAGTACTGCAGAAATTGCAGGAATCCTTTGGGAAGATGCAAATGACCGAAAAAAGATAAAGAGTGCAACACAGACGATTATACATTCCTTGGTTCGATCACTTCGACAAGTTAATATAGAAGATGTACTTGTGAAAAGGTGGAATTATCTTGCAGTAGATATTTCTAAAGTGGAGTGTGATTATTACAAATTCCTGGAAGGAGATGCTGTTGCTATAAATTCCTATATGGGTGAATATATGGTGAATTATAGCTGGGCAGAAATGACTACAGCGAGCTTATTGGAAAATAAAATGGAGAAGAAGACATTTTGAGACAAAAAGATGGTTCTTTTGTAATACATTTGTTGTACCTTAGATTGTATAATACAAATAAAAAGACAAATCTTGTCGGAAAGGAAGTGTTCGTGGCGAATATCTTTTAAAAAGGATATAAAAATGTGTTAAGTTTATTGGGGTAAGCAAATACACAAAATTAGGAAGTTTTATAATATTTTCAAAGGAAAACAATACACAAAGTAAGAAAAAAGGACTTTTATTCAATATTCTGTGGGGAATTTTGGATAGGAAGCGTGAGATGACCGTATGCTCACGCTTTTTTTGGTTGTTAGGGCAAGGCCCTGTTCAGCATTGTGGAGTTTCTCAACAGAGAAACGGAACTTTGATGAACAAATAAACCACCTGCTATGCGGGTGGTTGAAGGAGCTTTAGCGTTGTGCAAA
>CALFNR010000113.1:0-15791 GCA_937903005.1 uncultured Lachnoclostridium sp. | reverse complement strand
GGGTGGAAATGGGATTCTTGAATTACAAATGGGAATCTCGTTTTACAATTCACCAGGTTACATTTATATACTGAAATTTGCAAAAATATAGTTTGACATTTGCAAAAAAATGGTTTAATATGGTAAGAATAGAAAATAAGCTCATGTTATTCTGAGTAATAGGTATAAGGAGAAAATATATGCATAAATTTACTAAGCATTTCATGTTGCTGGAAAGTGAAAAGAACAATATTATTGGAAATAAGTATCAAGGTACGTTTGTAAAAATAAGTAAAGAATGCTATCAAATTTTGAAAGAACTATTGAAGAATGAATGCTCGGAAGAAGAATTTGTTGATATATTTGAGAGTGAAGAGGACAAAGTTTATTTTTTGAAATTATATGAAATTCTTCAGGCAAAAAAAATACTTGTAGACATAGAAGACAAAGAGTACATAAAAGATGTAGATATACAATGGGAACTTACAAATGAATGTAATTTAAGTTGTATTCATTGTATAGCGAGTGCAGAAAAACCAAAGGCTAAAGCGTATGATTATGATTATATGTTAAAAGTAGCTGATCAAATTATTGAATTATCACCGAATTCTTTGACAATTTCAGGCGGCGAACCAATGATTTTGCCATTTTTCTTTGAATTATCTGAGTACATAAAAGAACGTTATAATGGCTTGTTAGTATTAATGACAAATGGAACATTTATTACAGAGAAAAATGTAGATAGAATTGCACAAATTTATGGGAATGTATCTATTAGTGTAGATGGTGTTGATGAAGAAACATGTAGCATGATACGTGGCGAGGGGGTATTCAATAAAGTTATAAAAAGTGTTCATTTATTAAAAAATGCAGGAGTGGACAAGATATCTTTATCTATGGTGTTGACTAATGAGAATAAAAAGTATGAACAGGAATTTTATGATTTGTGCGATGAGTTAAAAGTTAAGGCATGTGTAAGAGTGTTTGCCCCAGTGGGTAGAGGAAAAAAACATAAAGAACTATTTGTTTCAAGCAAGCCAGAGGTTACTCAGGATAATTATATTCCAGAGGATGTTTTACTTAAGAAAAAAAATAATCAGCCAATAGAAGAATTTGGAGTTTGCGGAGCAGAATTTGGATCTTTTACTATAGGTTTTGAAGGAGATATTTTTTTATGTGCGCCATTTGAATATGAAGGTAAAAGTTTAGGAAAAATAGACGATATAGGAAATTTGAATCAATTCATTAAACTGGAAAAATTTAAAGAAACACAAGCGTATAAGGATTTTGAGAAGACGTTGCCAGCGAATAAGGAAAAATGCAGAGAATGTGATGTTAGATATTTTTGTTGGCATTGCCCATTTATGAATGAACAGGCCTTAATGAATGATAAAGGTTATTGGATTGATTGCGAAAAGAAAAAAAGAGATTTAAAATTTTCTTTATGGGGAGAACAGTGATGAATATAACATTTTGGACAACATTAGATTGTAATTTAAAGTGTGCGTATTGTTATAATAGGGCCTCTAATAACATTAGAAAAGAATATATGTCAAGTGATGTAATTCAACAGGGGATAAATTTGATTACAAAGCTTCCACAGTTCAATCCCAATGACGAGCTTGCAATTAACTTTCATGGAGGAGAACCTCTTATGAATTGTGATGCAATTGAGGCTATCATGCATTATTTAGAAAAAATAGTTGCTCGCGATAAGATTACATATAGTTTAACTACGAATGGTACTCTTTCCTCTTTTAGGCACAGAGAGGTACTAAAGAAAATAGATAATATATCAGTTAGTATTGATGGAAATAGGCAAAATCATGATAAGTATAGAGTATATTCAAACGGTAAAGGCTCATTTGATAATGTAATAGAATTTGCAAAATATTTAAACTTACAATCAGTTATAAGAGTTAGAGCTACCATAACACCAGAGACTGTACATAATATGTATGAAATTGTAATATTTTTAATTGAAAAAGGTTTTAAGGAGATAATTCCAGCTTTGGATATTTTTGATCAGAGGTGGGAAAACGTCGATGAAGAAATTGTTTTTGAGCAATTTGGAAAGATAAAAAGATATTTAAACGAAAAAGAACGAGATGATGTATTTGTAGGATGGGTAAGTAAATCTTTAATTGCAAAAAAAGGAGATTGTACTGGAGGAGTTACGAATTTTCATATATTGCCGAATGGAGATATTTATCCTTGCTCAATGGTAGTAGGAGAACAAGAATGGCTGATTGGAAATACAAGCAAAGGTTTGGACAGTGATAGAATTCAGTTAATACAAGAGCTTAATAAAAAAGTCACTACAAGTTGTTCAAATTGTGGTTATTATGAGTACTGTGAAAGTTCGCGTTGTAAACTAGTAAATAGAAAGATAACTGGAGATTACTTTCGTGCAAGTGCTATTACTTGTGTTGAGAGCAGAGTTACAATGGAATTTATGAATGTAACGTAAAAAAATTAGATAGTGTTAAAGGAGGATATAAATATCAGAGAAATTCATAAAGAAATGTGATTCTAAGGAGGAATTCACAATGAAGGTAAAAAAAATCAAAAATAAAGTAAATTTAGATAATAACGTAATGGCAGAAAATGCTTACGAATGTCATCATGACTGTATTAAATATTACTATTCAGGTGATACAGCAGCAAAAGGATGTTGTGAAAAGAGTAAATTAACATCTTCATTTACAACTAAGTGGTAATTCATACATATTAATATATAACTCGTAAATGATAATTTCTCTGATATTTATATATAGATATGAGCAAAAGAGTGAAGGTAGCAGTATTGGATAGTGGTTTAGATACGAAAACCTATTTTGAGTTATTTAATGAAAATATAACAGAAGGCTATTCATTGTGTACTGAAGAGAAGAATCCAGAGAAGAAGGGAAAAATATTTGAAGATTTAAATGGTCATGGAACTGCTTGTGCTGTAAAAATTAAGGAAATTGCACCTGATGCAATAATAGTGCCTGTTAAGATATTACTAGACGATGGAAGGGGAAGTATAGAATGGTTAATAGAGGCACTTAAGTTAGTAAATGAGCTTGATGTACAAGTTGTAAATATGAGTATAAGCAGTGATATTGATGAGTTAAGAAAAATGTTGAAACCTATATTGGAGAAACTCAAAAGGAAGGGTATAACTTGTATAGCATCTAAGTCTAATACTCGAAGAGTAAGCATACCAGCTGAAATGACAAATGTAATTGGTGTGGGAAGTTCACAAGAGGTGTTTGAAACTAATTATCAGTATTGTAATAAAGATGGTATTAATATTGTTGCTAGTGGAGCACCAGAATTACTTGGTTATCCAAATAAGCTAAAAACTTTTTTTAAAGGAAATAGTAGAGCGACGGCTATTATTACTGGACTGTTGGCTGATTATATAAGTAATAGTGGTACAATGAAAAGTCAAGAGGATTTAATCCGTTATTTGAAATCGAATTCAAAAAATAGCAAAGAACAGTTATATGGGATTGATATGAGTTGTAAGAATAAAGAAATAGAAGCTGTTGTAGCAAATACAATAACTAAATTATTACAAGAAGAAAAAATAAATATGGTTTTAGAAAATGATACGGATTTAAATTATTCTCTTAGTTCCATTGAAGATTTTTATAAAATTGTGATGGAGCTTGAAAGAGTGTTTAAGTGCAATATTTTAGGTAATACCACTGTATATATGAAGTATTTTCAAGCGATAAATAATTTGAGTAGGTTGGTAGAGGTTTCAAGAAAATGAAAGAAGAACTAAAAAAATATAAATCAATATTAGCGTTGGAACGAAAAAAAATATATAATTTAAGTTGTTTATTATTTTCTTCAACAGTTTTGGCTATAGTCCTTCCGTTGATAACTGTGAATTTAATTGATACAATTACAAGTTCAAAGAACATGAAGGAACTCATACGATATATGGCTGTTTACTTCATTGTGTCAATACTAAATATCTTATTTCAGAGTTTATTAGAGCTTTATTTTTCAATTAATGAGTTTGATCTTACACAGACGTTAAAGATAAAAACGATAGAGAGAATGTTTTTATGTGGAGGTTCCTATTTTAGCGAAGAAAAAAGCGGTAATTTATATACCATTGTTGAAGATGATACAGGGAAGGTAGCAGAGTTTGTTTACAGGACTTATCAAGTAATGGCATCATTTATCCAGGCGTTGGCTGTTATTGTAGTACTTATTTATTTAAACTGGAAAATGGCAGTGATGGTAATTGTAATGATTCCCTTTGTTGTTTTGTTACAAAATTACTATGGTAAGAAGCTAAAAAATAAAGCAGAAGATAATAGATTAGACTATGGAAATAATAATTCCCTAACAGAAGAGTTTGTATCAAATGCTTCTGCGATGATATTATTTGGCATTAAGAAAAGCTTTTTGTTAAAATATAAGAAGTCATTAGATAAACTTAGATCAAGCTTTAAAAAACTGATGATTATGAATGAATTATCCAATCAATCTTTGGAACTATCAACTACGATTGGATTAATTTTAGTCACCGGATATGGTGGATATGAAGTTTTTTCAGGAAAGATTTCAATAGGTATTTTAATTGTATTTATTCAATATTGTTCTAGATTTGCTACGCCATTAGAAAGAGTAATTATGCTACGAGTAAGTTTTAATTTGATAAAACCTTCATTAAGTAGGATAAGTGCTCTTTGGGGACACGACGAAAATCTTGGAAAGAGACTACAGAATGAACAAATTTGTGAAATAAAGATAGAAGATGTGTGTTTTGGATACAAAGAAAATAAGTTAATTTTAAATAATGTTAATCTTAATTTTTATAAAGGGAAAAAGTATCTGGTCTGTGGAAAAAGTGGAATCGGGAAATCTACTATAATTAATCTTATCTTAGGATTTTGGAAAGTAGATTCGGGTAAGATACTAATTAATGGTTGTAATTTGGAAGAGTTAAATTCGGATGAATTACGGTCTTGTATTTCAATAGTTTCTCAAAAAACATTTTTCTTTCATGATTCAATATATAATAATTTGCTGGGAGATAAAGATAATTGTAATGAGGAACAGGTATGGAATATACTTAAAAAAGTTGAAATGTATGATGACATTAAAGAGATGCCAGATGGACTTAATACAGTGATTGGTGATGATGCAATGACATTATCAGGTGGTCAAAGACAGAGGTTGGCTATTGCAAGAGCACTACTTAAGAAATCGGATGTTTTTATTTTTGATGAACCTACGTCTGCATTAGATGAGAAGACAGAACAAGTTATTGTAAATACAATAAAAAATATAAGTAATCGAATAGTTATAATTGTATCCCATAGTAGTAGTTTTTCTAGTATTGTGGATACTACATATAAAGTAACCAAAGATGCTATTATAAAATTATGAGGTGTTATTATGAAAGATAATATTGTTATTAGAACGAAAAAGTTATGTAAATTTTATGGAACAGAAGAAAATCAAGTGAGAGCCTTAGATAACATAAATATTGAGATAAATAAGGGAGAAATTATAGCTATAATAGGAAAGTCTGGTAGTGGAAAATCTACATTACTCAATATGCTCGGCGGATTAGATAGCCCTACTGCTGGAGAAATTTATATAGGGGATGAGAAAATAACACAACTGAAAGATGAAGAATTAACAAAGATGAGGCGTAAAAAGATTGGATTTATATTTCAAAATTACAATTTAATACCTGTTCTTAATGTTTATGAAAATATCATATTTCCTGTGCAACTTGATGGAAAAAAAGCAGATGAAGAATACATAAATGCGATATTAGAAACATTAGAACTTACATCAAAAAAGTCTTCACTTCCAGCAAGTCTTTCGGGAGGACAACAGCAAAGAGTAGCAATAGCAAGAGCACTTGCAAATAAACCTGAAATAATATTAGCAGATGAACCAACTGGAAATCTAGATGCAGCAATGGGGGCTGAAGTGATTGGAATGTTAAAGAAGATGAATGCTTTGTTTAATCAAACAATACTTATTGTAACTCATGATCAGGACATTGCAGGACAAATGGATAGAATTATTCGTATCGTAGATGGGAGAGCGATAGTATGATTAGAAGATTTGCCAGAAAAACAATACAGAAAGATAAAGCAAAGGGTATCTGTGCTTTGATTGCGATGTTGCTTACTTCAATTTTATTTTCTACACTGTTTACTACGATAATTGGAATCAATAAGGCGGCTGAATACAGTAGAATAAAAACATCGGGCACAAGTAGTCAAGTTGTATTAAAAGACTGTGACAAGAAAACGATAGATGCATTAGATAGAATAAAAGAGAATGCATTAGTTAAGTCGGCAGGTTATAGAAAATACTTGGCAGATGTGGTAAATAAGCAATTAAGTTATAATGTGGAGCTATCCTATGAAGATAATAGTTATTCAAAACATTGTTTTCAAGAATTGGAAGCAGGACATATGCCACAAGATATAAACGAGATTGTGATAGATGAAGAAACCATTAAGTCTCTGAATATTGAAAAGAAAATTGGAGAGGCCGTCACTTTGGACTTGAGAGTAGGTAAAAAACACGTACAGGAAACGTTTTGTTTGTCTGGATGGTTTCCAATGAATAATGCAACTGAAATAAGAACTGGTCAGGTAGTGACTTCTAAGGATTATATAGATAAATGGGAATCAATGTTTATCCAAAATACAATATATGGTCAGGAAAATATTGATATTTTGTTAAGAGACAGTAAAAATGTTGAGAGACAAGCTGTTAACATTTTGCAGGAGGCAGGTTTAGATTCAGAAAAAGTTCATTATTCACTAAATCCAGCATATCTGAATAAAGATTCAACTATGGATTTAAGTAGTATGTTTGCGATAGTATTGTCAATTCTATTAATCATTTTGGTTGGCTATTTAATTATTAATAACATTTTTCATATTGCAACATTGAGAGATGCAAAACAGTATGGTCAATTGAAAACTCTTGGTATGACAAGAAGACAGCTTGGGAAATTTGTTAGGTGGCAGGCTTATTATTTGTTGTTAATAGCAGTTCCAATTGGTGTGGTAATTGGTGTAATGATGGGGAAGGGCTTACTTCCTGAAATTCTGAAACAGACAAATTTTGTGAAGAGTGTTAGTGGCATGTCTATAGGGAACAAAGAAGTTCTTTGTATTCTTGCACTATCTGTAGTGTTTATCATATTTACTACAATAATCAGTATTCTTGGACCTATTAGAACAATCGGTGAACTATCTGCTATAGAATCAACAAAGCTTGAATTGAAATTACATGGAGGAAATCGTAAAACTTCAGATGGTGGTAAACTACATAAATTTGCGTACTATAATATTACACGAAATAAAAAGAATACATTATCTCTTATAATAAGTATATCTCTGCCTATTCTATTAGTAAGTATTTCTTTTTCCATATTAGGCAGTTTTGATATGAATAAATATTTATCCAAAATGATCTATTCTGATTATCAAGTTGCAACGAGTAATTATTTTAAAAGTGAATACCAGATGGATGATGGTGAGATTGCTTGTTTGTCTCAAGATGTAATAAATGAGATTGAAAATAGTGGTCTTATAAATGACGGCGGTATTATCTACGGAAGTTGCAATGATTACCATTTATCCATAGATGAAGAAGAATCACGCGATGATTATTGGATTAATTTTTACGGAGTAAGCAAATTTAATCTTAGAAGTAATATGTTCGTTGAGAAAGAGGTAGATTTAAAGAAATTTTTTTATGAAAATGGAATACTAGAGGGAGTTTGGCTTAATAATGATGGTAGTGTGATGCAAGGAACATCCAAATACAATATTGGAGATAAGGTAACATTTCAAATGCAGGGGGGAAAAGAAAAGGAATGTCAAATTATCGGTCACATAATTTTAGGAGAAGGTGTAATGGATACCGAAAACTTTGGTGACGGTACCACATATGAGTTTTATGGATCAACAAATTTGTATCTAGAATTAATGGATGAACCGAAGATTATGGCATATACATTTGATGCCAAAAAAGGGAGTGAAGGTAATGCAGAACAGATAATGAAAAACTGTATCGATTCTTATCCAGATACTGATTACAGATCCAAAGATACATTAGAAGTAGAGTTCAATTCACTAAAAAATACTGTGATGATAATATGTACGTTACTCTGTATAATTCTTTCATTAATCGCATTCCTAAATTTGATAAATGTATTTGTAACAAGTATTTTTGTGAGAAAAGGGGAATTTGCAACCATGAGGAGTATTGGAATGACAAGTAAACAGCAAAGAAGGATGCTTTTCTATGAAATGTTTTATTATTGTATTTCTTCTTTTGCATTATCTATGTTGCTATCAGTATTTTTATCAAGGGTATTGTTAGAACGAATCAGTCGAGGAATGCAATTCCTCACTTATAATGAAAATTTGATTGTATTCGCATATATACTACTTGTTATTCTTATAATTGGTGAAGGTACTGTTATATTATGCGAAAGGAATATGAATAGAAAAAATGTTGCAGAACGTTTACACGAAGAGTAGCTTTTAAAGAACAGTATTTCAGAAAATAAAAAATAGAATTGCTGGGAAATGAACTGTGTCATGCAGGCGAAACTACGTGGGAAGTGCTTAGTGAACCAAGACGGCTAAGCACTTCCAAGTCCTATATGTGATTTATAGTACTGTTGCCTTATAAGACATAATCTAACTAAATTTGCAATTAATACAGTTGCTAACCTCTTGCTATTTGTGTTATAAAAAGAATGACAGTACAAAAAGGAGGTTAATATGAAAAAACTAGTAAAAAATATGTTAGCATTTGGACTTTCACTTACCATGATAATGCCTGTTATACCCCAAAATTTACAGTATATACAGGCTGAAAGCGTAAAACAGTCTAAAACAGGATTTCAGAATGGTTCTACCACTTTGGAAATGAAAAGCTACGGAGGATTTAGTGCCGATTCCGTAGATGCTACAGGCGGAAGCCTTGAAATTGTTACATATAATCAGAAGAATGGACATGCCTATGCCGTAAGCGGCAAAAAGCAGAAAATCGAAGTGATTTCCGTAACATCACCGAGTGGAACTGATGGCATATCTAAATTTTCAGGTGTTGTTTATGATGTGAAAAGTGATATAGAAGCTTGGCAAGGGGAAAGCAGCACGTTATTATATGGTGATATGACCAGTGTTTCGGTTTCTCCTGACGGGGAACATCTTGCAGTAGCTATTCAGCACAAAGAGTATGACAAAAATGGAATTATTGTGCTGTACAACTGTGGAGCAGACGGAAGTCTTAGTAATCCTGTGATGTATGAAGCAGGAATACAGCCAGATATGGTTACATTTGCAGATAACCAGACACTGCTTTGTGCAGATGAAGGGAAACCAATGGATGGATACGGAGAAGACGCAACAGATCCAGAAGGAACGGTAACCATTGTTAATATCGAGAAAAATGAATACATACATGCTGGATTCGAAAGTTTTACAGCAGATGAGCTTATCAGTAAGAATGTCTTGCTAGGAGCAGTAGATGGAGTGCCAATCGAACCAGCCAAAGACTTAGAACCAGAGTACATAACCGTTTCACCTGATGGAACAAAAGCCTTTGTAACGTTACAGGAGGCCAATGCAGTTGCTACACTGGATTTGGCAGCAAAGAAATTTACACGCATTGATTCCGTTGGATTTGAGGATTATGCCAATGTGCCTGTGGACCTTATAAAAGATGGTGTCTATAAGCCAGCTTGTTATAAAGACCTGCTTGGTGCCAGAATGCCAGATGGAATTGCTTCTTATAAAACCAATGGAAAGACATATCTTGTAACTGCCAACCAAGGAGATGACAGAAGTTACGGAGCGTATTCCAATGCAATGACTACTACTGTAGTGACTACTAATGAAAAGAGCAGTACAGATGTGATTGCAATGGATTCTTCCAAAGTACTGGGAATCCCAAGTGGTAAAACTGCACTGTCAGGTGGCCGTAGCTTTACTATTTTTGAAGTGACATCCAATGGGTTAAAAGAAGTCTATGACAGCGGAGCGGATTTTGAATCCATTACAGCCAAAGCCAATCCGCAGCATTTTAACTGCTCGAAAAATGATGTTACCCAAGAGAGTGCCAGTGCAAAAAGCGGTCCTGCCCCAGAGAATGTAACTGTAACAGAAATTGATGGAAGAATGTATGCTATGGTCGCATTAGAAGGAACCGGCGGTATTATGGCATATGATATTACCAAACCAGAATACAGTATGAATGTAAACTATATTTGTACCCGTGATTATTCTTCTGCAATTGCAGGAGATGTATCGCCAGAAGGACTTTGTGTGGCAAACGTGGATGGTAAGCCAATACTTCTAGTTGCCTATGAAGTGAGTGGAACACTTACTGCTTATGAACTGACTAAGAAAGAAGCTGACGATATTATTGTATTGTACACAAATGATGTTCATAATGCCTACCAGAAGGCAGAGGAATGTCTTGGCTATGCTTCTGTGGCGCAATATAAAAAGCAGTTGGAATCATTAGGTTATCAAGTACAGTTAGTGGACAATGGAGATGCGATTCAGGGTGGTATAATCGGCACTGTATCAAAAGGCTCTTATATCAAGGACATAATGAGCGAAACAGGATATACCATTGCAATTCCAGGAAACCATGAGTTTGATTTCCAGATGGAAACATTTTTACAGCTTGCTAAAGATGCAAAAGCAAATGGTGGATATGAATACATCAGCTGTAATTTTGTCGATAAGAGAACAGGAAAAACCGTATTTGACCCTTACAAAATAGTGAATTACGGTGATAAAAAGGTCGCATATATTGGCGTATCTACACCTGAGACTTTCACAAAAAGCACACCAGCCTATTTTCAGGATGAAAATGGAACATTCATTTATGATTTTTCTGAAGGAAATAAAGGGGCAGATTTATACAAAAGAGTACAGGAAACAATAGATGCAGCAAAAGCAGAAGGTGCAGACTATATTGTTGCAATGTCTCATTTAGGAACGGATAGCACAAGCACACCTTGGACATCGAAGGAAGTGATTGCCAATACAAGCGGGATTGATGTTCTATTAGACGGACATTCCCATAGCACAATTGCCAGTGAATTCTGTAAAGACAAGAGTGGAAAGCAAGTTATCATCAGTTCAACTGGAACAGCTCTTAAGAATCTGGGGATGCTTCGGATTCGCCCAGATGGCAGTATGTCAAGCAGTCTGATTGATCAGATTAGTATGCAGGATTCATACACATTAACATATGTTAATTCGATTACGGACAAATTTAATGCACTTGCTAATAGCAAAATAGCCCATACGGACATTACGTTGACAGTAAATAATCCAGATACAGGAAAACGAATGGTACGTTCTTGTGAGACCAATTTAGGGGATCTTTGTGCAGATGCCTACCGTAAACTGCTAGGAACAGATATCGCATTTGTAAATGGTGGAGGTATCCGTGCTGACATCAAACAGGGAGATGTTACATACTCAGACATTATCAGTGTGCATCCATTTGGCAATTCAGCCTGTGCCATTGAAGTGACAGGACAGCAGATTTTAGATGCGCTGGAGTTTGGTGCAAGAGCAGTAGGAGTAAGCGAAAATGGGGGATTTCTTCAGGTTTCTGGCATTACCTTTGACATAGATAGTACCATTCCGTCTTCCGTAAAACTGGATGACAAGTCTATGTTTGTTTCTGTAAATGGAGCTTATCGTGTTGGAAATGTGAAGGTCGGGGGAGAACCACTGGACCTTAAGAAAACCTATACATTAGCCTCCCATAATTATATGTTAAAGAATTCTGGAGACGGCTATTCTATGTTTGCTGGCAGCAAGCTTTTACAGGATGAAGTAAAAGTGGATAATCAAGTATTGATTGAGTATATCACACAGACATTAGGTGGAACGATTAAATCGGACAGTGAATATGCGAACCCATTTGGGGAAGGAAGAATCCGCATTATACTGGATAAAAAAGAACCTACCCAGACAGAGGACGGATATGTGAAATATCAGGTTGCTGGTGAAGAGATAACAGAAGTATTAAAGGCTACATCAAATGTAAGCCCAGAGCCAACAGTGAGCAGTCCAGAACCAGCTCCAAGCGTTCAGCCATCACCAGTTGTGCATATCCACAAGTATAAGAAAAAAGTTACACCTGCGACCATGAAAAGAGATGGAAAAATTGTAAATGCATGTACAGGATGCAAAAAGGAAAGAACTGCAATAATTCCGAGAATTAGCAATGTTTCTCTCGCTACATACGCATTCGTTTATAATGGAATGGTGAAAACGCCAAAGGTGATCGTAAAAAACAGAACAGGAAAGTCCTTGTCACAAGGTATAGATTATACGATAAGGTATGAATCTGGACGTAAGAAAGCTGGAAGATATAGCGTTGTTATTACTTTTTCAGGAAACTACAAAGGAACGGTAACAAAATCCTTTGTGATTCGTCCAAAGGCAACGAGTATTACTAAGGTTGTGCCAGGTGCGAAAGGCTGTATTGCGAACTGGAAGAAACAGGAAAACGAAACAACAGGTTATCAGATTGAGTTTGCAACCAATAAGGACTTTACGGATGGAGTTTTAGTATCAGTAAGGAATCATAACATAACGAGCAAGTCTATTAAAAGAGTGAAAGCCAGAGTTAGAAACTATATAAGAATTCGAACGTATAAGGTTGTTATGACAGGCGGCGAACCAAGGAGAGTTTATTCAGAGTGGAGTGAACCACGTACTGTTGTTCCGAAAAAGTAAGTTTAGATTTGATAGGAACGAAGCGATTTTCTACTTGACAGATTGCTCATAAAAGGTTACTGTATTATTCAGAGAAATTTTATAGTTTACCTGTCATGATTAGAAGTAGTAAAAGTCAACCTCAGTCACAGAGAGTTATCAGTTGGTGGAAGATAATCTGAGAAGCTTTGAACTCGTCTATGAACACTAAAGCTGAACCTAAGTAGGCTTTGGCGGGAATTCCCGTTATAGAATATTAAGTGCAGGATTCGTCTTGAATGAGAGTGGTACCGCGTGAGGTTTAGCCTTTCGTCTCTTATATTATGTATATGAACGTAATTATGAGATGGAAGGCTTTTTAACTTATAGGAAAGTCCTCTGCGAGTCATTCCCTAAAGTAGACTGAAAACACGAGGGTGTGAAGAACTCACACTTTGTTGTAATTAATAAAAAAGGATGGAGAAAACAATGGATCACAATATGGAAAAGAAATACAATCCAAAAGTCATTGAAAAGAAATGGCAACAATATTGGGCAGAACATGAAACGTTTAAAACAGACGTATGGGATTTCAGTAAGCCAAAATACTATGTACTTGATATGTTCCCTTACCCATCAGGTGTAGGTTTGCATGCAGGGCATCCAGAAGGATATACCGCAACAGATATCGTTTCCCGTATGAAACGTATGCAAGGCTACAACGTACTTCACCCAATGGGATACGATTCCTTCGGTCTTCCAGCCGAACAGTACGCTGTTAACACAGGAAATCATCCAAATGGTTTCACACAGGAAAACATCAAAACATTTTCCAAGCAGCTTACAGAACTTGGATTTGACTATGACTGGTCTAAAATGATTGCTACAAGTGACCCAAGTTTCTATAAATGGACCCAATGGATTTTCAAACAATTATATTTAGATGGTTATGCAAAATATGTTGACATGCCAGTAAACTGGTGTGAAGAACTAGGAACGGTTCTTTCCAACGATGAAGTAATCGATGGAAAATCTGAACGTGGTGGATTCCCGGTTATCCGTAAAAACATGAAACAATGGGTTATCAACCAGCCAGCTTTTGCAGAAAAATTATTAGAAGGCTTAGACGAAATCGACTGGCCAGAGTCTACTAAGGAAATGCAAAGACATTGGATTGGAAAATCCGAAGGTGTAGAAGTTGACTTTGACATCGTTGGAGGTGGAAAATTCTCTATCTTCACAACATGTATCGAAACAATCTATGGTATTACATTTATGGTACTTGCTCCAGAAGGAGACTTAGTAAAAGAATTAATGCCTAGAATTGAAAACAAAGAAGAAGTACAGGCTTATATCGACGAAACATTAAAGAAAAATGATATGGATCGTACGCAGCTTAACAAAACAAAATCTGGCTGCATCTTAAAAGGTGTATACGCAATCAACCCTGTCAATGGCAAAGAAGTTCCTTTATTCATCGGTGATTTCGTATTAGCAAGTTACGGAACAGGTGCTGTTATGGCAGTTCCAACACATGACCAGAGAGACTTTGAATATGCGCAAGTTCATAACATTCCAATGATTCAGGTAATCGAAGGTGCAGATGTAACAGAAAAAGCATTTGAAAAGACAGAATACCTTGGAAAAGGCTGTAAGTTAATGAATTCTGAAGAGTTCACAGGCATGACAGTAGAAGAAGCCAAAGTTGCCATTACAGATAAATTAGTGAAAATGGGCGTTGCTAAGAAAACAGTAAACTACCATTTCCGTGAATGGATCTTCGCAAGACAAAGATACTGGGGTGAACCAGTGCCAGTTGTATACACAGAAAATGACGAAATCCACGTACTGGACGATGACGAATTACCATTAATCTTACCTGACTTAGAAGATTACAAAGGTAAAAATGGTCAAGCTCCTCTTGAAAATGCAACCGAGTGGAAACAATACGATCATAATGGCATCAAAGGAAAACGTGAAACTTCCACAATGCCAGGTAGTGCAGGTTCTAGCTGGTACTACATGCGTTATATCGACCCAGACAACGATAAAGAATTTGCAAATCAGGAATTATTAAAACACTGGTTACCAGTTGACTTATATATCGGTGGACCAGAACATGCAGTTGGTCATTTAATGTACTCAAGAATCTGGAACCGCTATTTATACGATAAGGGCTTATCTCCAGTAAAAGAGCCATTTAAGAAGTTAGTACACCAGGGTATGATTCTTGGTTCTAACGGAATTAAGATGGGGAAACGTTTCCCTGAATTCGTAGTAAACCCAAGTGATATTGTAAGAGATTTCGGTGCAGATACACTAAGATTATACGAAATGTTCATGGGACCATTAGAGGTTTCTAAGCCTTGGAGCCAGCAAGGTGTTGAAGGTGCTAGAAAGTTCCTAAACCGTGTATGGACATTCTTTACAGACCCAGAAAAAATTACAGAAGATAATGATGGCACTTTAACAAAAGTATACCATCAGACTGTTAAGAAAGTTACGAGTGACTTCGAGCAGTTAGGGTTCAATACAGCAATCAGTCAGTTGATGATCTTTGTAAATGCTTGTTATAAAGCAGGCAAGTGTCCAAAAGAGTATGCAGAAGGATTTATCAAGATGTTATCCTGCATTACACCTCACGTTGGAGAAGAAATGTGGAGCCTCTTAGGACATGAAGACACAATCGCATTTGAGTCATGGCCTGTATTTGACGAAGAAGCGATTAAAGAAGATACTGTTGAAATTGGTGTTCAGGTAAATGGCAAAGTAAAAGGCAAGGTTGAAATCGCTGTTGACGAAGAAAGTGATGCAGCCATTGCAAAAGCAAAAGAAATCCCTGGTGTTAAGAATGCAATTGAAGGCAAGAATATTGTAAAAGAGATTTATGTAAAAGGTAAGATTATCAATATCGTTGTAAAATAGAATCATAGCTTTTGTGAATAAAACTGCCAGTTTGGAATGTGTAGATATTCTAGACTGGCAGTTTTGCTATTTGCCTTATCGGTATCTCTATATTATAATGGCTCTATGTCAAGTGTTGGGGTATGATTCTTTGAATCAGGCTCTATCACTGGA
>CALFNR010000112.1:0-2523 GCA_937903005.1 uncultured Lachnoclostridium sp. | reverse complement strand
TCCAGTGATAGAGCCTGATTCAAAGAATCATACCCCAACACTTGACATAGAGCCACAAAACAAAGTGCATTCTTCCCTAAATTCCTAGGGAGAATGCACTTTGCTATTTATTATATATCCTATTTTATATCTCAAATAGATGAGACTGCTCCTTTAAAGTTGCTGACAACTGAACCAACGAAACAGTTTCTTCTTTACATTGAATAATACTTTCTTTTAATTCGTTGATAGAGGAAGTTGTTTCTTCGGTTCGTACTGCATTTTCTTTTGCCAGTTCTGCTAAATTTTCTACAGACTGTGCTATTCCTTCTACTAAGTCACTAAGTGTAAGCATCTTTTGATCAATCGTCCCTGCCGCTTCTGCGACTTCTACAATTTCTTGATTCAAATTTAAGAACATCTTTTTCGTTAATGCCAGCCTATCATTTTGTGTATCCACATTCTTTGTAACCTGTTCCATTGTTTCCACGCTAGTATTAGAATTTTGAATTAAGTCATTGATAATATCTGCGATTCTAACAACTGATTGACGAGACTGTTCAGAAAGATTTCGAATTTCATCCGCTACTACAGCAAATCCTCTTCCCTCATCTCCTGCACGGGCGGCTTCGATGGATGCATTCAGTGATAATAAATTGGTCTGTTCTGCAATACTCGCTATTAATCCTGTAACTTCCTGAATTGCCAATACTGACTGATGTGTTGTATTAGTCTGCTTATGAACCGTTTCAACCGATGTCTTAGTCTGTAGTGAAATTTCTTCTAAATCGGTTAATGTTCGTTCGGCTGTATCGCTGTACTCTTTCATTCTCATACAGTTCTTGTTTAATCCTTGCGTATTATCTATGGTATTCTTTATAGCACCTTTCATACTTGTTACTTTAGTATCCACACTCACTGTTTCATCTGCCTGGGTTATCGCACTTTTTGCTACATCTTCTACCGTAAGGTTTATCTCCTTCATGTTTTCACCCATAAGAGCCAATGTGTTATTAAAAACTTCTGTTCCCTCATTCAGCCTTTTTGAAACATCCATATTATGTAGTATCATGCTTTTTAAGGAATCAATCAATTTATATACAGACTTTGAAATCTTTCCAATTTCATCATTCCTTTTTAGCAGCTTTTCTTTTATAATAAATGTCAATTTATTATTTGCAACACCATCTAAGCCTTCAATTGCCTGCAAAAGTCCATTCATCAGTCTTCTTGTAAATACAATTGCAATCAGCATTGCCACTAACAGAATACAGGCTACAATAACTGCTAGCTGCATTACATTCTTGTTTACCTGGTTGTCTACTTCTGTTTTTACCTTACCAGTAAATACAATTCCAACAACTTCATCATTCTGCTGTTTTAATGGTATGTAATAACCACAATATTTTGAATTAGCAATCTTCATATCTGAATTAAAGTACTCTTCTCCGTGCAGTACTTTTTCTGCAATATTATCTGATAAACTTGTTCCAATAATTCGATTTTCGTTATCATCAAGCAAAGTTGTCAATACTCTAATATTTTTCCAGAATATAGTTACATTCACATCTGTCTGGCTTTTTATCTTGTCTATTAACTCGTAATTTTCCGTCAATTCTTTCTCACCTTTTTGAAATCTCCCAGCTTCATACGAGTAATTTCCTTCTGCAAAGAGGTCATACTGATCCGACACATTATAAGCAAGTGACCTAAGTTCTTGTGAAATCAAGGCATATGCCATATCCTTTTGTCTATTATAATAAATTCCGGTTGAAACTAGTCCAAAAAGCGTTAATGGTAATACAACTAAGACCATTATTTTGACTGTAATATTAATGCCTCTTCTCGGTTTCATACACACATCCTCCCTTTTCATATTTACATCTATTATAACATTTATGATATAATACTACAACATATTATATTATGTTATTTTATTTTCCCTATTTTTCAAAAAAGTACAACTTTTTAGATTGATGCACTCAAAAAAAACTTGCTGCCAGATGTTACCCAACAGCAAGTTTTTCAAAAATATCAATATTTATTATTCAATAGTACTAACAATAACGCCATCATAGATAACTTGGCAGCTTCCAGCTTCAAAATTGCTGTATGCAGACCAGTCAGCTTGATTAAAACGTACACCTAATGTTAATTTACCATTTTTGATAACAGTATCTGTGTTAAATGCGATATCTACATATCCGTTACCGAATGTTGCATTTACATCTTCACTAATACTTAAATAGTAAGGTGCTTCACTTAGTTGAAGTCCTGCACTATCACACCAGAATTTCTGTTCTTTGTTTCCATCTTTCTTGTAGTTATAACGAATTACTAATTTAGATAAGTCAACAGAAGTTCCTTCTTTCGCAGTAATGTTATAAGTCTGTGAAACACCACCTCCAATTGTTGTTGCAACTTTTACGTCTGGAGCACTTGGATCTTCTGATACAACTGGCTCTTTACTTGGCTCTACGCTTGGTGCAACACTTGGCTCAATACTTGGTTCTACACTTGGTGCAACACTTGGTTCTACACTTG
>CALFNR010000111.1:0-12271 GCA_937903005.1 uncultured Lachnoclostridium sp. | reverse complement strand
GTTTTTTCTGTCCCTTTACTTTAAAATCACTTTCCAAAGTCCAGTATTCTTCTGGAACAAAAGCATTAATTTCTTCTTCACGGTCACAAATAATGCGAAGTGCTACTGATTGAACACGCCCCGCACTAAGTCCTCTTTTTACCTTTGCCCAAAGAAGTGGACTGATTCCATAACCTACCATACGATCAATCATTCTTCTTGCCTGCTGAGAATCCACCATATTCATGTCAATATCTCTTGCCTGCTTAATTGATGATTTAACAGCATTCTTGGTTATCTCATTAAATGTAATTCGATTATGTTTACTTTCCTCTAACTTTAATGCTTGTGATAAATGCCATGATATTGCTTCTCCTTCACGATCAGGGTCAGTTGCAAGATACACTTTGTCTGCCTTTTTGACTTCTTTTCGTAATTTTGCAAGCAGCTCACCTTTCCCCCGGATGGTGATATAATGTGGCTCGAAATCATTTTCCGGATCGAAACCTAACTTACTCTTGGGAAGATCTCGTACATGACCATTGGATGCTACTACTTCATAGTTAGCACCTAAAAACTTTTTTATAGTTTTTGCCTTGGCAGGTGATTCTACAATCACTAAATACTTAGGCATTCTACCACTCCCTTATTTCAATCGCTACATACGATATAAAAATTTTTCATAGTTTGTTTAATATAACCCTTAAGCTCCAACGAAACTAAACTCTCCATTATCTCACTCAAACTCAATTTTGTATCCAATATTAATTCATCAATATGCTTTGGATTATAACTCAAATTAGCATACACTATTTTTTCTTTCGTTTCAAGCATATAATTATTTTTTTTAGAATCTTTCGTCTTTGTCTCTCTGGCAAAATGATAATGTTCTAAAATGTCTGCTGGTGACTGCACTAAGAAAGCGCCCATCTTTATAAGGTTATTACAGCCAAAACTCAATGTGTCTCCAACCCTTCCTGGCACCGCAAAAATATCTCTTCCCTGTTCCAAACCTAAATCTGCAGTTATTAGAGAACCGCTTCTTTCCTTAGCTTCTATTACCAGAATGCCATCTGCCAAACCACTAATAATCCGGTTACGCATTGGAAACTGCCCTGGCAAAGCCGGCACCCCCATTCCATATTCTGAGATAATTCCACCATTTCTTTGTATTTGTTCATACATCCAGTAGTGTTCAGAAGGATAACAGATGTCAATTCCAGATCCAAGAACCGCATAAGTAGATGCTGCCTCATCTCCCTTAGCTTTCAGTGCTCCTGTATGCGCGTATCCATCAACTCCTCTAGCCATTCCACTGATTATCTGTATACCAGATTCTGAAAGCTCTCTAGAAAACCAAAGTGCCATCTCTTTCCCATATACTGAGCAGTCTCTCGCCCCAATAACAGCAATACTCTTCTTTCCCTCTTCTGGCATCTGACCTCGTAAATAAAGTACATAAGGAGAATCTGAAAGATTTCTTAGCTTTTCCGGATATCGAACATCTTCTTGGGTAATCAGATGAATTTTCAGCCGTTCCAGACGTTCATATTTTTTCTTATATGCTTCCTTCTCGGCTATAAGCGACTTAGCATCTTTTGCGTGAATTCCTGGCACTAAGCTGATATCCATCTCTGATGCAGCATAAATATTTTCTATTTTATGAAAAAAGCGAAGCAGATGTGCTATTTTTTTATTTCCTATCCCCTTTGCATTGGTTAACCAGAACCACAACTCATTCCTTGTCATCGTCTCCCCCTCCACAAAGCAAAGTATCCATTCCGCGATAAAACAGTGCTTCTTTCAAATGCTTCATTTTAACTGTTTCTATACCTTCCAGATCTGCAATTGTCTGCGAAATCTTAAGCAGACGATGGTAGGAACGAGCCGTCATATTCATTTTTTCATATATTTCCTCTAAAAATTCTGTTTCTTCTGCACCTAGCACCAAAGAATCTTTCAGTAGTTTTGGAGTAAGCTGAGAGTTAAACTGTATCTCCTTATTCTTATAGCGATTTACCTGCATCTCTCTTGCTCGTTTTACACGTTCTCTAATAACATCTGATGATTCTTCCGGCTCACTGCTTAGCTCCTCATATTGAATTTCCATTGCTTCTGCACAGATATCAATTCGATCTAATAATGCTTTACTTATTTTTCCTATGTAATTCTTAATCTGCTTTTCACTGCACCTGCACTTATTCAGGTTTGGAAAAAATCCACACGGACACAAATTGGTTGCTCCTACAAGCATAAAAGATGCAGGATACTGATAATTCATATTCAGTCTGGACAATATAATGCTCCTAGATTCCATTGGCTGCCTTAATGACTCAATTGTACTTCTCTTAAACTCTGCAAATTCATCTAAAAATAAAACTCCTCCTGTTGCAAAACTAATCTCCCCTGGTTTTGGCACTATGCCTCCTCCAACCAGAGCATTGGCTGTAATTGTGTGATGTGGGCCCGAAATGGCCGATGCGTAATAAAAGAATGTTTTTCATCTAATAATCCAGAAATGCTATAAATTTTTGATATTTCCATCGCTTCCTCAAAGGAAAGTTCTGGCATTATACTTGGAATACACCTGGCTAACATTGTTTTTCCGCTTCCCGAAGGTCCTGCGATCAGCAGATTATGCTGGCCTGCTACCGCAATTTCTATAGCTCTTTTTAGCAAAACCTGACCAGAAACGTCACTAAAATCATATGTATATTCTTTCTCCATAGCGTTTGACATATCCAAGGTGTTTTTAACAGGCAACATCTTATCCGAACCAGACAAATGCTTAACTATCTGTGATAAAGATTCTGCTCCAAATACCTTTATTCCAGCTACCATTCTTCCTTCCTGTTCATTTACTTTCGGAACAAAGCAGCTTTTAAATCCCTGCTTTTGTGCTTCATAGACAATTGGTAAAATACCATTTACATTTTGTATACTTCCATCTAGACTAAGTTCACCTACGAACAGCACTTGGTCTAATTTTTCTGTTCTCAAAATTCCCATGCTGCATAAAATCGAGACAGCAATTGCTAAATCAAAAGAAGTTCCTTCTTTTCTAATATCAGCAGGGGACAAATTCACTGTAATTTTTTTCACAGGAAGCTTGTACCCTGAATTTTTCATAGCAATCTTTACCCGTTCTCTAGCTTCTTTCACCTGAGAACCAAGATAACCAACTAATTGAAAAATAGGCAGTCCATCACTTAAATCGGCTTCAACCTGAACAATATGAGCACGCATTCCTTGTAATGCAGCACAATATGATTTACTAAACATATAACTCCTTCCATTGTACCCCAATGAAAGCACTTCATCTCGTTTAGTATAGCACTTTATAGTGAAAATGCAACCTATTTAATTATCCAGAATCTTTTTTATCTCATCCATAAAAGTTGCTACATCTTTAAACTCTCGATATACAGATGCAAATCGAACATAGGCAACTGCATCTAAGTTCTTTAACTTATCCATTACAATCTCTCCAATTTTAGAACTTGGAATCTCTTTTTCTTCCATATTAAAGATTGTAGTTTCAATTTCATCAACAACAGCATTAATTTGATCAACTGAAATAGGGCGTTTGTGACAAGAACGGAAAATGCCAGCCTCTATTTTAGTACGGTCATATGGTTCTCGGTTCATATCTTTCTTGATTACAACTAATGAAATCGCTTCCACTTTTTCGTAAGTTGTAAATCTTTTTGCACAGTTGTCGCACTGTCTTCTTCTTCTGATTATATAATTATCTTCTGCTGGTCTAGAATCAATTACTCTTGTATTATCTTCTCCACAATATGGACATCTCATCGCAATCCACCTCTTTCCTTACATTATGTAATAATTATAACAAAGATTTTATATTTGGCAATATAAAACAGTATAGGAGAAGCTCTTATTTGAACCTCTCCTACTGTCTTATAAGCATTTTTTCAAACACTTCTCCGGATCGATATCTACGAGAATGACATCTCCTCCAACTTTTTCAATATCACAAAGGTCTATTACGAATTCGCTTTCTCTCCCAATAAACCCAAATACCCTACACGGACCAGGTACGATAATGCAGTTTATTGTACCACATGTCAGATCAAAATCTAAATCGCATACATATCCTAGTCTCTGTCCGTCCACGACATTTATTACTTCTTTTTGTTTTAGTTCCCAAAGTCTCAGAACATTTCACCCCGCAAGAAGTTTCTTGCTTTATTATATGAAGGAATGGATTAATTCATCCTTTATTTTTCTGATAAATAATTTTTCATATTTTTCAGTGCTGACTTTTCCAAACGACTTACCTGCGCCTGACTAATATGAATCTCGTCTGCAACTTCCATTTGTGTCTTTCCTTGAAAGAAACGTAGCTTAATGATATTGTTCTCACGGTCTGACAGCCTGTCCATTGCTTCTTTTAGAGATATTTCTTCTACCCAGTTTTCCTCTTTGTTCTTCTTATCACTTATCTGGTCCATAATGAACAAGGTATCACCACCCTCAGAGTAAACTGGCTCAAATAGTGATACTGGATTCTGGATTGCATCCAATGCAAATATGATATCTTTTGTATTCATACCTATTTCATTGGCAATCTCATTTACTGTTGGCTCCTTATCATTTTTTTTCGTTAAAGCTTCTTTTGCATAGATAGCCTTATATGCAGTATCCCTTAGATATCTTCTAATCTCACCGATAATCATTGGAACAGCATAGGTTGAAAATTTTACATTCTGTGTCAAATCAAAATTGTCAATTGCTTTCATAAGTCCAATGCAGCCGATTTGAAATAAATCATCTACATTTTCATTACTGTTGGAAAAACGCTGTATAATGCTAAGTACTAAACGTAAGTTTCCTTTTATATATAGTTCTCTAGCCTCCTTATCTCCACTCTGGATGCGTTTAAATAAAACTTCTTTTTCCGCATTTTTAAGTAATGGTAATTTTGACGTATTTACACCACAAATCTCAACTTTAAAAAGAGCCATATAGTACCTCCCAAATCTACCATTTTATTCTTAAGTCACATATACAATGATTTACTATACAGCTCTTATTTATTCAATTATTTAATTGTTAATATTAGGTAAGTTTTAAACAAATGCTTTGTACCCTAAAAAGGACTGCCCCTCTCGCAGTCCTTTCACTCTATCTAATATACTCCTACTCTAACTTTAGCATTTCCTTTTTTAATCTTTTTATAATCTTTTTTTCCAACCTTGATATATAAGACTGTGAAATACCTAACAAATCAGCAACTTCTTTTTGTGTACGCTCATTTCCGTCTTCTGTATTGAGACCAAAACGGAGCTGCACAATCATTCTCTCCCTGTCGCTTAATTTACTTAATGCCTTATTCAACAGTTTTCTATCTACCTCATCTTCTAAATCCCTATATATGATATCTTCATCTGTCCCCAATATATCTGATAGAAGCAACTCGTTACCATCCCAATCCACATTAAGCGGTTCATCTATGGACACTTCCATCTTAGTCTTGCTATTTCTTCGCAAATACATTAAAATCTCATTTTCAATACATCTTGACGCATAAGTTGCTAATTTTATATTCTTTTCCGGGTTAAATGTATTGATTGCTTTAATTAGCCCAATGGTACCAATGGAAATTAAATCTTCTACTCCGATTCCTGTATTATCGAATTTCTTAGCGATATAAACTACTAATCTTAGATTATGTTCTACCAAAATTGCCTTTGCTTCTGTATCTCTGTCAGTTCCTAAACAACGGATGACTGCACTTTCTTCTTCTGAATCCAGTGGCGCAGGCAAAACCTCGGCGCCTCCTATGTAGTGAATATCTCCTCTCTGACCCATCAAAATCTGTTTCAGATCCGGGATTACTCGAAATTGAAATTTGTTTGGCAATGATATTTTAAGAAGCATTGACGTTCCCCCTGTATACAATTCACTATTTCTTTTTAAATTAGACTATTATGTAATATCACTTGGTATGTTCCATTGGCTGATAACTTACCAGGATATAAGCCAATCAAAACGTTCTCCCTACGTTTTAATCCAGACTGTTCACCTATCACTATAGAATCGAGACGCACCGCTACTAACAGTCCTTCTTCTTCACCTACCGAATGAAATGGTATCATGCGAATCATCATTGGAGTTTCCTCCGATTCTTCTGTCAATTGCGGACCCTCTTGCATAACCCGATTCATTTTCATGTATGTTGCAAGCATTAATTGCTGTTTTGGTGTAAATAGTTTTCGCACCAGACTAAATTCTGCAATCACAACTGGCTCCCCACTTAAGGGGTCGAATAACATATTTCCTGTATCTAATAAACCTGTTCCTTTTACCTGTTTTCCACGATTCTCGATTCTTACTTTACGAAGCAACATAATTTTTTCCTGTATCAGATTTAGTGCAAACGAAATGAGCGGGTAACATAATATGATACAGCCAATCCCCGCTATTAAGTGAATAACAGCACATTTTTCAAAAATAGTATCATGAAGCAATGTCTTATAAAACCGTTCCATGGAAAGATGGGAATACATAAAATCAAAAAATCCATCTACGAAAAAGGCTATACCAAAGAATGAAAGCAATTTCACGATAAAATCCTTTATATCTTTAATGGAAAATGCTGCTTTTAATGCAAGCGCACTTACAATTCCATATAAAAATACAAATCTAAGAACTGCAGGCAACGGACATACAATTATGATACAGCTCCCAACCGAAGCAATGATTGCTGCAATACTGATTTTTTGCATTGTTGTTGTTTCACGAAGTAACTCCTTCATAATAAAAAGAACGATAAAGTCCATTACAACATCTACAAAAAAAATCAAATCTATATATACAACGAAATGCAATGTTCACCTCCACTTCCTTTCCAAATTACAAAGGATATTATAAAACAAAACTTGTTTTTAATATGTCATATTATGGAATTCCATTCATGTTTTTCATTTACTTTTTTTTACATTTTCTTTGCACAATAGGAGCTTCAAATACCAAAAGGCTACTCACTCACAACTTCTTTTTGTGAACGAGTAGCCCTCTTTCCGTTTCATGCTATCCTATATTTAATTAAACTATAAAGCGAATACTAACTTGGATAAATAAAAGCCAGAAAAAAATGCCTGATTGATCAGACATTTTTTTCTATTATCTCATATTGTATTTTTTATTTATGATTTCTTTGTAAAAACTCTGGAATTTTGATTCCACCATGTTCAGACTCTGTCTTTAAAGTAGGCTTTACAGGCTGTGTCTGTGAAAATGGACTACCCATATTCACTTGTGAAATAATTGGTCTCTGTGTAGGAGCCTGTTTTGCTGCTACTGCACTAGACTGTACTCTATGGTAAGCAGCTGCTTCTTGCTGTGGCTGAACCTGTTGTGTAAATCCATGTGTATTTGTCTTAGGCACTGCAGTATTTACAAAAGATGGTGTCGCAATTGGGCTTCCCTGTTGTTCCAAACCTGTTGCAATTACTGTAATCGTTGCCTGGTCCGGTGTAGTTTCATCATACATAGCACCAAAGATGATGTTAGCTGTTTCACCTGCTAACTCCTGTACAAATGTAGCAGCTTCGTTAGCTTCAAATAAGCTTACATCACCAGATACGTTGATGATTACATGAGAAGCACCTTCAATGGTTGTCTCAAGAAGCGGACTGCTAATAGCCTGTTTTACAGCGTCTACGCATTTCTCATCTCCATGTCCAACACCTATACCAATATGTGCAATTCCTTTGTCTTTCATTACTGTCTGTACATCTGCGAAGTCTAAGTTAATCAGACCTGGTACATTGATTAAGTCTGTAATACCTTGTACACCTTGCTGCAATACTTCATCCGCTTTACGAAGAGCGTCTGGCATTGTAGTTCGACGGTCTACGATTTCTAATAACTTATCGTTTGGAATTACGATTAATGTATCTACATTTTGTTTTAATCTTTCAATGCCGCTAATCGCATTGTTCATTCTTGTTTTTGCTTCAAATTTAAATGGCTTTGTTACAATACCAACAGTTAGGATTCCTAACTCTTTTGATATTTGTGCAACTACTGGTGCAGCACCTGTACCAGTACCACCACCCATACCACATGTAACGAATACCATGTCGCATCCTTTAATTACTTCAGCCAATTCATCTCGGCTTTCTTCTGCAGCTTTCTGGCCAACCTCTGGTTGAGCACCTGCCCCTAACCCTTTTGTTAGTTTTTCTCCAATTTGAATACATGTTGGCGCTTTGCAGGTTTTTAAATGTTGCTTGTCCGTATTCACGCAGACAAATTCAACGCCTAAAATGCCCTCCTCAATCATTCGGTTTACAGCATTGTTTCCTGCACCACCTACTCCAACTACAAGTATTTTTGCAGCTGATTCAGACTCGTTTGTTCTTATTTCAAGCAAGGTACTTCCTCCTTTTATATATTAAAAAATCCCTAACATTCCACTATTTTTCTAACGGTAACAAACGCGATCGCGCTATACGAGGCGCTTATTGCAAGTAAATCCTATACTATATAATATATTTTTTCCAATAAATAATCAACCCTTTATGAAAAGAAATTTATTCCTCTCTGAAAATTATCTTATTCTGATCTCCCGTATATTTTTCCATGTCTAAGACTCCTCTAAGGCTCTTTTTCTTTGCCAGTGGAAGAATATTTTTAAGGGCTGCAATCTGTGTATCATAATATTTCTGTTTGCCAAGCAGTATTTTGATGTCACCAGAATAAAGAGTTACTTCATATTTATAATTAAAAAATATTTTATCAATATCTAACTCATAACGCTGAATGAGTAAAGATATTGCTAGTATCGTATCAAATATCGAATCATCTTCCACCTTAAGTTGCTGGTGGAGATTCATTTCTTTAAATCGAACTCCCGTTACAAGGGGAACTCCTTCTATTTTCTCTTGTGACGCTTCCACTATGGTTCCATCCTTATCAAGATATAAATATTCACCCATATATTTTATGCATGAAATCATCACCTTCTCATATATATTAATATGGATTTTATTTCGATTCACGAAGTCAATCTCATATCCATCTACAAAAGGTATGGAAACACTTTTAAAGAACTTGTACTTTAAATAGAAGATTGTCGTGTTTTTATCAAATACAGATTTTTCAAAAAGTTCTGTAATTTCATCTTCTGTATAGTAATCGCATCCTGTAACCTTAAGTTCTTTTAGTTTAAAAATACCACTTATCCCAATAATAAGTATACACAAAAGCGAGACACAAACCGTTACAATAACGATACGGATACTCTTTTGTACCTTCTTATCATTCTTTTGAAATATACTCATCCTATCAAGCTCCTAAACTGCAATTATTCTAAAGAAATGTTAACATTTAATTTTTGGTAACATTCTACTATATTTTCGTAACCCCGTTCAATGTACTGAATGTCAGCAATTGTTGTACACCCCTGTGCCATACAACCTGCAATTAGCAGAGCTGCTCCGCCTCTTAGATCCTTTGCTTTCACATTTGCACCTGTCAAAGCATCAACCCCCTTAATAATCGCGGCTCTACCTTCTACTGTAATGGAAGCACCCATCTTCATAAGTTCATTCACCGTCTTGTATCTTCCTTCAAATAGATTTTCAATAATAATGCTGGTTCCTTTTGCTTTCGTTAATGCTGCCATGGTTTGAGACTGCATATCAGTTGGAAATCCTGGATACGGCCTAGTACGAATGAGTTCAACCTTGTTGAGTTTTCCAGACGACTGTACATATAACCCATCATCTGTAGGACGAATTGTTACTCCCATCTGACTATATACTTTGCAGACTTCATCAAGCTGTGATACGCAATTTACCTTAATATCGGCCTCTCCACCCGCTCCTGCTACTGCAGCGATATACGTGCCAAGTACAATTCTATCACACATAACCTGATACTCTACACCATGCAGTGATGAAACACCTTTGATTAAAATTACATCGGTACCGTCTCCTATAATAGAAGCTCCCATTTTTCTAAGGAACCGACACAATTCTATTATCTCTGGTTCCTTTGCGGCATTGCGAATGGTTGTTACGCCTTTTGCCAATACAGCCGCTAATATAATATTTTCTGTCGCACCTACACTTGGAAAATCCAAATAAATATCTTCTCCTTTTAAACTACTGGTCGTACAAAGAATATTTTCTTCTGATTCCTCAATTGAAACATTCATTTTTCGAAACGCATTTAAATGAAGATTAATCGGACGTGCTCCAATGGAACAACCTCCTGGATAGGATATCTCAACCTTTCCCTCTCTTCCAAGCATAGCTCCAACTAAAATAATTGATGACCTCATAACTCTTGCATGCTGTTCTATTAATTGGACTGACTGTATTGCCCTGGCGTCAATCACAACTGCATTATCCTCCCAAGTTACATTGCATCCTAACGATTCCAAAAGATGTATCATGGAATAAACATCACTAATTTTGGGACAACGGCTTATTCGAACGAAGTCTTTGCACAAAACACACGCTGCCAGCATTGGCAGTATCGCATTCTTGGAGCCTTGCACATCAACTTCTCCACATAACCTTTTTCCACCCTCAATTTTGAGAACTGCCATCGGGTACACACCCCATAAAGCTTTGAAATATACTATATTATATGAATTTCAAAAGACTTCGTGAACGTCTTACCCTCGCTCCGTTTTAATTTGATTGGAAACACTTAGTGCTAAACCCATCTCCGCAAGCAGAATCGCAATGGAAGTTCCTCCGTAACTTATAAAAGGAAGAGGAATTCCCGTTGATGGGATTGAATTAGATACAACAGCTACATTTATAATAACCTGTACGGCAATGTGAATTAATATTCCCGTACAAATGAGGCCTCCATATAAATCAGGTGCATTAATAGAAATGATAAATAAACGCCAAATTAATAAAACAAATAATAAAATAACTGCAACGGCACCAAATAAGCCGAGTTCTTCACAAATAATTGCAAAAATCATATCGTTATGGGACTCTGGAATAAAACCAAGTTTCTGCATACTGTTTCCAAGTCCACTTCCAAAAAGGCCACCAGATGCAATGGCATATAAACCTTGCAGAATTTGAAATCCCTGCGTATGATTTTCAACGTCTAGCCAAACCTGAATACGTACACTTCGAAAAGCATCTCCAAATGCTATGTATGCTGCTACCGCGGCTACAAAAAAGATACCAAATACGAAATAATACCATTTCTTTTTACTTGCTACATAGCAGATACCCACGGAGATGGCCGATACTACCAAAGCGGTACTTAAGTTCTCTGCCGCAATTAATCCAATGATTGGCAGCATAAATATCATGACACGAACAAAACCGCCCATACGATTTAAGCTGCGAGGCAAAAGATTAACAATATAAGCAACAAACACAATTGCTACAACTTTGGAAATCTCAGATGGCTGGAACGTACCTAGCGGTCCCAAGTTAATCCATCTTTTTGCTCCATTGATATCATCTCCAAAGAGTAATACATATACCTGTAACGCAATGGCTATGAAATAGCCAATCGTTACAAGTTTTACTGGTATGCCAGGTAATTTTTTTACTAATATATGATAGTCTATCTTCGAAACTGCAACCATGGCAATAACTCCTGCTACTACGGCAACAAGCTGTTTTTTCAGAAAGAATGCTGAATCAGAAAACTTCACCTGTGCTGTATAGGAACTTGTACTGTAAATCATAATCAGTCCAAAACAAGAGAGAAATATGGTCAGGAACAATAGACTATAATCATAATAATTATTATATTTTTTATTTTTCTTAACATTCTCCCTACTACTTTTAGCCACAGTTAAACACTCCTACTCTAAATAACTTATAAATTATTCGCTAGCTCTTTAAACATGGTTCCTCTAACTTCATAGTTCGGGAACATGCCCCAGCTTGCGCATGCTGGTGATAGTAAAACTGCGTCGCCGCTTTCTGCATTTTGATAGCAGATTTGAACTGCTTCTTCTAAGCTCTCAGCGAAAACAATCTTATCAAAACCACATTTCTTTGCAGTTTCTGCAATCTTTTCTCTTGTCTGGCCAATCAGAACAAGCAGTTTTACTTTTCCATCAAAAGCTTCAATCCACTCAGTGAAATCTCCACCTTTGTCGTATCCTCCACCTATCAAAAGTGTAGGACGAACCATTGCCTGAATGCCTTTAATTGCTGCATCCGGGTTCGTTCCTTTGGAATCATTATAAAAAGCAATTCCATTCTTTTCTACAACAAACTCGATACGATGTTCAACTGCAGCAAAATCACAGACTGCTTTACGAATT
>CALFNR010000110.1:0-30147 GCA_937903005.1 uncultured Lachnoclostridium sp. | reverse complement strand
TTTGTCTGGCGGGATATTTCATAATTGTGTTTGTAATCGTGGAAACGTCTCTCACTCGCACGGAAAGCGTATTTATTATGTCAGCCATTTCCTTTGCATTAAAATCGACTTTATCGGATTGTAATTGCAATATTTCTACTAAATGTATTCCATTGACAATCTTCTCTGTCACTTCTTCGGTTGTTTGATTTACATTCGCCATTCTCGATTGTGTATTAACTATAGCAGTCTGTATATTTGCTGTCATGCTGACCTGCTGATTTATCTCAGCTACTGTCTCTTCCTGGCTGTCTGCAATTGATTTAAGTGATGTACTATTAGTGTTTGCTTCCTGGTCAACTTCTTTGATGTCCTCTAGCAACTTATTAAATTTGTCTCTAAATTCTGCCGCTGCTGCTAATACAGCACTAGCTACCTTTTTCTGATGTTCAAGGCTTTCTTCTTGCAACTTCTTACTTGTCATTAGGAAGTCGGATGTAATTCTAGCCATTCCGTATACTGTCACACCGATTAGAAAAATAAAGAAATTTACATTTAATATAGTTTGAATGTTTATAGTATCTAGTAAAATAATCTTCACCACTACATTAATGATGTCAATTCCAACTGCTAATGCTCCGAATATTCCAATGAATTTCAAGTTGAAAGTTAATAGTGATATAATTATAAATGGAATAATCAAACTGTAATCAGCTACTGTTCCATGTGTCAACAACTCTGTTGCGTAAATAACTAAGCCAATTGAGCACATTAAGTAAATTGTTGCTCTTTTCTCTTTTGTAAAAATATAAAGTAATGTTGCAGTAATAATTGCAAAAACTAAAACGATGATTGCAACAATAGAACCGTAAAGATTTCCTGAGATGTAAGATTGTATATTACGAACGACAAATAACAATGTCACTATCATTAATATAATGTAAATTTCCTTATTGCAACGTGATGTTTGTTCTGCCGAAAGATTCATGTCTTATTTCCCCAATTAAGTTGTGTTTCTTATATTTTATGTAAGTTTTGAGGAAATGTTATTTACCTTTAGGATGATTTTTTACAATCTTTTAATTGATTTTGTCATCTTTGTTCTATGATTGTATTATATCATACAGTTTTCATAAGACAAATTATTTTGTGCTTTTTTTCATAGTATAACTTCATTTTTATACAATTTGCACTACTGTTACCATTCACCTTTTTGTAATTTGACAGCTATTGGCACTTCTGTTTTTACCAACATCATACATTTGTAACAATTAAATTCGTTAATTTTCTATATATAAAAATACAAATAATCTTATAATAATTCATAATTACTTCGAAAAAAACATTATTTTACAATTAAAAACTGCCTTCCGTTTAAAGAAGACAGTCACTTTTAGCTATTTTAGATCAAATGATTCACAATCTGTGCATTCAATCTGTGTTGGATTTTCTTCATGTGTTCCTACTTTAATCTTCTCTAAAGTACAATAGTTTACATCCTTTGCATGATACTTGCAGTTGTTTACTGAACATTGAATACTATTATTTGAAATCATATATATTCTCCTTTCATTCCTTTGCTTTTTTATTACTACAATAGTATCTGCATTTTTTTTTGTTTTATGTATTCTGAATTCTTGATATAATATTATTATAGAAGAATTTTATTGGCATAATAAAATTTACATAGGAGGTCTTTATGGAAACAATTATTTCATTCGCTATGTTGTTAGTATCTATCTTAGCACTTGTTATTTCAAGAATTAAGGGCATATATGTTCTAATGGTTATCTTTAAAACCACATCGAGCTTACTGTTTCTTGTGATTGCCCACTTTGCACAGAAGGAATGCAAAAAAGAAAAGAAGACTACATATTACAAACTTATGTCTCTAGGTTTATTCTTTTCCTTGCTTGGAGATGTGTTTCTTGTGATAAAAGGAATTGATACCCTCTTTATCTTGGGTGTCTTCAGTTTTGCTTGTGCACATATTTTCTATACAATAGCATTTTTCCAATTCGAAAAAATGAGCAGAGTAAATCTTATTTTAACAATCCTACTCTTTAGTTTTTTATTTTGGCTTATGTCAAACAAAGAATGGGTAGATTTAGGACAACTGAAGCCTATGATTTTAGGATATGCTCTGCTTCTTTCCTTAATGGCAGCCAAATCTTTTTCTGCCTTAAAGTATTATAAAGAAAATCCTTATTTTGTTACTCTTACAATACTTGGATCTCTTCTATTCTTTGTTTCTGATTGTTTACTTCTTTTTGCGTTCTTTGGCAAACAGGACTTAAGTTATCTAGAAACCGTAAACAATCCTATCTACTATGTGGGTCAAGGCTTATTTGGATTAAGTTTTCGTAAGGAGCTGATACTGAAAAAGGATAAATAACTTAATATTCTTAAGAATTTTCTAGATTTCAGTGGTAATGCTTGTAATAAACTTTTTTCTGTGCTAAGGTATGAAAGCGTGAACAAGGGTGTTCGGAATGTATCCGAGCACCTTTTTTTATTATTAAAAAGAAATGGGGTTAGAAATATGATTAATACAGGAGATACTGCTTTTATTATTATCGCTTGTGCTATGGTTTTTTTTATGACGCCTGGTCTTGCCTTTTTTTATGGTGGACTCGTCAGGCGAAAGAATGTTTTAAATACAATGATGAGTTCATTCTTTATAATGGGGCTTTCCGCTGCTTTATGGGTAGTAGTTGGCTATTCTCTTAGCTTTGGAACTGACCATTTCAGTATTATCGGTGGTCTTAAATGGTTCTGTCTAAATGGTGTAAAACAGGATGCTGGTCCTTATTGTGAGACAATTCCTCATTTGATTTTTGCTGCATTTCAAATGATGTTTGCTATTATCACTCCTGCATTGATTACAGGTTCTGTGGCTGGAAGAATGCGCTTTAAGGCCCTTTTCCTTTTTATTACTTTATGGTTATTTGTTGTGTATTATCCTTTGGCACATATGGTTTGGGGCAAAGGTGGTTTTCTTGGTGAAGTTCTTGGTTCTGTTGATTTTGCTGGCGGAAACGTAGTACATATCAGTTCCGGTGTTAGTGGTCTTGTATTATGCCTTATGCTTGGGAAACGAAAAGGTTATGATAAAACTGCTTACCGAATTCACAATATTCCATTTGTGGTATTAGGGGCATCTATATTGTGGTTTGGATGGTTTGGCTTTAACGCTGGAAGCGCATTAGGGGCTAATGGATTGGCAGCTCATGCACTTGTAACAACGAATACTTCTGCTGCATTTGCAATGCTTAGCTGGATGCTTATTGATATATTCGTACAAGGAAAACCGACTGTAGTTGGTGCTTGTACTGGTGCTGTTCTTGGTTTGGTTGCGATTACACCAGGTGCTGGCTTTGTTCCTATCTGGTCCTCTATCATCATTGGTTCTGTTGTTAGTCCAATTTGTTACTGTACCATGTCAAAGGTGAAAAAGCATTTTGGATATGACGATGCATTAGATGCGTTTGGATGCCATGGTGTCGGTGGAATCTGGGGCGGTATTGCAACTGGTCTATTTGGCAAATCTTCTATTAACAGTGTTGCACGCTGGGATGGATTAGTATTTGGTGAAACAAAGCTCTTAGTTGCTCAGATAATTAGTATTCTGCTTACAATTGCGATCGCTGTAGTTGGTACTTTCATCTGCGCAAGTATTGTAAAATTATTTACACCACTTCGTACCAGTGACTATGATGAAAAGATTGGTTTGGATTTATCACAGCATGGTGAATCTGCTTACCCTTCTTTCAATGGACTGGATTAAGTTTTAAGAAAGGAGAATGAGGATTATGATTAAAATAGAAGCTATTGTTCGTGAGGAAAAGTTTGAAGATGTAAAAGATGCACTTAATTCTATAGAAGTGCATGGAATGACTATATCGCAAGTTATGGGGTGTGGTCGTCAGAAAGGGTATACAGAATATGTTCGAGGTAGTAAAGTTGACATCAATATACTACCTAAGATTAAATTTGAAATTGTAGTCTCCTCAAAGGAGTGGGCAGACAAAACAATTGAAGTAATCAAAAAGACTGCTTTTACCGGTAATCATGGTGATGGCAAAATATTTGAATATGATTTAATGAATGTTGTTCGTATTCGTACTGGCGAAAGTGGACCTAGTGCAATTTAGTGGATTCCCTTTATGGATACATATTATCTGAGCACCTTGACATCTCCTAATGGTTAACTTAAGATTGATTCGTATAACCAAATTTTTTATGTTTTTACATAGAAGGGAGAATTTCAATGAATCAGATTGTTACTCAAATAAGACCAAAGCGAAATCTTAAACAGAAGCTATCCGAATGGTACATTTCTTTTGTCATTACAATTCTGTCTATATCGTTTTGGTCTGTATTTGTATTATTCTTTCGTCCACTTTATAAATGTTCCATGTCTTTATTTCAGATTGAAAAAAATAGTGGCTTTTCTGCCCAAAGAATTTTAGAGAATTACAATGCACTTATTGATTATTATCTTCCATGGAAACGGGGAAACCTTGTGCTTCCTACCTTTTCCCAATCTCCTCATGCAATACAGCATTTTGCGGAAGTAAAGGATATCTATAATGTATTGATTGGGAGCATTCCCATTGCAGCATTTCTACTTTTATTGTATCTATATAAACATCGTGATCGATATGACCTTCATTATTTGAAAACTGCATCGTTTATGTTGGTAGTGGCGCCTTTTCTGCTTGCTTCTGGATTTGCGATTAACTTTGACAAGACTTTTGCACTGTTTCATAAAATCCTTTTTGATAATAACTACTGGCTCTTTGACTCCAAAACTGATCCTATTATCACAATACTGCCGGACAAATTTTTTATGCTTTGTGCAGTTGTTATTATTGTGTTTCAGTTTTTAACAAGTTTCGTCTGCTTCATGCTGTATAAAAGAGGTTACAGAAATCAAAAAGACTAGTCAAAATAAGGATCACACGTTATAATAAAGAAAATGTAACTTTATTTTTCAAATAGATTGGGGGAATACACTTGAAACGGTCAGATTATATTGATTGGGATGCTTATTTTATGGGTATCGCGATTTTGTCTTCTCACAGAAGCAAAGACCCTAATACAGGAGTTGGATCCTGTATTGTAAGCACAGAGAATAAGATTCTCTCTGTAGGATATAATGGAATGCCTGTGGGCTGTTCTGATGATGAATTTCCGTGGGAACGTAATGGAAATCCTTTGGATACAAAATATCTCTATGTTTGTCATGCTGAGCTCAATGCCATTTTAAATTATACTGGCACTCATATGCAGGGAGCTAGAATTTATACTACTCTATTCCCTTGTAATGAATGTACAAAGGCTTTAATACAAGCTGGGATTAAGGAAGTTATTTATTTAAGCGACAAATACGCAGATACAGATTCAACGAAAGCAGCAAAACGAATGATGAGTACGGTTAATATTAAATTCCGTGAATATAAACCAGTAGGAAAAGAAATTACTTTTGAACTTTAATAAAACCGGCATGAGCTTTACTTTGGTCATGCCGGTTTTTGTCTATAATATCTCTGCATTTTCATTGTCACAACATGTTGCCAGTACTGTTCCGTAAGTGACTAGTGTGTCTCCTAGCTGGGTAAAATATGTACCTAATAAAGTCGTTTCATCCGCCGATTTTCCTTTTGCTATTGCTACTGATAAAGCTGTTAGTGCTGTTACCGCTTCACATGGACTGTTAAAACAACATGACGTATTGTTATCATTCATAAAATCACCTCAGTATTAATGTATGCTGATAACCTTGCCATGTGCTTGCCATATGAAGTAACTTATCAGCTTAGCGAAAACGGGGTTTACTCCGAAAGAATATCGGAATATGCATTTTAGGGATATGAAAAATGCGTAGGACTTTTTGAATCCTACGCATTTTTCTATATTAACAGAATGGATTTTCTGTTGGATATCTTACACCTGCTGGCTGATTGTAATCAATTTCATCCACTGGTACACCAAGATATTTGAATACTTCGTACATTGTCTTTCCATAGTGGCCAAAGGCAACTGCACAGTGATGTGGATAGTTCTTTTCCACTAATACGTGGCGATAGAATCTTCCCATTTCTTTCACTGCAAAGACACCAATTGCACCGAAGGAACGAGTACGAACTGGTAATACTTCTCCTTGTGCTACGTATGCACGAATCTTAGCATCTGATGTGGACTGTAAACGATATACGGTAACATCACCTGGAATAATATCTCCTTCTAGTGTTCCTTGTGTAACTTCTTCTGGAAGCGTTCTTGCCATGATACGCTGGAATTTCATTTCACAGAAGGAAAGTTTGTCTGTTGCTGTGTTTCCACAGTGGAATCCCATGAAAGTATCTTTTAATGTGTAATCGAATTTACCTTTGATATCTTCTTCATATAAATCAGCTGGTACTGTATTGTTGATATCAAGTAATGTTACTGTATCCTGGCTGATCATTGTTCCGATAAATTCACTTAATGCTCCGTAAATATCTACTTCACAAGATACTGGAATGCCTCTCTTTGTTAAACGGCTGTTTACATAGCAAGGTACACATCCGAACTGTGTCTGGAATGCTGGCCAGCATTTTCCTGCGATTGCAACAAATTCACGACTTCCTCTATGTCCTTCTATCCAGTCAAGTAATGTTAATTCGTACTGAGCAAGTTTTGTAAGGATTTCCGGTTTCTTATTGCCTTCTCCTAATTCTGCTTCCATGTCTTTTACTACTAAAGCAATACGAGGATCTCCTTCATGTTTATTGAATGCTTCGAATAAATCTAATTCAGAGTTTTCTTCGATTTCTACTCCAAGGTTGTAAAGCTGTTTGATTGGTGCGTTACAAGCAAGGAAGTCTTGTGGACGAGGACCGAAAGTAATGATTTTTAAACTATGTAATCCAACGATTGTTCTTGCGATTGGTTCAAAGTCATGAATCATGTCAGCACATTCTGCTGCTGTTCCAACTGGATACTCTGGGATATATGCATGTAAATTTCTAAGTTTTAAGTTATAGCTTGCATTTAATACGCCACAGTATGCATCTCCACGACCATCAATTAAATTGTCTTTTGTTTCTTCTGCTGCTGCGATTACCATACAAGGTCCATCGAATTCTTTCACTAATAAAGTTTCTGGTGTTTCTGGCCCAAAGTTTCCAAGGTATACTACTAAAGCGTTGCAGCCTGCTTCTTTAACATCTGCTAATGCTTTTTGCATATCCACTTCATTTTCAATACATACTGGACATTCATAAATTTCACCATATTTTTCTTTGTATGCTGCAACAACGGCTTTTCTACGATTTACAGATAAGCTCATTGGAAAACAGTCTCTACTTACGGATACGATTGCAATTTTTTCTTTTGGCATGTTATTCATAATATAATTACTTCCCTTCTTTTATTTATTTGAACAGATTTATAAACACACTACATTTCAATTGTTTCACATGAGAGATTTTTACCAATTAAACCAATATGACTTCCTTCTGGAAGACCACCTTCGGCGTGACCAATTAACCATTTATTCTTTGCCGTTAAGAGTGCATCTTCTCCATCTTTTACATTCTTTTTATGTGACTCCTCTAGAGCTTCATTAGTTCCCTTAGGTAACACTACACAAACACGAAATCCTTCTTTATCTGCATGGCAAGGTGCATAATGTAATGTAGTTGCATAAACTTCTACAGCAGTTCCTTTTGGAAGATAAAATGCTTCTACTAAGCTTGTATCATAAGTAAAATCATCTGTAATGTCCTGCTGGCTGCCTACCATAAGAATCGCATCCGTAGCAGCAATATTAATCTCAGAACTTCTGTGATATTCCAAAGCATTTAAAAGAACATTATGTCCATTACAATATCCTATCTGGATTGGAAGTTCCCCATATACTTCAGTCCGCAACTGTTTGGCAATCTCAAGACGTTCTAAAGAAGCGATGGATGGCTCGTAAATAACGTCACTTGGCAATGGCGTATCCATCATGGCTGATACTAACTCATCTGTATTCAGACTAAGAACACGGCCATACTTTTTAAATTCTTTGGATGTAACCTGATAAACCTTCATATCTGTCTTCCTTTCTGCATTGTAATCCTAAACTTTTCTATTTCTATTGATTATTAGAACTAATCAATTTAAAAATCGACTTACATTGTGGATAAATCTGTTTAAACATCTGATATTGCTTTTCATATTTAGCAGCCAATTCTGGTTCTGGTTCGATGGTATCGATAATCTTCACGATTTTTCCTGCAGCCTCTTCTACATTCTTATATTCCCCACAAGCAACTGCTGCTAACATAGCGCCACCAAGTGCCGGTCCTTCTTCACTTTCAATAACATCTACTTTGATATTTAACACATTGGCAATAATTTTCTTCCATAATGGACTCTTAGCTCCACCACCACAGATCTTTGTGCGTTCTATCTGAATTCCAAGTGATTTTGCAACTTCAAATGAATCACGAAGTGCAAATGCAACGCCTTCTAAAACTGCCTGTGTCATATCACTTCTCTTAGTATCCATTGACATTCCAATGAAAGTACCTCTTGCATCTGGATCGTTATGAGGAGAACGTTCTCCCATTAGGTATGGCAGGAAGAATACATGATTTTCTCCTAATTTATCTATACCCTCTTGCTCTTTTGCAAATGCTTTTGTCTGTAAAATATCTTCCATCCACCATTTATTACAAGATGCTGCACTTAACATACATCCCATTAAGTGATAGCTTCCGTCTGCATGTGCAAAAGAATGAAGCGCATTAAACTTGTCTACTCCAAAACTCTTAGAAGAGATAAATACGGTTCCACTTGTTCCTAATGAAATATTGCAGTTTCCATCTCCAACCGTACCTGTTCCTACGGCTGCTGCAGCATTATCGCCTGCACCTGCTGCAACTTTTACACTCTTAGGGAATTCTAACTCATCTGCAATAGCTGGTAAAAGTTCACCAACTGATTCATAGCTTTCAAAAATCTTTGCTAACTGATCCATGGAAATGCCACAGATATCACACATTTCTTTTGACCAGCAACGATTCTTAACATCGAACAAAAGCATTCCAGAGGCATCGGATACATCGGTACAGTGAACTCCTGTTAATTTATATGCAAGGTAATCTTTTGGCAGCATAATCTTCTCAATACGGGCAAATTTATCTGGCTCATTTTCTTTCATCCAAAGAAGCTTTGGTGCCGTAAATCCTGTAAATGCAATATTAGCTGTATATGTACTTAACTTATCTTTTCCAATTACATTATTTAAATAATCACATTCTTTGTAAGTACGTCCATCGTTCCATAAAATAGCGGGACGAATTACATTATCTTCTTTATCCAGTACAACTAAACCATGCATCTGGCCACCAAAACTGATTCCACCAATTTGGGATTTATCAATTCCGGAAGTCAACTCTTTTAATCCTTCCATACTTTGTGTAAACCAGTCTTCTGGATTTTGCTCTGACCATCCTGGCTCTGGGAAGAAAAGTGGATATTCTTTTGATACAACTGCTTCAATGTTGCCCATTTCATCCATTAATAATAGTTTGACTGCACTTGTTCCCAAGTCAATTCCTATATAATACATTCTGTTTCCCCTTTCGACTAAAGTGAACCTAAGGTGATTGTCTTTTGCTCCCGAATGTCACGAGAAGATGCACCCACCTCGACGATAAATGTCCCTTCTTCTATTATAGATTTCTTTTCTTTTTGTGCATAGTATGAAAATGCATCTTTTCCCAATTTTATCCTGATCTTTTTCTGTTCCTTTGGTCTTAGACTTATTTTTTTGAACGCCTTCAGTTCATGTACTGGTCTCCATTCACTGGACTCCACATCACTTACATAAACCTGTGCAATTTCCTTTCCTGCTCTATCTCCTGTATTGGTAACAGTAAAGGAAACCTCTACACATACATCCTCTTTTGATTGTGATGCATAAACCTCTAAGTCTGAATATGCGAACTGTGTATAAGATAGACCATGTCCAAAACAGAATGCCACATCCTGCTTTTCGCTATCGTATTGGCGATAACCGACTTTCAATTCTTCTTTAAATGTAACTTTTCCTGGCTTACCCATTTCCCCTAACTTGACTGCCAGACAATCGTCTGCATGATAAGGAAATGTCTCTGGCAGTTTTCCTGATGGATTGACCTCACCAAACAATACTTCTGCTAGGGCAGTTCCGCCTTCCATTCCTGCGTAGTATTGGAAAACAATTGCCTTTGCCATATCCTTCCAAGGCATTTCCACTGGTGAACCTGCACACATTACAATAACTGTGTTTGGATTTACTTTTAACACTTCTTCTATGACACGATCCTGTCCATATGGCAACACCATATTTTCGCGATCAGCGCCTTCTAAGTCATAAGCATGATTCAGTCCACCAATAAAAATGACTTCATCCACATTTTTAGCCAGTTCAACTGCCTCCTTTAACAGTCGTTCGCTTTCTTCTTCATTTGTTCCAACGCGGATTTTGGAAATATCAATTTCCTGAGTACTGCTTGCCTGCCAGCTTTCTTCATCGTCGTAGATGGATTCTAAATTATCTGCAACAACATATCCTTTTGCATACTCAACCGTAACATTTCCACCTAATATTTTCTTTAGTCCTAACAAAGGAGAAACCTCATATAGAGCTTTTAACTCTGAACTTCCACCTTTATTAGAGTGGATACGAACTCCATTTTCTCCAATCACCGCGATTCTTCGTAAACCTTCTTTTCGAAGTGGAAGACGATTTTGTTCATTCTTTAATAGTACAATGGATTCTCTCGCAATCTCAAGTGCTGCTTGATGATGTTCTCTATTGCTAAATACACCAGATTTACGTTTTTCACGATCCTCACCTAACATATTGAGTCTTTTCATCAAACGTAATATATTACTTACTTTTTTATCAACCAGCTCTTCTGAAAGTTCTCCATTTTCTATTTTATCTTTTAATGGCTGTGCCATATAATGATGGTCAAAATCATAATGGATATCCATCTCAATATCTAATGCGGATTCTGCTGCTTCTACGGTATCATGAACACCACCCCAGTCTGAGATAATGGTACCATCATACTGCCACTGTTCACGTACAATCTCATTTAACAGCTTCTTGCTAGTACAGCAGTGTTCTCCATTTAATTTATTATAAGCCCCCATTAAACAATATGAATTTCCTTTGTGGACTGCCAAAGCAAAGGCTTTCAGATACAATTCATTCAATGTTCTTTCGTCTACAATTGTATCTACTGCCATACGGTCAGTCTCCTGAGAATTGGCTGCTAAGTGCTTTACACAAGCCGCAACATCATTTTCTTGAACTCCCTCAATAAATGGCACACACATCTCTTCCACTAACTTTGGATCTTCACTCATATATTCAAAGTTTCTACCACATAGAGGTGTTCTTTTTATATTGATGCTTGGTGCCAGCAAGACATCTTTGCCTCTTCCTCTTGCCTCTTCTCCAATTATCTGACCATTTCGTTTTGCTAATTCCGTATTGAAAGTTGCAGCCAGGGCACTTCCACTTGGAAAATAGGAGGTATAATCCGAAGTCATCCCACTGGGAATCCACTGTTTATCTTCAAAATCTGCTCGGACACCGATGGGCCCATCTGTCATTACCAAGGAAGGAATTCCAAGCCTATCCACACTGCCAGTCCGAAATAATCCAACTCCATGAATCATTGTAATTTTTTCATCTAAAGTCATCTGTTTTACAATTTCTTTAATCCATGTCTCTGTCTCCATGGTCTGCCTCCTTCAATCCGATATTTTTACTTTTTTATGCCAGTTTCACAACTACTTCTTCATTGTTTTCTGGTACAATCACGAAACTTCCATTCTCGATTGTAGAAGTTCCGCCTTGTACAACGGTTACATCAGCCACATTTACCAATGTGATTTTGCATGGTTTTGTACCTGTTACTTTTAATTTGTAAGTATTATCCTCTTTCTGAATGAATAACTCACTTTCTATCTGATTGTTTGTATTATAAACAGCACATGTTTTTTCTGATATACTGCTTAAATGAAATACTTGATAATTTACATCTTTGGCATAATCATACACTGGACCATTGTCACTTGCTCCAAGTGCAATGATACTTCCTTCTCTTGCATACAATGGAATACTTAAATATCCATGCTTTTCGCTGTACCATTTTCCACCTTCTCGCTCTTCACCAGTTAAGAAATTGGTCCATTTTCCTTCTGGAAGATAATATTCTGCGATACTTTCTTCATTAAAAATTGGTGCCACAAGCAAGGAATCTCCAAACATATATTGTTTATCTAAGTGCGCACAGTTTTTATCCTGCGTAAACTCTAATACCATACTGCGCATCATTGGAACACCTGTTTTGGAAGTTTCAATGGCATTACGATATAGATATGGCATCAGTCTTGCTTTTAGTTTTGTAAAATATCTTACTACATCAACTGCTTCTTCATCATACGCCCAAGGTACGCGGTAAGAAGTACTTCCATGCAATCTGGAATGTGATGATAATAAACCGAATGCACACCAGCGTTTGTATACATCTGGAGTAGATGTATTTTCAAAACCTCCGATGTCATGACTCCAATAACCAAATCCTGACATTGTTAAGGATAGGCCTCCACGAAGACTTTCTTCCATTGATTCATAATCAGACCAGCAGTCACCGCCCCAGTGAACAGGGAACTTCTGACCACCAACCGTTGCAGAACGTGCGAATAAAACAGCTTCCTCTTTGCCTTTCTTTCTGGCTATTAAATCGTATACTGTTTTGTTATACAGGTAAGTATAATAGTTATGCATTTTTACTGGGTCTGAGCCGTCATAATAAACACAGTCTGTTGGAATTCTTTCTCCAAAGTCTGTTTTAAAGCAGTCAACTCCCATATCCAGTAACTTTTCTAACTTTCCTGCATACCATTCACATGCTGCCGGATTGGTAAAGTCTACAATTGCTAATCCTGGCTGCCACATATCCCACTGCCATACATCACCGTTTGCTCTCTTTAAGAAATAACCATTTTCCATACCTTCTTGGAACATGGAAGATTCCTGACCTACATAAGAGTTAATCCAAACGCAGATTTTTAAACCTTTTGCTTTTAATCTCTTAAGCATTCCTTCTGGGTCTGGGAATACTCTGTCATCCCATGTAAAATCACACCAATTAAATTCTTTCATCCAAAAACAGTCAAAATGAAATACCTGAAGAGGAATATCTCTCTCTAACATTCCATCTACAAATTTGTTCACTGTTTCTTCGTCATAATTGGTTGTAAAAGAAGTGGATAACCATAAACCAAATGTCCAAGGTGCTGGTAAAGATGGTTTTCCTGTTAAGTCTGTGTAACGGCTTAATACTTCTTTCATAGTAGGACCATTGATTAAGAAAAAGTCCAAACTTTCTCCTGGCACACTAAATCCTGCTTTCGTTACCATTTCACTTGCAATCTCAAAAGAAACCTTCTCAGGATGATTTACAAACACTCCATATCCTTTATTGGATACGTAAAACGGAATGTTTTTATAGGACTGTTCTGTTGATGTACCTCCGTCTGAATTCCAGATATCAATGCTTTGTCCATTTTTCACGAATGGAGTAAATCGTTCACCCATTCCATAAATTAATTCTCCTACTGACAACGACAGCTGTTCACGCATATAAGCATGTCCTTCACTTCCATGTTCATAAGCATCGCCCTTCCAGTCGGTTCTCATGTAAGCTAAATCACGATATCCACTGGAAGTAATCTTTTCGTCTCCACGATAATAGGTCATAGAGCAGTCATCTTTTTTAATAACCAATCGAAGATTTCCACTATGTATGATTAATGCTTCTTCTGTCTCTTCTGCTTGAATTGTTTTTTCTTCTTTTAAATTTAGTTCAAATGCAGGAGCTTTTTTCTGTACTCCCATATAATGAAACGTCTGAATACGAAGCACTTCTTCCATTGGTGCAGTAACCTTAATGGTTAGATTTGCTCCACCCAATGTGCAGCCTCGATTAATTATTTTATGTGTCGGTGCACATATTGTTACTTCCTTTTCTGTTACTTTTGTAAAGTAAGCTTCAGCAGGTGTTAAACACTCTGTTCCTTCTTTTTGCAGCCAGCAGCCATTACTAAATTTCATACTCTAAATCCTCCATTATCTTATGATTTAATACGATTCTTTATGTACAGAATCACTCTGCCATTTTCAATCGACAGACCTGTACTGAATATCTAAATTATAAGGTAATTCGTAAAAAGATAATACCATTAATTTTCTCACAAAAACACTCTAATTATCCTAGTAAATATGGGGGTAAATTATATATCTTTTTGTATTATATTTCATCTGGTCCAAATGCTGTTGCAAATCCCTGCTGTGGCTCAATTACAAGACCATAACGGTTACGGAATTTGTTTGCCAGCTCTCCAAAGGTATACCCATGTACTTCAAAATTACGAACATTGTACTTTAAAGCTTGTTCCTTTGTCATATAAAGCTTTACTGCATCATATGATTGTCCCTTTATTCTTGTCATATCAAAACTATATAAGTCTTCTTCTTTACTAACAGCAGATGGCGTATCCCCTAACATATAGAATGTTTTATCCTGTAAGAGCTGACAAACTCTTTTTTTAGTAAGCTGATTTACTTTTAGTGCCTGTAACATATGAATCATATCTGCTGCATCCCTAAGAGGCATCAGTTCTTCTTTGGTTATGTACACTTCTCCTTCTTCGAAGCCGCGAATCAGCATCCCCTTGCAATCATTTTTACACACTGCACTAATCGCAATTACAACTGGTATTCTGCTATATACCATCTTCTGCTCTTTTGGAATTTTCCTAATTCTTTCTGTAAAACTCTCGGCTGATAAAAAAAGTTCTAGATTGCCATCTATGAAGAATTCATCCTTCTTTGGCATTAAAACAATTACAGGATTGTCCCAGTGTTCAATCAGTTCAATTTGCTCTAATATTGAAGCTTTGCTGGCTTCCCTAGTGTTTCGCATATCATCCATGTTAACTACCTCTCTTAGTTTTTTCTGTCTTTTCATTTTACCATATGCGCAATGAAATTTCATTCTTGTTTTATATGAAATGCCTCATATTTTCAACAACTGTTATAAAAATATACATATCAAGCAATGAATATTTGACACTTTTACTAAATGGGTTTATAATTTTTAGAGTTTCAGACCTTGCAAATGGTCGTTCACATTCTACGAAAACTGGAGGGTACTATGTATACGATATTGATTGCAGATGATGAGCCTATTATCCGTCAAGGCTTACAGTATATCATTGATTGGGATGACTATGGTTTTTCCATTATAGGTCAAGCTTCTAACGGAATGGACGCATTGAACCAAATTTTGTCCAAATCACCTGACCTTGTATTACTCGATATTCGAATGCCCAAATTATCTGGTCTAGAAGTCGTGCGAGATGCCAGAAAACAAGGTTTTCAGGGAAAAGTTATTATTTTAAGCGGCTTTTCTGATTTTAATTATGCCAAAGAAGCTATCGCACATGGAGTACAATATTATCTTACTAAGCCGATAGAAGAAGAGGAACTTTTAACAATTGTGAAGGATATGAAAAAACAATTGGAGTCTGAAGACCGACAAAAAGAAATTCTCGAACATTATTTAGAAAAGGCGAAAGAGAATATTCTAAAAGATTTATTTCACAATTGCTTTAATCAAAATAATTATAATCTTGATGATTTAAATATGACTGCTAATACATATCAAGTTATTATATATGAAAAATACAGTCACAACGAAAAAGCTGTTTCTTACAGTTTTGCTGATTTGCTTCGTGTAACCAATAAGAGTAATAATTCTTTTGACTCCATTGATATGGATCAAAAACAGATTATTCTGCTAAAAGGTGATTATGCAATTCTTCGTTTTCAGGACTTCCTATCTCGATACAATGGCAAAATGATGCCTCAGGAAAATTCTCCTCTTGATAGTATCTTTATTGCTTATGGAAGACGTGTTGACAAACTGGAGGATATCCATCTTTCCTACGAAGATGCCTGTCTTCTTATGGATCGCCGTTTTTTCTGTGTGAAACAACAGCATACTCTTGGCTATGAGGAACTCCTTAACCTGCCATCAAAACGGTTTGAATTAGATAATGCGCTCTTACAGGAATATTGCGATATGCTTGTCAACTATATTCAGACCTTTCACAAACATCAGGCTGTTGAAGCTTTAACAGAACTTAATCAAAAATTATATCAGTCCAATAATATGCCAACACAGATTAAACGTTTTCTTACTGATCTGTATCTGATGATAAAGGAAAAAGTGTATCATTTGTATAGTAAAGCAGATATTCCTTTCTTGCCAAATGGTACAATAATAGAAATGATTGATAAGAAATATTATTTGTATGAAATAATTGAATTGTTTCAAGAACAGTGTGAGATGATAATTGGCTCTATCGGGAACACCTCTCATGAAAATATTATTGATAGTATTGTTCACTATATTAAGCATAATTATATGAATAATATTAAACTTGAAACCATTGCTCCTTTGTTTGGTTATAACAGCTCCTATCTAGGAAAAATTTTTAATAAGAAAATGGGCGTTAACTTCAATTCTTATATTGATTCTGTGCGAATTGAAAAATCAAAGGAGCTGCTTGAACATGAGCCTCTGAAAGTATATGAAATTGCAGAACGGGTTGGTTATCAGAACGTTGATTATTTTCATATGAAATTTAAAAAACTTGTCAATATGAGTCCTGCTGAGTATCGAAAAAAAATGAAACAATAAGGATTTTGTTTCACTAAAATGCCGTATGATTGTTTATCGAATCATACGGCATTTTATTATTTATTGCTTTCTTCTATTTTTTCAAAAATTCCTCTACAGAAAAATCCGTATGTATATAACATACATCCTGGTCCAATCAGAATCATAAAAATAAGCATCACTGCATTAAAATTTAATATCACATAGATAAGCCATAAGCTAAGTAGCATGGCTAACGTTCTTCCAAAATATCGAAAGGTTATCTTAATGGAATTCTGGATGGTATTCTTTATGCTGTTTTCATAACGTGCAATTAGCGCAAATGCATACCCAAAACTAATAATAAATAGAATTGCCAGGCCAAATGTCATGAATATTACTAAAAAACTTGGATTTGCACTTACTTTTAAAATCTGTGTATCCAGATAAAACGCATAACCAACAACCAGCATAATAATCCAGAGAATTGTTCCCTGTTTCCAGTTCCGCCTAAACTCTTTTATAAACTGTTTTGCAATATAGCTTTCTTCATCTTTTGCCATTTTCATTGTAATGGCACATGCTGCTGCTGTGGATGCACCAATTGTAAAAATGGGTAAACTGAATAGTATCCACATAAAATTTAAAATCAGTAAATCCATAAGCTGGGTCATAAACTTATAAAATCCGCTATCTGTACTAAATAATTTCATATCTAATCCTCCTGTTCACTCTGCCACAATTTGGCCTGCTTCTTTACTATACTTGTTATCTGTTTCTCTGCCTCTTCTCTTCCTGCTGCTTTCAACTGCTGCTGGAGTTTTGACCAGTTACTCTCAAACTGTTCTGGCTTGCATACAACACACTGAATGAGCCCTTTCCATGCTATATCATCCAGCTTCTTTTCTATATTGGTAACCTCTACTGGAAATGTCTGTGCCCACAATGGAGAATACATTGCCTTAGGAAATGAATCTGCTTGTGGAAAAATATCGGTTAACATCTGTACTCCCCAGTTTTCTAATGCTTTTTTCTCTGCAATATTATAGCTCTTTATCACAGATTCTTTTGATGTAATATTAAAAGAATTACCGTTTTCATCTTTTTTCTTTGAACCATAGCATGGAAATGGGTAATTATGTTTTCCTACACCTGTTTCATCTGCATAATTTGTATCTTCTTCAGAGCGTTTGACTTCCTCTTCTGTGCGACATCGTTTTCCATTTTTATCATAATAATAATTAACCCCTTCAATTCCCCAGTTTATAAGAATTTGCGCTTCATCTGTACAAAGCCAGTCCAAAAACTGTACAGCTCGAACTGGATCTTTACAACCCTTTGTAATTCCAATTCCCCAGCCTGTTGCAATCCCCTGTTCCCTTAATGCAGTACACTTTATGTTGGAGTTCATTGTCACTGGAAGTCCTGCGTAAGTACGGTCATACTTTCCTTCTGCGCATAAAACCTGTTCTGCTTCTTGATAATCCCAGGTCGCATCTAATAATCCTAACACTCTTCCCGAAGCAATTTTTTCCAGATAGTCGGCATATGTCTGGGTTGCAAACTCTGGGTCCAAAATACCTTCCTCATACATTTTATTTAGCCATTGGTAATATTCCTTCTGTCCTGTAACTGCATGCTTATATTGAACGTTAAAATTATCATCGACAATCCATTGGCCATTATCTGGTGAACCATTGGCTATGTAGCCGGATGGATTAGATAGTGTTGGATACCAATGCCAATCAGAACAGCACAGACTGATACCGATTGTTTTTTTACCCTCAACAGATGGATTAAGGGCTAAATACTTTTTTATCATACTTTCATAATCTGCTAACGTTTTTGGAATCTTATAATCATTGGCAAGAATAACTGCCCATTGCAACTGTGCAGTTCCTGCTGTTTCTAATTCTTCATGACCTATCTTAGAACAGCTCAACTGATAAATAGACGGATCGTCTTCACTATATCTAAGTTTTTCATATTCATCACCATATAATTTCTTGATATTTGGTCCATATTTGTCAATTAATTCACTTAAGTCTATAAGACTTCTGCTATCAATTAAAGTTCCTGCATCTCCCTTGGCAAATATTAAATCTGGATATTCTCCTGTCGCTATCATAAGCGCGATTCGTTCTGCACTTCCATTCACAGGATAGTCCGTTTCTAACGTTACACCCGTTGCTTTTGTAATTTCCTTTGCTACTGGATCGGTCCAAGGATCTTCTACTCCATCAGCATTGTAAAATACAAAGGTAATCGGTTCTTTTTCCTGTTTGTTATGACTTTTTAGTATCTGCAAGCTACTACAGCTTGTAACGGTTATGGAAATTAGTATACCAATTACCAACGCACAAAAATACCTTCTCATATGTATGCATCCCTCCTGTCTCTATTATAGAGGATGGCATGAAAAATAACAATCCCACTGCTTTGATAGCTGTGGGATTGTTTTGATTTTTACCAGTATACTATTATTTAGTAAACTTTCTATATTATTAAGGTGTAAAATGTAAACCTAATACGGAATTAGCCCAGTGTGTATGAGAAGTTTGTAATGGAGCCTGTTCCCTGGAAACCAAAGTTTGTATATCCGCCTGCATTAATGGCTGAGTTCCAGGACATTGGGGTAAGAATATATGTATCATCTGTTTCTTCTAATTCTACACACCAAGCATTAGTAATGGTGAAATCTCCTTTGTCTATAATCAGCTTCCAGCTAGACACAGCAGTATCTGATGTGTTATTCACATTTGCTGACATAGTAAAACCTGTTGACCATGTATTTACTTCTGTTGTTAATGTTAAATTAGTTGATGGTTTAGAGGAAACTGGAGTTTCGCTTATTACTGGTGTTTCGCTTACTACTGGTATTTCACTTACTTCTGGTTCTTCACTTACTACTGGTATTTCACTTACTTCTGGTTCTTCACTTACTATTGGTGTTTCACTTACTTCTGGTTCTTCTCCGTCTAAAATCTTGCTTAAAGCATCGTACCACTTATTGCACATTTTCACACTGCCTGCATTATTTGGATGTACACCATCATAGGTATCCGTCATAGCATCAAATCCTGTAAATTGATCCACAACATAAATTGGAGATTGCTCAGTTGTTAACTTTTCTGCCCAGCCATCAATAGCCAATGCAAGTTCTTCTGCACGGTATACAAAATCAGAAGTAAAGTTAGGAATTAGTGGTGTTACTTTTCCTATCACAATAATCATATCTGGATTATTTTCTCGCATCTGGCCTACTAAAGTTGTGTATGCAGATAAGATTGCTTTTGCTCCTTTATCGCACCAGCAGTCATTTGTTCCGAATAACATCATTACCATATCTGGATTGGTTGCATCTAACCAGGTTGTCAGGTTATTGGTTTTAGCTAAATCGGTTACAAGCATTCCGCTGTGTCCTTCATGTCCGCCATATCTTGTACCAACTGACGTTACGTTGTATCCATTATCTGTCAACTTGTTAAACAGCATGCTACGCCAAAAATCGCAGTCTGTGATAGAGTCGCCTAATGGCATTATTTTTGTAGTTTCGGCAGCTTTTACTTGAACTGCAGGTGTAGCAGTATGTACAAAAGCACCTACTACTAACATGACACAAAGTAAATTGGCAATGAGCCTTTTAATTGATTTCATTTTCATATGAAATACCTCCTTATAAATTTTTCCACTTTTCATACACTTATATCTTAATAATACCTATCCCTCATAACAAGATTCTTTGCAAGACATGTATGTTTTTAATAAATATTATGTACGATTTCTCGTTTCTTCTCCGTTCACAATTTGGACAAAAACCTTACACAATCAAATCACATTTGTTACAAAATCTCTTCACAAAAATTCATTATCATTAAGTTATCAAAAAGAGATACAGAACTAAAACATTAACCATAGAATGATTAGAAAAAGGAGCGATTAATTATGAATCAAGATTTTAACTACAAAAACGATATGAATGAGTCACCTGAAATTGTAACATACAATACAAAAAATAAAAAAATGAACCGTGTAGCCAAAAAGTTTGGTGCTCTTGTTTTATCTGGTGCCATATTAGGAACAACAGCCAGCGGTGCCTTTGCCGCATCTTCTTACTTCTTCCCACATAACACAGCTACACAAAACGTAACACATTCCAAAACAAACAACGTTACCAATACAACGTTGACTAGTTTACCAAACACATCTTCGAGCGATTCCTCTAACAGCTCTTCGGTTAAGGCAATCGCAACAAAGGGAATGCCTTCCGTCGTTGCGATTACAAACATTGGTGTTACAGAGACAATGACAATGTGGGGAAATATGCAACAGCAAAGCGAAAGCTGTGGCTCTGGTATTATTATTGGAGAAACCGACGATGAACTCCTTGTTGTAACAAACAATCATGTAATTGAAGGAAATCAAACTCTTACTGTCGTATTTAGCTATGACGAAAGCAACGAAAATCCAAATGCAGTTGACGCTTATGTAAAAGGCTACGATTCGAAAAAGGACCTTGCTGTCATTGGCATTTCTAAGGATAAACTAAATGATGATATTTTAAGCAAAATAAGTGTTGCAGTTGTTGGAAACTCCGCTGATTTAAACCTTGGTGACCAGGTTGTTGCTATCGGTAACGCTCTTGGATACGGTCAATCTGTTACTACAGGTATCGTAAGTGCCCTCAATCGTCAAATTAGTACGGATGAAAGTGGTAAATCCGATGGCAATACTTATATCCAGACTGATGCTGCAATTAATCCTGGTAACAGTGGTGGTGCCCTATTTAATATGAATGGCGAGTTAGTTGGTATTAATACTGCCAAAATAGCATCAGACCAGATTGAAGGTATGGGTTATGCAATTCCAATCTCAGACGTACAGGATTTGATTGAAAATCTCATGAATCAGACTACTCGTACACAAGTTGTAGATGAAAAAGACCGTGGATATCTTGGAATTTCAGGTACAGATGTTACTTCCGATGTATCTTCTGCTTATAATATTCCAGAAGGTGTGTTCTTGGCAGAAGTAAAAGAAGGTAGTCCCGCAGCCAAAGCTGGACTTTGTAAAGGATATGTAATTACGAAATTTGATGGTAAGACAATAAGTTCTTCTAGTGAACTTCAGAATCTAGTTAAATACTATAAATCTGGTGAAACCGTTACCATAACAGCTCAAGTACCTGAAAATTCACAATATAATGAAAAGGAATTCCAGGTTACTTTAGGTAAAAATGAAAATGCATAACAAAACAGCCACATTGTTTCCCTCCAATGTGGCTGTTTTTATTATTTAAACAAACGCAAAATACGCTAATACGATTGCACCTAATACAATTCGATACCATCCAAATAATTTGAAATCATGTTTTTTAATATAAGACATTAAGAAACGGATAACAAAAACAGATACTAAAAATGCAGTAATCGTTCCAACCGATAATGTCATAATTTCATTACTTGAATAATGGAATCCATAACCTATCACTTTTAGAAAGCTAAGTCCGAACATAACTGGTACCGCAACAAAGAATGTGAATTCTGCTGCTGCCACTCTGGAAACACCGATTAATAAAGCGCCAATAATTGTTGCTCCAGAACGAGATGTTCCTGGAATAATGGATAACACCTGGAATAAACCAATGTATAAAGCGGTGGTATAGGTGATATCATCTAAAGTTTTAATTCTTGGAACTCGTTTTTTGTTCCATCCTTCAATCCAGATAAATACGACTCCGTAGAAAATCAAAGCGATTGCAATTACGACTGGCGTATGTAAATGCGCTTCGATATAGTCGTCAAATAAGATAGTGACGATTGCACCTGGGATGCAGGCTACTACTACTTTAAACCAGATGGTAAAGATATCTTTTCTGATAACTGGTTTGCTTTTGTCCTTAAACTGGAAGGGGAACATCTTATCCCAGAATAATAATACAACTGCCAAAATAGCTCCTAGCTGAATGACAACGAAAAACATTTCTTTAAAATCATCGCTGACATTTAAGGTAAGGAATTGGTCTACTAAGAGCATATGACCAGTGCTGCTGATTGGCAGCCATTCAGTGATACCCTCCACAATTCCAAGGAAAAAAACTTTCAAGAATTCAATGATACTCATTCTTTTAATCCTCTCTTTCTCATATTTGCTTTTTGAAACTCTATATTAGGTGAATCTTATTCTCCGTGTTTCCTACATACATAATTGATTTTCCACCGACTGTCTTTGTTTTGCCATTTGATAATAAATGTTGTGTTCCATCATGGGTACAAACAACGATATTGGCATTGGAATGACTTGTAATCTGATATGACTTTCCTGCCTTATCATATTGGATTACAAAATGCTGTCCTTCTGACACAATGGATTCTGCTAATTGAACCGTATCTTTTGTTGTTCCCAATATAACGGACTCTTTTTCCTTGGTAGCAAGATCCAGTTCAATGCCTTGAAATATACCTGAATTTCCTTTAATAATTCCTTCAGCACCTGGTAAATCCTTTGATTTATCTTGGCTCTTATCTTCTCTGCTATTCTGTTTGTCATTAGCATTATCTTTTGACTTCTTTTTCTTGGTCTTTGTTTTCTTCTTGCGCTTTTTACCTCTACGGCCTCGCTTGTTACGTCTGTTCCGTTTGTCTTTTCGATTTCTATTCGAGTTATCCTCATCGTCTTCCTCTTTTGGTTTACTAAAACTTGCTGTAACCCAACCAAAAAGCAGAATACATAAGGATAGTCCGCATAAAACTGTAAACGCATAAATTCCTATTAATAATCCTAACTGTATTCCAGATGCCGAAAGATTTGGGAATATCTGCTTCTGAACTTCTTGGAATCTCGCAATTAAAAATATATTTTCACCAAACGCCATTGCAATCAGTAACGTTGAAAAAAACATGCTTACTTTACCTGCTGCTAATAATGAAAGAATCATTGCCAAACCACATAATAAAATCGGTAACAGACTTATGGCGATTGCCTGCTCAGCCTGTTTTACATTCTGCTGTTCTTTGGCGTAATTGATTCCACTCTTTAAATCTCCCCAGGTTAAATTCCCCTTTATGATGTAATTCTCATCGATGCTGCCATTTTTGTAATACTCATAACCTGTGTGTGCTGATGCTGTAAGTATATCAAAACCTGATATGTTGGTACTCTTATCTGGTGTTGTTACTTTGCAAAACGGCAGAAGTAAGGAGAGTAAGGCAAGCAACATAAAAAGAGCTGCTGTATTTTTTAGCAGTATACCTCTTGACTTCATGTTTCATCCTCCCTTTATACAAACATAAAGAGATTATATACCGTATGAAGGGAAATTACAAATGTATATGTTGTTATTGACCCATATTTTATCAGATTATTATGATGTTCTACAATTTGTTGGTGTAATTTTCTGTTAACCGAACTTACCATTTATGACAGCGACTCTGATTTTGTCAAAGTTAATTTGATATCAGGAAGAATGCCTGAAAACAGCGAGGTGATATTAACTCCAGCGCACGTCACAACAAAAGGCGACATTAATGTTGAAGTAGGCGATACCATCACTCTTACCATTGGCGTTCGCATCTCTGAGGACAAAACACTTACCCTGTTCAATCCATATGTTTCTGGATTGTTCCCAATGCAGTTCCTGTTCTTCCTACTGGCTCTGCATACACACCAAATATTTCCGTCGAATTCAAAATCTTTATTATTCTAACCTCGTTTTCCAATTGCCATATTCATCCCCACAATCACCACAAATGCCACCCCCAGCACAATTACCGACCACAACATCGCCTTCTCATAATTCCCATCCTGCAAAACCATGGCAATCTCCTGTGACACCGTTGCCGTCTTCCCTGGAATATTTCCAGCAATCATGGAAGTAGCTCCATACTCTCCAAGTGCTCTAGCAAACGTAAGAATTGTCCCCGAAGCAATTCCTGGCTTGGCATTGGGTAGCAATACCTTACGAAAGATTGTAAACTCCGACATTCCAAGTGTTCTCCCCGCATATATGAGATTCTTATCCACCTGCTCAAACGCCGCTCTCGCATTGCGATACATCAAAGGAAACGCAATAATGGATGCTGCAATCAGACATCCCAGCCAAGTCTGAACAACCTTTATCCCAAACTGGTCATATAAAAATATTCCCACTGGCCTACGCCTACTAAATAAAAGCAGCAAAAAGAAGCCCGCAACCGTCGGCGGCAAAACTAACGGCAACGTCAATATGCCATCCACAATCATCCGAACTCTTGCTCTTGCCTTCATCACCCACCATGCCGTCCATATGCCTAGAAAAAAGCATACAAACGTAGCCACAATTCCAGTCTTAAGAGAAATATAAAAAGGAGTCCAGTCCAAATGTCTAAGTGTTTCCAACATGATACTGTCCTCCTTCCTTCTTATTTCTCTAAATCAATATCAAAATTATACTTTGCAAACACATCTTTTGTCTGACTTCTAAGCAAATATTCATAGAACTCATTTGCTTTCATTCTCTGTGTTTCATCTGCCTCTTCATTCTTAACCAAGCAAACGGGATACACTACATCACCAGTTAAATCATTTGAAACAGTTTCTATCATCTCTATCTTATCTTCATAACCATAGGTGTCTGAAAGGTAAACCGTTCCTACTTCACAGGAACCCTCAGCTACTGCAAGAAGTACCTTGCTTACGTTGGACTGTTCACTGATTTCTACATCTCCAAGAGTTTTGGAAATCTCAGTAGTTGTAATCTCAGATGAATCTTTTGAAGTTTTTAAAATATCCAAATTCTTTAAAGCTTCGCGAGTATATTTTCCAACAGGAACACTACCTGCTGCCAAGGCAATACTTTTTGCCTTATTTAGACTGGTTAATCCTGTTACCTTTGTTCTTTGACCTTTCCCTTTAATTAGCACCACTTGGTTATTTAGTACACTTTTACGTGTTCCTTCTTCCACCAGGCCATCTTGTTCTAACTGATCCATCTGTTTTGTAGCCGCACTGAAGAAAATATCGCACTCATATCCTTCCTCGATCTGAGTAAGAAGAGTTCCAGAACTGTCTGCATGAAGATTAATTTTTACATTATCATGGTCCGCTGTGTAGTTTGCCACGATTTCTTCCATTGCTGGCTTAAGACTTGCTGCAATAAATACTTCTACTGCAGCTTGTTCTCTGCTTGTTTCACCACAACCGACTAGTATACAACTTAACATACTTATGATAACCACAAAACTTATTAACCTATTTCTCATATTCATCCTATCCCTTTCTTGCGCAGTTTGATACGTCACCTCGCAACACAGAAAGTCCATGTCCTAATTCGCTCATAATACAGTCCATACTTTCCTGTACTGCCTTTTTGCTTCCTGGAAGATTTACAATCAAAGTCTTTTTGCGAATTACAGATGCGCCACGACTTAACATTGCGCGTTTTGTAATCTGCATAGAATATGCACGAATTGCTTCAGATATTCCAGGAGCAAGCCTATCTGCTACTGCAAGTGTTCCTTCTGGCGTAATGTCTCTTGGGGAAAATCCTGTTCCACCTGTTGTCAGAATTAAATCCACCTGACGCATATCCGCTAATCGTTTCAACTGTTTTTCTAATACTTTCTGTTCATCGGCAATTAGAACAGTTTCCACGACTTCATATCCAGCATCCTCTAGTCTCTGTTTGATACATGGACCACTTTCATCGACACGTTCTCCACGAACACCACTATCACTTAATGTAATTACAGCTGCTTGGAATGGACGATTATGTTTTACTTCTTCCATGGTTACATTGTCGCCAACTTTGATAGAACCACCATGTACAACCTTAGCAAATACACCTTCGCGTGGCATAATGCAATCACCCATTGAATGATAGATTTGGCAATGGCTATGACACTCTTTCCCGATCTGTGTCATTTCCAAAATCACATCGTTACAGTAAAAACGAGTTCCTACTGGAAGGCTTCGAAAATCAAACCCTTCTATAATAACATTTTCACCGAAAGCACCGAAGTCTACGTCTGCTCCCTTCTGGCGAAATGCTTCAATTTTATCATAGGATAGAAGGCTTACTTGTCTGTGCCAATTTCCTGCATGGGCATCTTCCCTAATTCCATAATCCTGTACGAATACTGCCTCTTCTACTTCTTTCTTTTTCGTGCCTCGTTTTTCACTAATACAGATTCCTCTTACTATTCCTTGATTCATTTTCTAACCTCCAATCTCGCTCATGCCTCTTTGTTCTGTCATATCTTCTATGTGGGAGAAACAGTGCGCTTCTGGCTTCTGTGTCATTGCATTGTCAAATGCAACGCTAATTTTCTCTTCTCCTGCACCACTTCTTAAAATCTCTCTTAAGTTAATTCCAGCCTCATAGCAAAGACATGGTTTTAATATGCCTTGGCTGGTCATACGGATACGGTTGCAGTCTTCACAAAATGGATTGGATACTGCATGAATTAAGCCAATAGAACCTTGTAACTCCTTACTTCGATAATAAATGGCTGGGCCATTTCCTTTTACTTCTTTGGCAATATGAAGATCAGGCCATCTTTTTTGAAGAATTGTTAGTGCTTCTTTTGCTGGAATTCCCTCGGTTTTTCTTCCTAAACCTACTGGCATGATTTCGATAAACTTAACATCTATTTTTCTATCCTTTGCAAGCAGTGCAAGTGGAATCATCTGGTCTACTGTTTCACGAAGCAGTACAGCATTTACTTTTGTCTTTATGTTGTAACGTTGTAAACAATCAATTGCGGATAGAATCTTTGGTAAATTTCCTTTTGTTCCTGTAAGTTTGTCAAACTGTTCTTCCACTAAGGAATCCACACTTATGTTTACGCTGTCAATTTTTATCTTGGCTAACTCTTCTGCCACCTGTTCTAACAGTAATCCATTGGTTGTCAATGTAACAGAATGAACGCCATCCATTTCTTTTAACTTACGTAAAAAGTCAATACATCCTGGTCTTACAAGGGGTTCACCGCCTGTTACTTTAAAATCACAGATTCCTTTGGAAACTGCAATTTTGCATACTGTCAGAATTTCTTCAAACGTTAGTAATTTGTCGCTCGGTGTCCACTGAATTCCTGCTGGCATACAATACTGACAGCGGAAATTACAGTGGTCCGTAATCGAGATTCTCATATAGTTAATGGTTCGGTTATAAGAATCTTTCATCTTCATGATCAATTAAATCTCCTTAACATTGGGGTTCAAAAGCAAGCCGCTCTTTCCGCCACTCTTCTTTACAAGGCATACATCATGTATCACCATAAATTTATCTACTGCCTTGCACATATCATATATTGTTAAAAGTGCGATTTGGACGCCTGTCATTGCCTCCATCTCCACTCCTGTCTTATCACAAGTTCGAACTGTACCAATTGCCTTGATTCTATGATTATCATCATCGTATTCGAATTGTATCTCTGATTTGCTGATTGGGATGTTGTGACACAAAGGAATTAAGTCTGCTGTCTTTTTCATTGCCATAATTCCTGCAATTCTTGCAACTCCTAGGATGTCTCCCTTTTTATTCGTACCTGCTTTTGTCATCTCATAACATTCTTCGTTCATAGAAATGTATCCCTCAACAACCGCTTCTCTATAAGTATCCTTTTTGTCTGTTACATCAACCATATGGGCTTCGCCCTGGGCATTAAAATGTGTAAATTCCACTTATGCTCTCCTTTCTGGATGCCTTTAGGCTCTTCCACGCCCAAACCCACAGTTTGGATACGTACAAACTGGACAGGATGGGCAAAGTCCACCTTCTCCAAGACCTGCTAACTCATCGTTGGTTATTTCATCATCCGCTGCAATTCGTGGAAGGACAATATCAAAGATTGTCTTCTTTGCATACATAACACAGCCTGGTAAACCAACAATCGGTACATCGTTGTAGTATGCTAATAAGAACATGGCTCCTGGTAATACAGGGGCGCCATAAGAAACAATTCTTGCTCCCGTATTTTTAATGGCAAGAGGTGTCTTATCATCTGGATCGACACTCATCCCACCTGTACAGATAACCACTTGTGCTCCCTGTTCAATTGCTTCTAGACAGCTTTTTGTAATCTTTTCATGGTCATCATTTAAGGTCACATGATACATGGTTTCCATGCCAAATGCCTTGATTTTCTGTTCAATCACTGGTGTGAAGGTATCTTCGATTCTTCCATAAAATACTTCATTGCCTGTTGTAATGATGGCCGCTTTTTTTCTTACAAATGGTTTTACTGAGAAAATTGGCGTCTCTCCACAGCCTTCTTTTACTTTTTGCATTTTCTCTTCTTCGATTACCAGCGGAATCACTCTGGTTCCTGCCAGTTTTTCTCCCGCATGTACTGCTGTATCTCCATGAAGACAGGCGATCATCATCTGCCCAAATCCATTGACGTAACGAAGTTTCTTACGATCTATTTTAAATAAGCCATCGATGGTTGCATATAAATCAATCTTACCTTCTTTTGGCTCGCCTGCTCTCATATTTTCATTTTGACAGATCTGTCTTAAAATCTCGGCAGCATCATTTTCATGGAGCATGCCTTCTTCTTTTTCCCAGATATAAATGTGGTCCTTGCCTACACTTAGTAAAACCGGCACATCTTCTTCTCGAATCACGTGCCCTTTACGAAATACAGCGTCTTTCGTGACACCTTTGATAATCTGTGTAATATCATGACACAGTACTTGTCCTACTGCATCTTCTGTTTTCATTAATTTCATGGCTAGTTTACATCCTTTCCAGCTGTTCTACCATTACGCCTACAATTTTGTCTGTTTCCTCAAATGTAACCCAGTCTTTGGCTCCTTGGTAATCCTTTATGTCTGTGACAATGAGAAAACGTCCTTTGGGATTGGATACTGGTTCATTGTGATTCACACTTCGTATTACTTCTATCTTCGGATAGCTGCTTTCTTTGCATCCTTCTATTAAAATGAAATCTGCTTCTTTGAAGTATCCCATAAGCTGCTCTGGTGAACTATGTTCTTCTTTTTTGGTTATCATAAACTGGCTTTTGGAATAAACAGCAGTGCCGTAAGCTCCAGCTTTCTGATGGTAATAGGAATCAGTTCCTGGTACATCGCTTTCAAACTCATGCCCATCATGCTTAATGGTAGCTACTTTGTAACCCAAGCTATTGAGTTTCGGAATCAGACTGCGAATCAATGTTGTTTTTCCTGAATTTTTTATGCCACAGATTACTATGACAGCCTGTTTTACAGCATCCATACCAGCACCTCATCTCCCTTATGAACATCCTCACTTCCGTTAGGAATATCAATAAGACAGTTACACCCTATCATAGAACTTAGTACTCCTGAAGAATGCAGTCCTCCTGGCAGATATACCTTTCCACCTTCATACCTTGCTCGCACAAATCTTCGTACTCGGCTTGGTTTTCCAAAG
>CALFNR010000109.1:0-30038 GCA_937903005.1 uncultured Lachnoclostridium sp. | reverse complement strand
TCACATCTACTCCCCTTGCATTTGTAATCCAAAAATCCATACGGGAATTTCACTTTACAATTCACTGTTAAAAAAGGCTTGAATATGAAATGATTCTTGCCTTATCCTTTTCTTTACCCTTTTTATCATTTTAATAGTGCTGGTTTCAGTAGTATTTTATCTGCAGCCACTTTCTTGGCTCCGATTACCTTAAATAAGTCTTTCTTTAATAGAAAACGAGCTAGTTTGTAAGGATTTCTCCCATTCAAACTAGCTCGCGCTGTACTATTTATGTGATCCATCATCCTGTTTCCATCTTTCTGCGTTAGCTCATTAAAAGAACTTCCATTCGGAAGGATTCTCCGAATCAGCTCATGTTTCACCTCAATATCGCCTTTCTAATATGGACCTCCTGCATGTCCTATCTACTTTGAATTCTTTCTCTTTACGCCTTTGACGTTACTTCACTTTCCAGATACGCCCTTTTTCTTAAGGTGCACTTGTCCTGATCAAAAGAATGGATGGTTTTTCTTATTCGTGTTAAGGATGGCATTAATGAGAAACTATATGCATCTCGCTGGTAAATTTGAGTAAATAAATAATTTTTTAGATAGATTTCAATTAACCTCTATTCTGTGCTTCTACCAAACTTCCACCGCAATACATCTTACGAAGCTTTGGTTTTTCAATTTTTCCAGTAGGATTACGTGGAATATCTGCAAAAATAATCTTATGTGGTCTTTTATACCTTGGCATCTTCAAACAGAACTCATTAATTTCTTCTTCCGTTGTTGTACAACCAGGTTTCAACTCAATGATTGCTGCACAAATCTCACCTAAACGTTTATCAGGAAGACCAATTACTGCAACATCATGTATATTAGAATTGGTACGAAGGAAATCTTCAATCTGTACTGGATACAGATTTTCACCACCACTAATAATAACGTCTTTTTTGCGATCCACAAGGAAAATAAATCCGTCTTCATCTTCCTGTGCCATATCTCCTGTGAACAGCCATCCATCTGAAAGAACCTCTGCTGTTGCTTTCGGATCGTTATAGTAACAGGTCATAACACCAGGTCCTTTTACTGCAAGTTCTCCAATTTCGCCTTTTGCAACTGTATTACGGGTTTCATCCACTATTTTCACTTTCCAGCCAAAACCTGGTTTTCCGATTGCACCAACTTTATGTATATTTTCTACCCCAAGATGTACACAACCTGGTCCAATGGACTCGCTTAAACCATAGTTTGTGTCATACTGATGATTTGGGAAATACTTTTTCCAATGATTAATCAGGCTTGGTGGAACTGGCTGTGCGCCAATATGCATCAAGCGCCATTGGTCTAATTCATAATCCTCTAACTTTAACGTTCCACTGTCAAGTGCTTCTAGAATATCCTGTGCCCAAGGAACTAAGAGCCACACGATGGTACATTTTTCTTTGGAAACAGTATCCAGAATAAATTCAGGCTTTGTACCTTTTAGAAGCACTGCCTTGCTTCCTGATAATAAACTTCCAAACCAATGCATCTTAGCACCGGTATGATATAAAGGAGGAATGCATAAGAATACATCATCCCTTGTCTGTCCATGATGATTCTGCTCTACACGGCAGGAATGCATCAAACTCTCGTGATTATGTAAAATAGCTTTTGGAAATCCCGTTGTTCCAGATGAAAAATAAATAGCTGCATCATCTTGATCTGTAATTTTAATATTAGGAGTCTGGCTAGAACTGTTGGCAGTTAAACTGGTGTAGTCTTCTGCAAAACTTGGACAGCCCTCTCCAACATAGAAAAGCAAACGGTTTTTGCTGATGTTATCTGCAATTTCTTCTACACGTCCAATGAATTCTGGACCAAATACTAAAACATCCACCTCAGCAAGATTTACGCAATATTCAATTTCTTCTGGTGTGTAACGGAAATTAAGTGGTACTGCTAATGCTCCGACTTTTAAGATACCAAAATAAATTGGCAGCCATTCTAAACAGTTCATAAGTAATATTCCGACTTTGTCTCCCTTTACAACCCCACGCTGTAATAAAAGATTTGCAAAACGGTTTGCCTTTTCATTAAATACATTCCATGTTATTTCACGACGATAATGGGTTGTTGGATTAGGTTCCATTAACTCATATTCTTTCCAAGTGACTCTTCTCACTTCTTTCACTTCTGGATTTATTTCTACTAAACAAATATCATTCCCATACATTTTACAATTTTGCTCTAGTACTTCTGTTATTGGCATTGTTCTAACCCCTTTACCGATTCAAATTTTATCTCTTTACTATATTAATTTAAAACTTTAATGCATTTATCCATTAAAGTTAAATATACCTTTTTTAGACTGAAAAGTCAAGGTTTTAGGGGGTTTTTCATATCTATTCATGATAACGAAAAAGAACTGAGTCTGCAAATCATTGCGAACCCAGCCCTTTTCTCTCAAATTTTATAGATAGTCATATAAAACTAAATTTGTATTCAATCATATAAAACTTCTAAATTGCCACATTCAAGATTTGTGTAACTAGACCAGTCTTGCTGATTAATACGAATCTGAAGTTTTAACTCACCACTTGTAAATATTAGACCTTTGTCGAAGGAAATATCAACATATCCATCACCAAATGTACCTTTTACATGGTCTGTGAATGCTACATAGTATGGTGCTTCTGGTGTTTGAAGACCTGCATTATCACACCAGAAAGACTGTTCTTTTGAATCATCTTTTGTATAATGGAAACGAAGTGTAAGTTTCGATGTATCAACTGATAATCCATTAGCTGGTTTAATGGTATAAGTCTGATTAATGGTACTTCCTACAGTAGTCTTAACTGTTACATCTGGATTTAACAATACAGGAACTCCAGTTGGATCAACAGGTGTTTCACTTGGTACAACAGTTGTTGGAGTAGGCTCTTTACTTGGTACGACTGGTGTTGTAGCAGGTGCTTCACTTGTTACTGCAGGTGTTTCACTTACTGCAGGTACTTCGCTTGTTACCACTGGCTCTTTACTTGGCTCTACTGGTGGTTTACTTGTAATTACTGGCTCCTTGCTTGTTACCACAGTATCACCAACAACACCGTAGAATGCTGGTTTTGCTAAATAGTTATCATCAAATAAGCAAGGATATTGTTGTGCTCTCCAGGAGTCGCAGTCACGAACACCCCAGAATGTAATGGAGTTAAAGTTAATACCTTCACTCATTAAAGATTTGATACAATCAAAGAATCCTTTTACTTTAGTACCTTGTGCTTTTAATCCAGATTCAGAATGATCCCATGTTGTAATATCAAACTCTGTGATTTCAAGTTTAACATTTGGGATGGAAGCAAACTTACGAGCAGCAGCTTCAAACATGCTTACACTTGGGAAATCGGTACTTAAATGCATTTGCATACCAATTACATCAATAAGGCCTTTATCTGCTAAATTACTACAGATTTTATAAATCATGTTTGCTTTCGCACCCATGTATTCGTTGTAATCGTTATAAGCTAAGTTAGTACCTTCTGGAGCATATTTTCTAGCGTAAACAAATGCCTGTTCAATAAAGTCTTCACCAATTACCTGCATCCATAAAGAGGTATCTTTGTTTGCTTCTGTTCCCGCAGGTCTATAACCATTTCCATTATTTTCTACTGCTTCATTTACAACGTCCCATGTATAAATCTTTAGGTTTGGGTATTGTTCTTTAATTGTTTCAAATACTGTCTTGATGTAGTTCTCAAGTCTCTTTAACATAACTTCTTTCGATACAAATTTTGCATCAGAAGCATCAGAATAATCTTCTGTAAAGAACCACTTTGGAGTCTGAGAATGCCATGCTAAAACATGACCACGGATTTCAATACCATTTTCTTCACAATATTTTAATATTGGAGCTGCTTTCGAGAATGAAATCTTTGGAGTTGTTTGATCTCCTGTCTCTTCCATGTATGCAATTGTTGCATCGCGGTCCAGTACACTGTCTGGTTTCATTTCATTTCCAATTGTTAAACTATTGAAGTGTTTGTTGATGATTGCTTTTTCGGATGAATTGAATTCATTCAATATAATAGATGTTCCAACTTTACAGTTATATGGAGCAAAAACATCTTTTAAAGAAGGAATGTCTTCCTCAATAGGTGCTGCTGGGTTCTTTGTAATCGTAATATCATCTACATAGAAGTCATGTGTTCCACCTTCCATATAGAATTTTACATTATCAATACCAGCTGTATATGTATAAGTTGCTTCAAATAATGTCCAGTTATTGCAGTAAACATTAGCTTTTGTTAAATTATTATAGGATTCTTTTCCATTTACAGTTGTAGCAACAGATAACATCATGTTCTGCTGATTTCCAACTTTATTATCATCATACATAACCCAAGCTTTTACTGTATAAGATTCTCCGTCTTCTAGTAAATCTTTTACGTCACAAGTAACGCCATTCCACGATTTTGTTCTGTTTGTAATTTTAATAGACTGCTTACCAGTATGGCTAGCCTCTGTAGTTAATTCAGTACTCTCATCGCCACGAGGTCCCCATCCTTCTGTGTCTTCACCTTCAAAATCAAAACTAGCAATTAATGTACCTTGATTTACCGTATCGGCTTTCGTTTTGACAGCAGGTGCAACAGATAAACCAGCCATTGCCATAACAGCTGCCATAAAGAAACTGATTTGCTTTTTGCAATTGTGCAACTTGAATCGTTTCATAAATATATACCTCCTTATAGATTATACTTTGATTATAGATAAAATATTTTTACCTTTCTACTGTTCTTGCTTAATATGTAGTATTTCATGTACTAACATATCGTGTATGTCAAGTATGCGAATCGTTCTTTTACTAAATTATATAGAGGAAAGAACAAATTCTCTAAAAGGAACTCACACTTTGTCACGCCGAGCGAGTGTCGCTGTCTTTTAGCGCTTGTTGCTGTACTTTAGCAGCTATCTTCCTAACCCGCTCGTGTGCATCCTGTGCCCTGTTTTTTAGGGCACTTTCTCTTATCCCAAAATCAAATATATCACAACTGCCACAAGGGTACTTGTAAGTCCCACTATCGCTTCGTACGGAATCAAACGCATTCTTTCCTTAATCCCCACATTGGCGGCATTGCCAGTTGCGTGGAAGAATGAACCATGAGGCAAGGAATCAATTACAGTGGCACCTGCATGAATCATTGCACCAGCCGACAATGCTGGAATTCCTGCACTGAGTAAAGTGCTTGCAAATGTCTGTGATGCAATCGTCGCTCCTGCTGTTGTAGATGCTGTCGCACCTGCCATAAAGATTCCTGCAATTGGGGCAAGGATAAATGCTGGCATGTTCATCATTTCTAATAAATTAACTGCATCGTACTGTAAAGCCGAGGCCTTTATAATACCTGCAATTGTACCAGTTCCAAGAAGCAATACACAAACACCAATTACTTTGCTTAGCCCAAACTCCGTATAAAGCTTGAATTTTCGAACCTGGCCCGTTGTCACCGCACACACAAAACCTCCCAACGGAAGTGCAATTAGTGGATCGATAGCAATTTGAAATAACGGACGCAGTGCTAATAAAACAACTACTACGATTGGTCCACAGATAGATGCCCAAAAGGAAGGAAGGTCTCCATTCTTTTTTCTCAAAAAACTTGCAACAATTACAGTTGCAATAAGAGCAAAAATTGCAGGAATAACATTACGATACATTAATGTTGTCAAATCCAAGTCAAATGCCTCAGCAATCGCAATGGTATTAGGATTGGGCGAAATAATATTTCCCGCTTTTCCTCCTCCGATCATTGCCAAAAGTATAGAAGGTTTGTTATAATTTGCCCTTTTTCCAATAGCAAGGGCAATTGGAGCAACCGTAATAACACTGATGTCTACAAAAACACCTACCGCGCAGATAATCATGGTTGCAACAGCAATTGCTAAAATTCCTCGCTTTTCTCCTAGCTTCTCTACTATTACTTCTGCAATTTTTTCAGCAGCACCAGATTTAATTAATGAACCGGCAAGAATACCAGATGTCAGAATCCGAAGTACAGAAGAAATCATGCCTTGAGCTCCTGTAACCATTGTATTGACAGTTATTTCAAGACCTCCTCCGCCTATCATACCGCCTGCTAATGCTCCTAGTAATAAGCTGTAAACTGGTTGCACCTTTTTTACAATCAGAAAAATTGCCAGTGCCAGCCCAACGAGTGCTCCTAAAGTTGAAAAATCATATGTCATCTCATTGTACCACCTTTATCTGATTATTTTTTGTGAAAACATTGAATCAGTCGGAATGCCTGTTCGACCGTATCCATCATATTATTACAAGCATTATTGTAATCCATTGCTTCTTCCAATGTAGTTGCCCTTCGTACAATAGGGAAAAAGGCATCAATTCCTTCATGATTACATTCCACTGCCTCTTTTGTCACACATCCTGCAAATGCTAGAACTGGTTTATTATATTTCTTCGCTAGTTTTGCCACACCTACTGGTGCTTTTCCCATTGCAGTCTGTCCGTCCAAACGGCCTTCACCAGTAATTACAATGTCAGCATCCTTAATATATTCTTCTAGTTCTGTTTCTTTTAATACAATTTCAATTCCAGATTCTAAGACTGCATTGGTAAATGTTAAGAATGCAAATCCCATTCCTCCAGCTGCCCCAGTTCCTGGTGCATCAGCATCCGCATGTGGATAGGTTTCTTTGGCAAGGGCGGCAAACTTAGAAAGCCACTGATCCATGTCACGAACCATCTCCTTCGTAGCTCCCTTTTGCGGACCATAGATTGCACTGCAACCCTTTTCTCCACACAAAGGATTTGTAACATCGCAAGCTATTTTAAAAGTACAGTCCTTTAGTGCAGGGATTACATGTTCATCTCGAATCGCAACAATGTCACGTACCCCCTCCGCGCCAAATGGGACCTGTTGTCCATTTTTATTAAGGAATTCATATCCCAATGCCTGAAGCATTCCGATTCCACAATCATTTGTTGCACTTCCACCAATTCCTACGATAAAACGCCTGCATCCTTTTGCAATGGCATCTTTCATCATTTCCCCTACTCCATAAGTTGTTGTATGAAGAGGATTTTTTTCTTTTGGCTTTACCAGCGTAATTCCAGCTGCACTTGACATCTCAATAATAGCTGTATTGCACTTATTTAGTATCCCGTATTGACTTTCCACTTTTGCCCCTAGCGGGCCTGTTACCGTTACATTCTCAAAAGTTCCGTTCATCCCCTGAACCAAAGCCTCTACCGTACCTTCACCGCCATCTGCAAGGGGGCGTACTAAGACTTTGGCTTGTGGATCTACACGCTTAATACCGTCAGCAACGGCATTACCTGCTTCAATTGACGATAAACTTCCCTTAAATGAATCAATTGCTACAGTGACTTTCATTTTTTTACCTCCGTATATGTTCGAAATCTATCAAAGTGTATTTTGTACAATATAGATATTATAAGAGCAATTATACAATAAAATTCATCTTATGAAAAAATAAAGTCCATTCTTTACAAATGAACTTTATCTTTTCTTTCTATTAATTTTTTAGAAGTTCTTCCAGCTCCTGCACAATCGAATTGAGTCCATCAACTTGATTGTTTAATTCCTCAATTTCCTGCTTATTCGTCTGCACTACTCCTACTATACTGGAAAAATGGTCATTTTCTTCTTCTATCTGTTTTGAAATATTTTCATTAAATTGATAGCTAGTCCGAATTAAACCAACCTGTTTTTCATTCAAATGATTCACTTCTTTAATCGTTTTCAGTGAAGTATTCAAAAGTTTCATCATATCCTTCACTTTTTCCACTGTCTTTTGTAACACTTCATTCTGATAATGTAATTTGTTAGAACTTAAGTTAATAGAATTTGATACTACATTGGCCTGGTTCTCAAGCACATCAATAGCTTCTGTTATCTGATGGAGTGAAGTCTGTGTATTCTTGGCAAGATTACCAATTTCTCCTGCGACTACTGCAAATCCAGCTCCCGCTTCACCTGCTCTTGCAGCTTCTATAGAAGCATTTAATGCAAGTAAATCCGTCGAAGATGCAATTTCATCTATTATATTTAATGTTTTGGCAATGCCTTTCGTTCCTGACACAAGACTTTCAACCGTTTGAATTGTTTCTTCATTAAAGGATACAACCTCATCACTAACCGTTAATAAATTATTCAAATCGTTTTCATTCTCAACTGAAATATGTACCAGTTTATCTGATATTACCGTACTTTCCTCTACTTTATTAGAAACGGTCTCGCTGCATTCCTTTAGCAGTTTTAGATTATTTGTACTTTCGTTATTATGATTGATAATACTTTTACTCATATCAAGCAGTTCTTTGCTGATATTAGATAGCTGTTCTGTAGAAGCACTTTCTGACTCCACATTAACCAAAACCTTAGTGCTAGTTTCATTTAAACGTTGCGAAATCGTTCTTGTCTTTTCAATAATATGATTTGTTCTGGTATTATTTCGTTCAATTTCATCACGCTTGGCATTAAGCAGGTTTGTTTTTGCAAAACGCATTAATATGTATATACCTAGCATATAAATACTAATTGTAGTTATTTTCAATATTAGTTCAGGAATAAATATCTCATTTCTAACAGGTAATAAAGCTTGTGACTTCAAGAAAGAGCAAACGATAAGAGATATAAAAATGGAACTGCATGTCACAGCTATTAATACATGGTCAAAGAAAAATGCTTCTAATAAAATGAAATAAAACAGGAATGCCCAGACTTCTTTCGATGGTATTAAATATAGGATAAAATTAAATTGTATTACAATAATTAATGTCATAAAAACCTTTGCTCTTTTCATCATAATGGGCTTTACCACTTCGTTTTCTATTCCATTACGAATAAGATATATGCCAATAATTGTATAAATCACATTGGCCGCTCCAAACGCTGACAACGCTGACCAGTTAACCGTACGATAAAAACCAAGCATTTTTAACCCAAACAATGTTGACACTGCTGCCATAAGTGATAATAAGGTGATACTAAGAATCCCTTTATACAGCTTTGCCATATATGTATCAATCACGTTGATTTCTTTCATTTCTAACCTTCCTCCTGATTAAAAAAATTACAACTATTGTTATTGCTCATACATTCCCCCTTTAGTATACAATTTCGTTTATTTGTGTGATTAAAAACAGATAAGTGACATGGAAGTACTTAGAATTGTCTTTGTTAGAATAAACATACTCTATTATAACACATTTCATTTATTTATTATAGATAAATTTTTATATTTAGAGCAAACATTCGAAACAGCCAGAAAATCAAATTTCCTGGCTGTAAGATTTCATTTCTCTTTTCTTCTAATTTATATATTTTTATAATTCTCCAGTACATGATTATACATAGTCCTCACTGCTGGTGCCATAAAGTCAGGATTCAAAGCTGCAATGCCAATTACACGACACGCCTCTGGCCTTATTGGATAGACTTCTACCTCGTAAGGAATATCTTGCATAACCAGTTCTGGCATTAAGCAGATTCCGAATCCTTTCTCAACCAAACGAATTGTAGAAAGGTCATCCACCACATGATAATTCGACTGAATTCGCAAATGATTCTTTTTCAAAAAGTTCTGTATATCTGCATCCGTACACTCACGCTGTGTAACAAACTGGTGGGCACGCATCTCTTCAATATCTACGAAATCAGGATTCTCCTGATTCTTCTTGCCCTTTGGCATTACACATATCAACGGGTCACGATACAAAGGTTCAATCGGAATATCTTTTGCACTCGATACAGATAAGAATCCTAGATCAACAACTGCATTTTTGATCCAATACGCTACGTCATCATATGTACCTTGGAACACTTCAATGGTGATGCCATTATATTTTTCCTGAAAGGATTTCAGTATTTCAGGAAGCCAGCTTGTACACACACTGGAAAACACTCCGATTTTGACTTTTCCTGTCTTTAATCCGTTCATTTCATCAATAACTTGCTTTAAACTTTCATCGCTGTTCAGTACTGCATTTACATACGGCAAAAGATGCTCTCCATAGTTCGTTAGAGTAACACCTGTCTTGCTTCTTGTAACTACAGTAAAACCAAGCTCACTTTCCATAGAGGAAATGGCATGGCTTATGGCAGATGGAGTCAAGCCTAGAATGTCTGCTGCCTTATGAAAACTGCCAATATCGGCAACTGTTTTAAATACCTGATAGGTTAAAAGTGTCATAAAATCGTTCCTTTCCACTCAATTTCTTATACGTTCAAATAAACGCACAAAAGCGCTTGTGATGATCACAAGCGCAAATAATGCTATTCTATCTTGCACATTTATACTGTAAGTCTTCCCAGCGTCTGTCAACCTCTGCCTGGAATTGTGCAATTAAATCCTCATTTCCTTTTTTAAATAAATGTTTAAATCTTCCCTGTTCTCTTAGGAAATCTTCAATAGGAAGTTTTTTCTTTGGCTCATAAGTTAAGGACCATTTTCCATGATCTACTTCAAACATTGGCCAGTAGCAGGTTTCAACTGCCAATTTACAGATTTTCATGATTTCTGAAGTTTCATATCTCCATCCTCTTGGACAAGGAGTCATAATATTCAAGAAACAAGCACCCTCCGTGTAAATGGCTTTTTCTGCTTTCAGATGTAAGTCCTTAAAATCATTGGTAAATGTAGACTGTGCAACGTATGGTACATCGTGGTCTGCAATGATGCTTGCTAAGTCCTTACGATTCTGCATTTTACCATTGGACTGCTTTCCAACTGGCGTTGTTGTGGTATCTGCATACATCGGTGTTGCAGAAGAACGTTGAATACCAGTATTCATGTAAGCCCCATTGTCATAACATACATACACCATGTCATGTCCTCGCTCCATAGCTCCAGATAAAGACTGGAAACCGATGTCATAGGTTCCACCATCTCCACCAAATGTGATAAATTTATAGGTAACATCTTCTGGTAGCTTTCCACGTTTCTTTAACGCTTTGTATGCTGTTTCAACGCCGCTTAAGGTTGCGCCTGCATTTTCAAATGCATTGTGAATATAACTGTCTTCCCATGCAGTATATGGATACATAAAGGAAGATACTTCAAGGCATCCTGTTGCATTACCGATTACAGCATGGTCTCCTTCATGTAGTGCGCGAAGTACGGCACGCACGCCGATAGTAGCGCCACAGCCTGCACACATACGGTGTCCAGGTGATAAACGCTCAGGTTTATTCATAACTTCTTTTAAACTATAGTTACTCATATGTATTCTCCAATCCTATGCGTTCTACTTTCTAAGTCCTACATACTGATACTGTTCCACGGCTGTTCCGTTTTTCCAAGCGTCTTTTAGTTCAGCAAAAATGTCATACACATCTTCTACTGTAAAGTCTCTTCCTGCTAAGCCGTAAATGTAGTTTACTGCGTTAATCATTACCTTGTTACGATACAATCCAGCAGTAACCTCACTGCCAAGTGGGCCGCCATTTCCATTATAGCTTTCTGTACGATCCATAATTGCAACTGCTTTACAGTTTTTAAGTGCATGTGCCAGCTCATCTGCTGGGAATGGACGAAATACTCTAAGCTTAATTACACCAGCTTTTTCTCCTTTTTTACGAAGGTCATCAACAGCCTGTTTTGCTGTTCCTGCTGCTGATCCAATCAGTAACATGATGTAATCTGCATCCTTAGTCTTATATTCTTCAAAAAGGCCATAGCTTCTACCTGAAAGAGCTTCAAACTTCTTAGCAACTTCAAGAATAACTTCTTTGGCATTCTCTAATGCAATTTCCTGATTTTTCTTTGCTTCCATTGCATAGCTGGTAACGGAATAAGGCCCAACTGCAATTGGCTTACCAGGGTTTAATAAGAACTCTTCTGGCTCATATTCACCAACAAAATCTTTTACTTCTTTATCTTCTAATAACTCGATATTCATTACGGCATGGCTAGTGATGAAACCATCCTGGCAAATCATAATTGGAAGATGTACTCTAGGATCTTCTGCAATTGGATAAGCCTGAATAAAGTTATCATAAACTTCTTGATTGCTTTCTGCATAAATCTGAATCCAGCCTGTGTCTCTCGCACCCATACCGTCGGAGTGGTCACAGTTAATGTTGATTGGACCAGATAACGTACGATTAACTAATGCCAATGCACATGGCATACGATTACTGGCTGCAAGAAGAAGTTCCTCCCACATAAGTGCAAGGCCAGCTGAACTTGTTGCTGTTAAACTTCTAGCACCCGCAGCTTCTGCTCCGATTGTAGCACTCATTGAGGAGTGCTCACTTTCTACTGGAATAAACTCTGTGTCCATCTCACCATTTGCAATATAGGTAGATACCATTTGAGGAATCTCTGTTGAAGGTGTAATAGGGAATGCAGGCATAACATCTGGATTTACCTGTTTGATTGCGTAGGAAACTGCTTCATTTCCTGACATACGTTCTTTTCTTGCCATCGTTATCTGCCCTCCTTCATTTCAATTGCGTTGAAAGGACATACCTTGGCACAAATGCCGCAACCCTTACAATGATCATAGTCAAAATCTTTTCGTTTTGAATTTTTTACTGGAATGCTTCCATCTGGACAGACTGGAGCACAAAGAAGACACTGTTTACAAAGGTCTTCATGAAAAATTGGTGTATTGGTTCTCCACTCACCTGTGTTAAACTCTTTTGCAGTTCCGCCTGCAAACATCATCAAACCTTCTGTTAAATCTTGATGTGGAGTCTGTTCATTAATTTTATGTACGTCTGTTCTCATTTGCTCTCTCTCTTACTTTATATGAATTTTTATTATGAAATGCTTTGTCCACTTAAAACTACGCTGTTTTTTCATCTTCAAGTGCAGGCGCAAGTGCTTCAAATGTCATAGTCAAAGCCTTCATATTACCATCAATTACTTCTGGTTTTTTAGCAAATTTATGCTGATAACTTGCACGCATCTCTTTCATAAACTGGTCGTGTTCCATAACATTGCTAACTGCTACAGCAGCCGCAAGCATTGGAGAATTAGGAAAGTTCTTGCCAAGTGCCTTTACTGAAATATGTCTTGCATCAACAGTAAATACACGGCCTTTATATCCTTTTAATAATGGTGCGATCTCTTCAGCACTCTTTGAAGTATTTACAATAATTGCACCATCTTCTTTTAATCCTGCTGTTACATCTACAGATGAAAGTAAAGTTTCATCCACTACGACTACTAAATCAGGTGTATATATATTACTATGTACACGAATTTCCTTTTTGCTAATTCGATTGTATGCGGTAATTGGTGCGCCCATTCTTTCTGGACCATACTCTGGGAATCCCTGTACGAAAGCTCCGGTCTTAAATGCTACATCTGCTAATAAAAGTGCTGCTGTCTTTGCTCCTTGACCGCCTCTTCCATGCCATCTAATTTCTAATCCCTTACCATTCACAGTAAATCTCTCCTTTTAAATTTATTTCATGTTTAACATTATCATTTCTCATCACTAAACATTATAAACCTTTTGCGAACAATGTAAAGTGAAAAAATGAGATGTTTTCAAGTTTAAGGTGAAGGGATTTAAACATAGTAAAAGGAAGTTACGAAATATATTATGTAGCTTCCTTTCATGAAATATAAAAAACAGAAATATGTAATAGGCCTAAAGAATCGTCTCGCTATATAAAGAAATTAATTGTCTGCTTTCTTCTTCTATTATGCCGAATCTTCTACGTAATTTCTCCACAATTCTTTCTTCTGGCACTTTTTCTTCTAGAAATTCGAGAATGAAACATCTGATGCCTTCATTTAGCCCCTCCTTCTTTCCCTCTTTCTTGCCTTCCTCTCTTCCAATATCCCGCTCGTCCTGCCGAATTAGCTTCATTTCCTTCTCTTCATCAAATTCAAATATACTCATCTGAACCGCCTCCGCTTTATTCTTTAATAAAAAGTCAGCGAGTATGCCTTCCTTGATGCTTTCATCCACAGCCTTTTCAACTGCCAGACTTATTTCCATAACCTCTGCATACTTACGAACTTTGTCTACATACTGCATGTAATCTAACAGCGGCTTACAATTAGCAAGTAATTCACTGTTTTTGCCTAGATTGATATTTAGCATAGTTACTAACAATTCTAATTCAGGCTGCTCTGCTTTGTGGCCGAACGCATCTGAGAGCTTTTGAACCTTTCTTTCCCACGATGTATCTGTTCCATTATAGAACACAATAAACTTTGGTGTTGGCACCATTATCTGCTTCGATGAGTAAAGCGACTGCCTGCTAACCATTTTTTCCAGTTCTCTTGATATGTAAAATAAATTTCGTAATGCCATATTAGGTGAGTCAGTTGATTGATGTTCATATAAATGTAACGAACTTTGGATTAGAAATGCCAAGTCATTCTTTAAATTCATGTAAATTGCATTCTCAAGTGTCACAATTTCCAGTGCATCTACATCATCGCACTCTTCCCCGCTTATTGCGTTATAAAGACTTAAAAGCGCGTTCTTATCACGAAACAGCATTCGAAATAACGTGTCCTTATAGTTTCTCTGTACATGGTTGTTCTTTTCTTCTTTCACATTAGTCCTCCCTTGATGTCAGGCAGGACATTCAGTTGAAAATCTCTGCCCGTTCTTGTTTATTGGAAAAAGCATAGATTTTCTGAAATGATAAATAGATAAAATAAAAGAATTATTTTGAAATGATAGAAATATGCTTTTATTAATTATAACATTGATGTGATTGTAATACAAGACAAAGTTGTGTTTTATTAACGTTCATTTTGCTTTCCTTGCTGCTTGAGTGTAAACATTTATTCTGGCACTTGTATCGGAGCGTCCTTACAGTGTACAGTAATGACTTATAATCACAGAGATAATGGGGCTGTCGCACTAAGTAGTGAGTGCGCAGCTCCTTCAAAACGTTGTGCTGCTGTTTGGATACTTTCGGTCAGCAAGGGTTCAATCTCAAGGTATTCTTTACTATTATCAATGTTCTTAGCCATAACAACTCCAAAACAAGCATTTGGAATCTTTTCAACTATTTCTTTTTCAACTCTAAATCTTATATCATGTCCTCCAATTATTTGCATTTTACAGGAATACATATCTCTGTCACGAATTTTTCCGGATCATTTGTAATACCATAATCAATCAGTGTAATTTCGCGGGAAAATCCTACAATCTGCATATGATGCTTTTCAATATAATTCAATAATTTCTCATACTGCATAGAAGCTTCTGCATGACTTCCACGGAAGCACAATCGTACACAGAGGATTTCCGGTATTGCAATGGTTTCTCCGTTATAAATATCCTCATTATCCAGTATCAAAAAAATACCATCATACTGGTTACACTTTGCTGCCTGCAGATGTTCCACAGAAATGCCAAGCCCTACTTTACCAAGAAATACAACTGCTTCTGCCTGTGACTGATCCAGTTTTCTTATTGGAGCTTCCATATCCTGTGACTGTTCAATCTTCAACGGATCATCCACCCATACAATGCGACAGGCGGGAAGCTGTTCTAATGTTACAGTATCTAACGGCACATTCTGAGCATCGGACAACCATTTCAAGCGATGCTCTATTTTTTGTTCTACACGTTTTAAATCCTGTTGTTTCTCCAGCACAATCTTTTTTTGCTGCTCCAATTTTTCTTCAATACAACTGATATCCTTATTTTTCAGAAAATCTTCAATTTCAGCCAACGGCATATCCAACGCTCTCAAATAACGGATTGTATTAAGCACCTCAAATTGTTCAGTTCCATAATACCGGTACCCTGTATCAGGTGAAGTGTATTCCGGAGTAAGTAATCCTATATCTTCATAGTGCCGCAGACTGCTGACACTGATATGAAAAAGTTTTGATACTTCTCCTATAGAAAATAAATTTTTTCTATCCATATTTATCACCCCCCTTTCATAGCTGGTTCTTTACGCCTTATCAATTTAAATACCACAATACAGATAATCACAGATAAAAGTGATCCGGCTGCTGTTGCAAGTCCCATCGGAAACAATGTTTCCGGAAACATTCGTGATGTCAGGTAAACACCTGGAATACGAACCGTAGCAATTGCCAGAATATTGTGCATAAACGACAGCCCTGACTTTCCACAGGCACAGAAGTAACCACTAAAACTGAAATGAATTCCTGCAAATATACAGTCAAAAATATAGCCTCGCAGGTACTGACCACCGAGACGAATCACATCTGCGCCTCCTGCCGTGCTTCCATCTGTAAACAACGATACAACCGGTTCAGCAGCAAATTGAATTGCAACAGATACTAATACGCCAAATCCGGCAGCAAGCAAAATTGCATATCGTAAAGTTCCAATCGCTCTTTCCGGTTTATTTGCCCCAATATTCTGTGCCCCAAGTGCCGAAACGGTCGAAAGCATAGAAGATGGTATCAAAAACAGAAAACTCATAATTTTCTCTACAATTCCGACTGCCGCAGCCTCGTTTAAACCACGTCGGTTTGCAATAATCGTAATCACAATGAATGCGACCTGAATAAGACCATCCTGTAGAGCAATCGGAATTCCAATCGATAAAATTTTTCTCATTACCAGCTGGCTAGGTACAAAATCACTCTTACCAAGAACAATGCTTTTTCTTTTTAAAATAACAAACAGCGACACAACTACACTGATTGCCTGGGAAATGGTAGTACCTAAGGCAGCTCCCACTGGTCCTAAATCTAAAGCTCCCATAAAAAGATAATCCATTGCAATATTTGCAACACAAGCCACAGCAATAAAATACATTGGACTTTTACTGTCCCCCATTCCACGGAAAATTGAACTGATGATATTATATGCTGTAATAAATGGAATTCCGATGAAGCATATAGTCAAATATTCTGCTGTGCCATTTACAGCCTCATTTGGTGTAGAAATTATCGACACGATTGGGCGTACTGATATCAGTAACAGCACCATTCCTATGACAGCCACAGCCATAAACAGAATTACTGTGTTTCCTATAGATTTAGAAACCTGTTTTTTATCACCAGCGCCAACTGCCTGTCCGATACTGACAGTCGTCCCCATAGCAAGCCCGACAAGCACTACTGTTATCATATGCATTATCTGTGAACCAATGGATACTGCAGTGGTACTGGCTACACCATCATATTGTCCAATAATAAGCAGGTCTGCCATCCCATAAAGCGTCTGTAAAAAGTATGAAAACAAATATGGCAGGGAAAACAAAATTACGTTTTTGAATACACTGCCAGTCGTAAGATTTTTTTCCATAATAATTTCCTCTTTCTTATCTGATATAATCATATCATAAACTCTACAACGGTTGTAGAGTCAATAATAAATTTCAAAAGTTACCATCATTGAAATTTTCAGATGTGGATAGATGCACAAGATTCATTAGAAACATAAGATTCAATAAGTGCAGCAAATCAAAATATAATGATTGCTGCACTTTATTTGTAACTAGATACAATAATTTCCCTCATTTCCCTTACGATTATCTCATAAAGGAAATGAGGGAAAATACATATCATTTCGGTAATGAACAGACTGAAATGCCTATAAAAAGAGGAAAGTTAATCATGTTTTATCAGCAAACTGGAAGTTGTCTGCTTTTCTCTTTTTTTCCAGCTTATAAAACCGTACATATCATTGAAAAAGAAAATTACAAAGTTAACTACTACTGGAATATATACAGGATTTTCTATGGATGCCAGGCTCCATAGAATTATCAGCACAATATCATTTGATGCATATCCGAGTGCATAATAGGATGTTCGTAACATTGTCAGTGATGCCGCCAAAAAACTTGTCGTAATTGAAATCGTACTAAACACAATATTGGGTGTATTCAACGCACGCAAGATTAAATAAAAAGCTACTGTTGTTATTGTTCCGAAAAACAAAAGTCCCTCAACATGTTTTAAAGTAAGCTTTTGAATTGCGACCTCTTTCCCGTTCTCTGCAGGATTTTTTATCCATGTAATTGTTGACCATATTGCCATTGGCATAGTCATGCCCAGATAGGTAATCATTTCTCCCCAATAACGAAAGCGCCATGAAATAATGCCATATAGAATGCTGAATACAATCATAAGTATCTGTGCCCATACATTCCCTTTCGCAGCAAAAATCAATGATGTGATACCTACACATGCTGCAATCAATGTAAGCAAATCAATATCTCCAGTCAGCATATTAGAAACGATTACCACCAATAAGGATCCAAGCCATAATCCCCATTCTTTTCTTGTTAAACTTTTTATTGGATTGTTCATCATAATCTCCTTGAATTAATATTTTTTACCTGTTAATTCATAAGACCGCGGATCTAATATAGGAATCAAACGACTATTTATGATCATATTTCCTCCCTGCTCCATTAAAAAACGCAAAAGTTATTTTTCTTGTACTTCTTTACCACTCATATGCTCAATCTTTATTGCAAACATCTGTACAGCTGCACCAGTATTAGCAATTTCATCATTCACCATATCCTCACTAGGATAATACTTCATTGCAAATTGTTTTAATACATCAATTGCAAGTTCCTTATTTTCGATTAAATGACATCTGCCAAATACGACTGCACTTTGCACAAATGGAGCCCAGTCTTCTTTCTCTATTTTCTCGTTTCCGCAAACCGTAAAACAGACTTTGTCTGAGGACTTCAATGCATCAATTTTGTGTCCAACGCGAGAGCCATGAAATAGAATCAACTGTTTTTCTTCATCATATAAATAGTTGATTGGAATTGCATAAGGATATCCATTATCACCATTAACAGCTAAAACACCTCTTCGCGCATTTTTAAGTAGACTTCTTACACTTTCTTCATCAATTACATGATTCTTTCTTCTTATTTTTCTAAACATAAATTTTCACCTGTTTTTCTCTATAATCACCAGCCATCACTGCCCAAACTGGATTTTGTTATTCTTGTAATAAAGATAGAACTTTCATTCCATGGCTCATTATAGCAAATAAGCACTGAATATTCTACTTTTATTTTCTTTTCAAACAACGTACAATCAAAAACCCGATGTTAACCAATATGATTGTCATAACCCACGAAAGTGGAAATGCATGGTACAGCATAGGAGGCGTGGGATTTGCCCGAAACGCAGTATAAATCCAGACAATGCGGAACGCACAAGTGCCGATCATGGTGCTGATAGCAGGATACAGTGCATGTTCGCTACCGCGTAAAGCACCTGCCGGGATCTCGTAGAGATTGCAGATCGGTTCAAAAAGAAGAATACATAGAACACGCACAGCGGCGCTCTCGATTACAGCCTGGTCTGGTGTGAAAAGCCCAGAGAAAAAGTTCCGAAACAGGACAATCGTAACAATCGGAGCCGAACTGCAAAGGAACGACAATCCCAGGCAGAGCCAGAAAATCTTTCTGCACCTTGTGTGATGTCCGGCGGCATAATTCTGACTGGTGAAGGTGGTCACTGTCTGTCCGAAAGCCGTAATCACATAGTAGGTGAAATATTCGAAGTTCATGGCGATTGTGCTTCCGGCGATTGCTGTTTTACCAAAACCGTTGACTGATGCTTGCACAAAAATATTTGCAAAGCAGAATACCGCCCCCTGTATGGCGGAGGGAATGCCTGTTTTCAGAATTTTTCCTGTAAATTGCATCGAGAACTGAAGCTTTCGGAAAGTCAAATGGAACTGCTTATCCTTTGCCAGCCGACAAAGAACCATTAGTGCCGAAAGCAGGGTAGAAATATCGGTAGCAATGGCAACACCGGCTACGCCCATACCAGACGCGATTACCAAAAATAGATTCAGTCCTACATTGGCAACACCAGAAAACATCAGTACGAGAAAGGGATAACGGCTGTCACCACGCGCACGAAGGACAGCGGAGCCAAAATCATACAGCAGCAAAAACGGGTAGCCCAGCATATATATCCGCAGATAAAGTTCTGCAACATGGAAAATGCTTTCTGGCGTCCGGATTAGCCTAATCAGTGGTCTTGCGATTAACTGCCCTAGAAGCAATCCTATCATACCGATGAGGGCGGACAAAAATATCGCTGTCTGTACCGCAGCCGGAGTTTCGCTTTTTTTGTTTCGCCCGATTTGATTGGCAATCAAAATATTGGCACCGATGGACAAGCCAGAGGAAACTGTAACAATCAGTGCAATGATTTCAGTATTCGTTCCCACTGCCGCGAGTGCATCTGCATTTCCAAAATAACCAACAACAGCAGTATCTGCTGCGTTGAATAGCTGCTGAACAATGCTGCTTAGTGCGATAGGCAAGGTAAACAGCATAAGCTTTCCTGCCAGTGGGCCGTGCAGCATATCCACGTCCGCAGTCTTACATTTCATCTTCTTCATATTCGCTCACTCCTAAATGGTTCTTGAAATAGTATATAGGATATTATAAAATACAAAAAGCGAATACTATCGATGGAATGTATCGAAGAATGGAATGATTATAAAATGGAGAACCCTTTACTGAAATATCTTGCCTTTGTTAAGACAGTGGAAAAAGGCAGCTTTACCAGAGCTGCGCAAGAACTCAATTATGCCCAGTCCTCCGTCAGCAAAATGGTTGCTGATCTGGAGAAAGAATGGGGCATGACCTTGTTGGAACGAAGCAAAAATGGCGTTTGCCTGACCTCTGCAGGAGAGCAGATTATGCCATTTTTGCGTAAGATTCTTAATGATCATCAAGAGCTGGAAGGACAGATCTGCCAAATGAACGGAATCGAAACCGGCGTTGTCCGCATCGGAACCTTTTCAAGCGTAGCAATTAACTGGCTGCCGAATATCTTTGCTGAACTGCAAAAGAATTATCCTGGCATCGAGTACGAAATGCTTCTAGGCGATTATGATGAAGTGGAAAGCTGGATTGAAGAAGGACGGGTAGACTGCGGTTTTCTGCGGCTTCCGACACTTAAGAAATTCGACACGATACTGCTTAAGCAGGATGAATACAAGGTGGTGCTTCCGATGGAGCACCACCTTGTGGAAAAAGAAAGCGTTGCAATTGAAGATTTGAATGATTTACCATTTCTGCTGCTGGAGCATGGTGGAAAAACCGAGGTTTCTGACTTGCTGGAACGCTATCATGTTAAGCCAAATGTTTGCTTCACTACATGGGAGGATTTTGCAATCATGGCTATGGTGGAGAAAGGACTGGGCGTCGGAGTTCTGCCTGACATGATCTTGCAGCGCACTCCGTACAAAATCGAAGTACGCTCTCTGCAAGAACCGTATTACCGCTCCATCGGCCTTGCGATGAAAAGCCAAAAGCATCTGACACCTGCCGTTCAAAAGTTCATCGAATACCTGCCGTATCGTGAGACGGTGGAGTGAGGAACAGCATATTATAATTAAATCACCCAGAACCTATCATGGAACACGATTTTACGGTATACGGAAAAGTCAATCCATTTATCAAATAAGGCAGCATTGGTTTGTTGTTCATTCTCATTAAACTCACCAATGAACTTGTTATACTCTTCATCCGAATGCACCTGAATAGCAAATCCACGACTATTTACTAATGGCACATCAGAATATTGATACTCATTAAGGGATAGAATGTCTTCCACTTTGCCATCTCTGATCTTGACAGCTGCCATATCACGTAATGCGATAATATCAAAGCTGTCAGGATAATGATAACTCTCTCCTTGGGTCGATATCGTATCACCTATTCGATAAGTCTGGGTTACTGGCCTAGCTTTTAAGATACTCTGACTTTCCATGTTGTAATAATACTCTTCGAATATATCTCCTCTAGCCTTTACGCCATCCCCTTCAAATGTACTCTTTTCATTTTCATCCTGAGCAATCTGTGTCTTATTCACAACACCACATGCAGAAGTCATGTTGCTGATTCGGTCGATGAGAATCAGTTCTCCAAGTGTTCTATGCTTATCAAACTCATCCACAACAATCTTCTCCTGGAACAAAATATCACATACAGCAAGCTCATTTTTTTCAAGCTTTTCTGTTTGAACTGCCTGTCCTGAGTTCACATCAATTTTATACTTAATATTGGCAATCACACCAGGGATTTGTTTGGTTCCTATCTTAACAAGGTAGTCTTTTCCGATGGTAAGTTCTTCATCATCCATCCATAACAGAGTTGCTGTTACAGAGTTGCTTACTGTGATAGCGTTGTCTTTAATCAGCACACATCCTCTTGAAACATCCACTTCCTTGTTGAGCTGAATAGTTGCAGGCTGTCCTGCTGATACGCTGTCCGCTTCTTTATCTCCGATTAAAATACTTTTCACCTGCGCCTTTTCGTTACTTGGCAATGTGATAATGGTATCACCTACTGAGACAGAACCAGATTCCACCTGTCCTTGGAATCCACGGAACGTGTGATTTGGGCGGCACACTCTTTGTACAGGAAGATAAAATCCTTCCTCTACATCTTTATTATCGATTTCGACATTTTCCAGGTAAGGAAGAATAGCATCTCCATCATACCAAGTGATATTTTCAGACTTCGTTGTAACGTTGTCACCTTCCGTTGCACTAACTGGAATAATTTTTACATTTTCCAATTTAAGCTCTTCGCTTAATTCCTTAATCTGTTTTTCAATTTGTTCAAAACGAGCCTGGTCGTATTGAATTAAATCCATCTTATTGACTGCAAAAATAAAATAACGAATTCCCATCAATGCACAAATTCTTGCATGTCTTCTAGTCTGCACCAAAACACCCTGCTTTGCATCCACAAGAATAATTGCAAGGTCTGCAAAGGATGCGCCAACTGCCATGTTTCTTGTATATTCTTCATGACCTGGTGTATCTGCAACGATAAAACTTCTTTTATCCGTTGTAAAATAACGATATGCAACGTCGATTGTAATACCTTGTTCCCGTTCTGCCATTAAACCATCTAGCAGAAGGGAATAATCGATTGCACCTCCACGGCTTCCTACTTTACTATCTAATTCCAATGCACGTTCTTGATCTGCATATAATAATTTTGAATCATATAAAATATGTCCAATTAAAGTTGATTTTCCATCATCAACACTTCCGCAAGTAATAAATTTTAATAATCCGCTCATCTAGAAGTATCCCTCCCTTTTTCTTCTTTCCATGCTTCCAATTTCTTCACTGTCGATTACTCTAGTGGTTCTCTCGGAAGATACAGCACTTAATGTTTCATCAATAATTTCGTCTAAGGTTGTTGCAGTTGATTCACAGCCGCCTGTAAGTGGATAGCAGCCAAGAGTTCGGAAACGAACACTCTTATACTCAATTTTTTCCCCTTCACGAAGTTTCAGTCTATCGTCATCTACCATGATAATGTTTCCGTCACGGTAAATAACTGGGCGTTCTTTAGCAAAATATAAGGACACAATATCAATGTTTTCTCTTTTTATGTACTGCCAGATGTCCTTCTCTGTCCAGTTGGAGATTGGGAACACTCGAATGCTTTCCCCCTTGTTAATTTTGGAGTTATATAATTTCCACAATTCAGGTCTTTGGTTTTTAGGGTCCCAGGCATGTGCCTCATTACGGAAGGAGAAGATACGCTCTTTGGCACGAGATTTTTCTTCATCTCTTCGTCCGCCACCGAAAGCTGCTGTAAATCCATATTTATTGAGAGCCTGCTTTAAGGCTTGGGTTTTCATAATATCTGTGTATGCAGAGCCATGGTCAAATGGGTTGATTCCTTTTTTCACCCCATCCTCGTTAATATACTCTAACATTTCAATTCCTTTTTCTTTTGCCACTCTGTCTCGAAACTCAATCATTTCTTTGAACTTCCATGTCGTATTGACATGTAAAAATGGAAATGGTGGTTTTTCTGGGTAAAATGCTTTCATTGCAAGATGTAGCATTACGGAGCTGTCCTTTCCTATGGAATACAGCATTACTGGTTTTTCACATTCTGCGGCAACCTCACGGATAATGTAGATTGCTTCTGCCTCTAATTTATCAAGATGTGATAATTCACTCATAACGATCCCTCTTTCCTTCTAATATTGATTGGAGTCTTTCTTATTAATTGTAATGGTTTCTGTTTCTCCTGTTACTTTCTTAATATGCCAATGATAGATATCTCCATCTTCTGTAACATGCATCTTACTTCCGATTCCACCGATATCTGCACCGAGGTAAAATTCAATTGCGCCAAACTTACACTCCTTTAGACAGGACGCACAGCCCCAGCAATCTCTTGGATACTTGATGTAAGCCTTTCCATCTTCATCTGTTTTGATAAGACTTCCAGGACATACGCTCGTACACTTTCTGCACCCAGCGCATTTTTCTTTCTTAATGGCTATGCTCATACTGTTCACCTCTCTTTACAAGCTCTCGATATAGAATCTTAATTTCACCATTTTCCAGTTTGGAATTTACATATTTTAAATAGTCGTCACTCTTTTCTGGATAATCCAGATTTTCAGCGAAACTATGCCACCTGGTTTCTTTTCTTGCTTTCAAATGTTCTATCAGTACAAGACATACATCCAGTCTTTCTCTAAGCTCATATAAAAACATGAGTTCATGCATATCGGATGCGTATAGTCCTTCGCTTAACTTGATAATGCTTGTGATTTTTTCTTTCGCAAGCAATAACTGCTTTTCATTGAACTGATAATGACTTTGTATTCCTCCTGCATAGGTATCCATAACCTTTTGCATGGCTTCTTCTAGCTGTTCTATTGTAAATACAGCTTCTTCCTTACTAAGAAAGCTGTTATACTCTTCTGCTTTTTTGCTAAATTCATCTTCCGCAAAACTCTTCTGACTCTCTGTTAATGTAAAATCTTCTTTTTCCGCACTTGCTACGATTGCTTTAGCTGCAATTTCACCTTCTACAAGAGCACCGGTTACATATTTCTGAGGACATCCGCCTGCCACATCTCCTGCTGCGTAAAGGTATTGAACCGTTGTCTGACGGTTGGTATCAACCCAGTAACCACTTGCTGTATGGCCTCCCACAATATAAGGTTCTGTTCCTTCAATTTCTACGTTCTGCTCACTTGGGTTTTTGCCTGACTCAATCCACTTTAAGGTTTGACTTGGCGCCATATTCAGATAGGCTTTCTTTAATTCCTCATCTTGTTCCTTTGTAATGCCTTCCGTTGCAAGATAACATGGTCCCCTGCCTTCGATATTTTCTTTAACAGTTCCATATACTCGCTGTGAAGTGGTGATGCCGTATTTTTTCTCATAATTCTCACCATGGGAATTCACTTGCCTTGCCCCAACACCTTGGGCAATGGTTCCAGTTGGTGCAATGGTATCCTTGCATCGTAATGCAATGAATCTCATTTCAAAAGTTGTCATCTCCGCACCAGAACGAATACCCATGGAATAACCTGCCCCTGTGTTAAAAGGAGGATACCACATCTTATGTCTGGAGAATCCTGGGTTGTTTGGTTTGTAAAGTCCTGCCGCACCTCCTGTTGCGCATATCACTGCATTAGCACGAATTTCGTAAGCAGAACCATCTGCTATGCTAAATCCAATTGCTCCAATAATTCGATTGTCTTTCACTATGTAATCTGTGATATTTAACTGATTAATAACGGTAACATCCTCTAATGCATCTACTGCACTTGCCAAGATTGGCTTAATATTCTCTCCATTTATTTTGATATTTCGATTTCCCCTGGCAACATACTCACCATTTTCATCTTTCAAAATAACAAGTCCTAAGCGTTCAAGCTTTTCTGTCACACGGTTTAGTCCTTCCGACATGGTCAAAAGAAGGTCTTCTCTCACAATTCCATCTGCATCTTTCGAAGCATAATCTACATAATCTTCTGGTTTGCGTCCTTTTACAATATATGCATTTAACGCATTTACTCCTGCTGCAAGACAGCCACTTCTCTTAATATTCGCCTTTTCAGCAATTATAATTGAGAGCTTTGAATGTTCTCTAAGAGTCATTGCTGCATAACATCCTGCTGTCCCACCACCGATTATCAGAACATCGGTATCCAATCTCTTTCTTTCTGTTATTTTCATGCCATAAACCTCCTTTGATCGCAATCTATATAAAGAATAAATCTCTTGCCTGCATTGCACTGTTTTCCACAAGATACGTTGTTTCCTCATCAAATACGTAAAGCCGATAAACTAAAACCTGTACCACTTCTCCTACTGCAATAGGTTCTTCCTCCAAGGAACGTTCTGCATGAAAGACAATGCCTTGAACTGTAATGGTAAGATCCATTCGGTCTCCTCTAAAAACCACTTTATTGACAATTCCGTCTTCTGCAACACTCATAAATTCCCTTAATTGGCCATATTTAGATACCTTCACAAACTCAGGTCGAATGACCGCTTTCGAAGCATTCGGTATCTGCTCAAATCCTTTTAGTTTATGGTACTGTTCTACTATTGTCGAGCGTCCAACAAACTGTGCAACAAACGGTGTTTTTGGCTTCTTGTAAATCTCTGTTGGTGTTCCAACCTGTTCGATTTTTCCACCATTTGTAATGATAATCTCATCTGCAACTTCCACGGCTTCATCCTGATCATGGGTTACGAAGATGCTTGTAATCCCTACCTTGTGAATCATATCCCTCAGCCAGCTTCGAAGTTCCGAACGAACCTTGGCATCAATTGCCGCAAATGGTTCGTCTAACAGAAGTACTTGTGGTCTTGGTGCCAGTGCTCTTGCAAATGCAACTCTTTGCCTTTGACCACCTGACAGCTGATTGGGATAACGTTTTTCCATTCCCTTAAGCCCTGTCAGCTCAATCATTTCCATTACCCGCTGTTTGATTTCCTTTTTGGGTACTTTCTGTATCTCTAATCCAAATGCGATATTATCATATACGGTCATGTACCGGAATAACGCATAACTCTGAAACACAAATCCAATGCCTCTCTTAGCAGCCGGTACGTCATTGACAACCTTACCATCAATCCGTATTTCCCCACTATTTGGCGTCTCTAATCCTGCAATCATGCGAAGAAGCGTTGTCTTACCACTGCCACTAGGTCCAAGCAGTGCAACCAGTTTTCCCTTTTCCACTCCGAAGTTCACATTATCCGATGCAAGATAATCGCCATAGTTTTTATAAATATTTTTCATTTCTACATACATACACGTTTCTCCCTTCCAAAGCTTTTGGTCTCCCTACTCCGCTAACTTTTTCTTTGCCCTGTACTCTACAAAATTTCTCAGAATCAAAATCACCACTGCCAGAATTACTAATAAAGAAGAAACTGCAAATGCTGCTGTAATAGAATCTGCTGAACCTGATAAATATAATGCATCTATCTCAAGTGGAAGCGTGAACGTACCACCCCTTGTTTTGGATAAAGCATTGACCGCGCCAAACTCGCCTAACGCTCTTGCTGTACAAAGTATGATTCCATAAAGTAATGCCCATTTAATATGTGGAAATGTTATTTTTCGAAAGATAAAAAAACCATTGGCTCCCATCAACGCCGCCGCTTCCTCTTCGTCAGTTCCCTGTGCATTTAACACAGGAATAATTTCTCTGGATACAAATGGGAAGGTAACAAAGATTGTTGCCAGTACAACTCCTGGAATTGCAAATACGATTCGAATATCGGTTCCCAGCAGGCGGTTCACTGCATCTAAGGCTGGTCTTGCAAATCCCATTCTTCCAAAGGTCATTAAAAATGCTAAACCTGCGATAACTGGTGAGATGGAAAATGGAATATCTATCAAGGTTGATAAAATATGTTTTCCCTTAAAACTGAACTTTGTCATAAGCCATGCTGCTGCAATTCCGAAAATTGTATTTACCACAAGAGCTACTGCTGTGGCAAGAAGTGTTACTCCAAGGGCTGATAACACATACTCCGTCTGAATGGATTTTATGTAAAAGGAAACTCCGTCTCCCAATGCTCTCACCATAACAAATATCAGTGGAAACACCAGCATTAGAACTAGAAATAATACACTTATGGTAATCAAAATAACTTTTGCAATTTTACTCTCTTTTCTCATGTTCCACCTCACTAAACATTATTTGTCCGTTTTGATTGTCTAACCTGTACCAGATTAACCAGTAACAGGATGATAAAAGATAGAATTAACATAACCAGCGCAATTGCTGTGGCACTAGCATAATCCATATAATTTAATTTCTGCATAATAACGTAAGAAACAACCTGAGTATGTTCTTTTGCACTATTTCCTGCTATGTAAATAACACTTCCGTATTCTCCAATTCCTCTTGCAAATGCTAATCCAAATCCTGTCAGAAGCGCCGGCCTAATCTCTGGCACTATGACTTTTCGGATGGTCCTTAATCTGCTGGCTCCTAGGATTTCCGCCGCTTCTTCATACTGTCCATCCAGTTTTTCTAACACAGGCTGTACGGCTCTTACTACAAATGGTATTCCTATGAATACACATGCTACAATAATTCCAATCTTGGTGTATGCCACTTTGATACCAAATGTTGCAAGTGCTTTTCCTATTATGCCCTCTTCTGAATACAGTTTCGATAAGGTGATACCCGCTACAGCGGTAGGCAATGCAAACGGTAATTCTATCATTCCATCTAAGATTCTCTTTCCTGGGAACTCATATCTTACAATCACCCAGGCTATTATGAAACCAAATATGCTATTAATAACTGCTGCTATAAATGCACAGAATAGGCTGGTTTGAAATGCATGCACTACCGTTGGCCTTGTGATTACAGCTATGAACTTCGATGGCGATAAACGGAAGGAACATGCCAGTACGGAAGCCAACGGAATTAGTATCAGCAGGGAAAGCAGGCTTACTGTTATCCCCATAGTAAGTCCAAATCCCGGTACTACCCTACATTTCCTAACTCGTTTTCTATATTTTAACGTTTCCATAATAACCTCCTCTCTAACATTTTCAGCTTATATAGATTTCATCAAATATTCCGCCATCCTGGAAGAACTTTTCATAGGCTTTCTTCCATCCACCAAAATCTTTTATGGTACATAACTTCATATTCAAATCAAATTTATCTTTATATTTTTTCAATATCTCCTGATTGCAAGGCCGATATCCATTTTCTGCGATTATGTTCTGTGCTTCCTCTGTATATAAATATTTTATGTACTCTGTAGCAATTTCCCTTTTCCCATCCTTGTCTACGTTTTCATCTACGACTGCTACACTTGGCTGGGCTAGTATACTGATACTTGGCGAAACCACTTCGAATTCATCAGGATATTCTTTTATGGATGCAAGGGCTTCATTTTCCCAGGCAATTAAAACATCGCCTTTTTTGTTCTCAACAAATGTTGTGGTAGCACCCCTTGCCCCCGAATCCATTACACTTACATTATCATACAGTGCTTTTACAAATTGTTTGGCAGCTTCTTCATCGTTTTGGTTGTTTTGTAATGCATATTCCCAAGCTGCAAGAAAGTTCCAACATGCTCCGCCGCTGCTTTTTGGGTCGGGTGTGATTACTTCTACGTCTTTTTTGATTAGGTCGTTCCAGTCATGGATTTGTTTTTTGTTACCTTTTCTTACTAGGAAGAGAATGGTGGATGTGTAAGGAGAGGAATCTTCATCGAATTCCGTTATCCAGTCTGGTTCGATTAATCCTGCTTTTTCGATTAAGCTAATGTCTCGTTCTAATGCTAGGGTTACGACATCTGCGTCACTGCCTTCTACTACGGAACGGGCTTGGCTGCCTGAGCCGCCGTGGGATTGGATTATTTTTATGTCTTTTCCATAGGTTTGATTGTAGTGTTTGGTGAAGGCTTTGTTGTAGTCTTCGTATAATTCTCTTGTTGGGTCGTATGAGACGTTGGTGATCGTTAAGTCGTTTTTGTTTGTATTGGTACACCCAGATAAAATTGGGAGTGTGTTTATTGTGATTAAGCCTAAAATGAGGTATTTTAGGGGTTTATGTAATGTTTTGTTCTTCATTGTCGTTGCCTCCTTGCATGCATATATAATACTTTTTATTTCCTAGTTTGTCAATAGGATTTATAGGTAAAGTAAGAATATTGCAGAATTGCAGACTGATGATATATAATAATTTATGTTACGCAAATTTTTATTTCAATACATAGAACATGAACGAGGGATATGGCAGTGTTATCCTTTTGATTGTGGAAGACGATGTGTTTATACATAAATTGGGAGCGGAATC
>CALFNR010000108.1:0-29703 GCA_937903005.1 uncultured Lachnoclostridium sp. | reverse complement strand
CTTGGCTATGTTTTCAAATACATATTGTATTAAAGTAGATATCACGCCAAAACCAAGTGCGCCCATCACATTCTTATTACCTCTATTTTTAAAAAATACATTGGCATACACACCGCACATAATTATATATAGAATTGCATACCATCCGAAACTAAGCGGTATCAAAGCAATTGTCAGCCCAACAGCAAAGAAGAAGCTTCCTGTATACCAGAAACTTTTCTTTGGATATTTTTTTTCATTGGTTACACCTAAAAAATGCCCAAGAAGCGAAAGAGCTGCATAATACCAGATTAAATTTGAAAAAACAAACTTCAAGCTGCTCATACTCCTCTCTGCTATATTCTTGAATTAAGATAATCGTGCATTTTTTTTCGGAATCTTTTGGAATACATCTGTGATAATGGAACCTCTTTCCCATACTTCATAAAAATAGTATAATTTTTAATCGACTCAATCTGGTACAGATTCACCACAAAACTCTTATGAGAAACTTCAAAATGATATGGTTTCATTCGTTCTGCAATAGCAGAAATCTTCTCTCCTGGAAGTTCTAGTACATGATTCTTATCATCATATAAAAGCACGTTTCGGTTACAGTATTCAAAGTATAAAATATCTTCTGCCTTGGTCGAAACAACTCCTGTCTTTGTTCGAAAACTGACTATCCGATCCTCATTTAAATTATCATATGAAAACACTTCTAATAAAACCGAATAAATTTTTTTCTCTGTAACTGGTTTAACCAAGTAATCAAATGCATGAATACCAAATGCATCTTTCATATAATCACGAAATGCAGTTACATAAATTATTTTTACTTTTTTATCTGTCTCTCGTATTCTGCTTCCTATTTCAATTCCATTCTTATTGTCGATACCGATATCTAAAAAAATGATATCAAACTGTTCCGCACACTCAAAAAAACAATCTCCGTCAGTTAATGTTGTTATCTGAAATTCCAACTCATATTTTTGAGAGAACCCATTAAGATATTGTTTCATCATCTCCAATATGGCAGGCTCATCATCACAGACAGCGATATTAATCATAACTACTCTCACCTCATAATACTTTATCGTATTAAAATTTTAACGTCCTACATCCACCTTTTTCATTATTATACCAATTGAACTTACTTTTTTCAATTAAGTTCCACATTTTATTGTTACTAAACTAATGTTATACTTAATCTTATTAAGTATGCAGAAAAAAACTGCAAGTATTTTTTTCATCAAATACTTACAGTTTACCCTTTCTATTCTGCTAATTCACCCATATAATAAAATCCTTTAGACTCTGTAAGCCTAACATCTACAATTTTACCAATTAAATCACTGGAACCTTTAAAATGAACAAGCACATTATTGGTTAATCGCCCTGTCACTAACTGTGCATCTTGTGAATTAATCTCTTCGACAAGGACTTTTTCGACCTTGCCAGTATCACGGCCTGACAATTCTGCTGAAATTCCTTGTATTTCCTTTAATAAACGGTCAAAGCGCTCTTTCACAACATCTTCCGGAACCTGTTCTTCCATCTTCGCAGCTGGAGTACCTGTTCTCTTAGAATAAATGAACGTATAAGCACTTTCATAACGAACCTTACGTACTACATCTAATGTTTCCTGGAAGTCTTCTTCTGTCTCTCCTGGAAAACCTACGATAATATCTGTTGTTAAAGAAATGTTTGGTACTGCTTCTTTAATTCTGCCCACTAAATCAAGATACTGCTCCTTTGTATAGTGACGGTTCATAATCTTTAAAAGTCTGCTGCTTCCTGACTGTACTGGAAGATGAAGATGATTGCAGATTTTCTTAGAATTGCCCATTACTTCAATTAACTCATCAGATAAGTCCTTTGGATGGGAAGTCATGAAACGGATTCTTTCTAGTCCTTCTATCTTTTCAATTTCCTGTAGAAGTTTAGCAAATGTCATTGGATGTTCTAAATTCTTACCGTATGAGTTAACATTCTGTCCCAATAACATAATTTCTACAACACCGTCCGCTACTAAGGCTTCAATTTCACGAACAATATCTTTTGGATTACGGCTTCTTTCACGACCTCTAACATATGGTACAATACAATAGGTACAGAAGTTATTACATCCGTACATAATATTAACGCCAGCTTTGAATTTATGCTTACGTTCACTTGGAAGATCTTCTACGATTTCCTGTGTATCCTTCCAAATATCAATAATCATTCCTTTGGAATCAATTCTAGCTTGTAACAATTCAGCTAGCTTAAAGATGTTGTGTGTACCAAAAATAATATCTACAAACTTATAGCTTTCTTTAATCTTTTCTACGACTGCTGATTCCTGCATCATACAGCCACATAATGCAATCATCATATGAGGATTTTGAGATTTTAATTTCTTTAAATAACCTAATCTTCCATATACTTTTAAGTTTGCATTTTCACGCACTGTACAAGTATTATAAATGACAAAATCTGCTTTTTCGTCTTCAATAATGGTATATCCTATATTTTCAAGTATTCCAATTATTTTTTCAGAATCGTGAGCATTCATTTGACAACCGAAAGTTACTGTTGCCGCGGTTAGAGGTCGCCCAAGTTCTGCTGCTTTCTTTGATACCCACTCCTTCATTTTTTGCATATAATAGTATTGTCTATACGTCTGATTTTCTGGAGCTTCTTGCGAGATATCTATTTGATTTATAATTTCGTTAGTTTCTCTATTATTCATTTTTTCATTCCTCCTGCTTTTGCATTTGTTTATTATATTATGTAATAAAAATTAATGCAAGATTTCTTTTATTAGATATATCAGCTAATTTTTTGCTGAAATTTGCACTCGAAATCTTATTTCTACATGTATTAAAAAAGGTAAAATAAATTAGCCTAGGAGACCTCTTATTGTGACAAAAATAGAAAAATGAGTGGACATCCCTACATCCAGTGATAAAGCATGATTCAAAGAATCATACCCCAACACTTGACATAGCGCCAGATAAAATGGTCATTGCTTACAACTATGCAAACAATGACCATTTTATCAGCTTATCAGACATTCCTAATAGTGTTCGGATTTGTCTCGATAAAGTGGAGTAGACGGGAGTCGAATCCGTTAATTCATTTCTGCTAAAAATCCACAAAGCACGTATAACCCTTGTATTTCATAGTGTTATGCGTGTTTTTGTTTTTCCTGTTGTGCTTCTATTTTTCTTAATGATGCAACACGAAATGCAACTTAAAAAATATTATACTTAATTGTCTCAAAATTCAGTTGCAAATTAATGCTTCCTTAATATATAGTAATTTATTCTCCTTCTTGGCTACACATTAGTCCTTTACAAGATAATTTACCAAACTCAATCCAATATTGATACCTGCTTTTCAAAAATTCCTTTCTTTCTTCTGATGTATTCTTCATATTATCTATTTGTTCATAAAATCCTTGCATCTTTAGCAATTCCTCCGCACAGTCTGCTCTATATCTAAACGTTGGAGGTATATTCATTACTTTGTAATCTGTATTTTGCACTTTACAACAAATAAATTGCTTATAGTCACTCAGTGGTCTTAATCTATCATAAGACATAATATCTACATTGCCATTCCTTTGCTCTGCTCTTATTCCAGTGAGTAATTCGTTTCCTTCGTATTCTTTTCGTCTACCATATACCAATAAAAATTGTGGTTTAAATTCCCGTTTTCTCAAATCCAATGGTATATTAAATTTTTCATAAAAAGCTAAAATATTATTTGCATCATTCAAAATATATTTCCATTGCTTGATCTGTCCTAAAGCCTGATTAAATTCGGCTGTGGTATTCCCATCCTTATTGAACATTTTTTTACTAGGTTTTTCGATTTCAATAAATACGGGAGTAAATGTCAAGCTATCATTTGCAAGCCACAAAAAATCTGGTCTTCTAGTATTTACAATTCCAATATCCGGTTGAGAAATCAGTGTATGCATATATGGATAGTGCCCTGATTGCCCAAATAATTCTAATCCTCCCGGAAGGTAACAAGGGTTTCTCTCAAAAAACTCTTGAAATACTTTTTCTGAATCCGCATGTTCTTCTAATAATTTATTATATTCAGAACTAACTTTTAAATTGTATTCATCCCAATTGATTTGTTTGGGTCCATCCAATATGACTTCATAATTCTTTCGCAACAAGTTCATAGCAAATACCTCCTATTTTTGTATTAATAGTATTTCATTGTACAAACTTTGTCAAATAATCATATGATTATGATATGGCCAGGTGTTTCAATCTTACGTTTCAGATCCAATGGTATATTAAATTGTAATCTTAAGTCTACATTATCAGGCTTAGTTCTATGTTGCACATAATATATTAATTGCTTTATAGTGGTAGGAAAGCTCCTTAAATAGGTCAGTTTCCTGTTTAAGGAGTTTTAATGGTGTTTTTTAGAAAATAAATTGACTTTCTGTCATTTCAAACATATTATTAATATGTATTACATATTTTGTCCTTTCTTTTCATGGAATTATAATTGAGAAGTGACAAAAGAAAAATTAATATTAATTGAAAAGGAAGTGGTATTATGAATATTAACGAATATATGGAAGAAAGAGTGGATAACCAAATTAATTGGTATGATGAAAAATCTATACATTGCCAGAAAATGTACAAAATAGTTCAATCTATAGAAATAGTACTTGCTTCTTTAATTCCATTGCTATCAGCTTATACCAAATACAATATAATTATTGCAATTCTGGTTGGAGTTTTAGGTTCTTGTATTGCAATCATAGAATCCGTTACAAAACTGTATAAATGGCATGAAAATTGGATTGAATATCGAACAACGTGTGAGTTGTTGCGGTACCAAAAACATTTATTTATTACAAAATCATTTCCATACAATTCGGAACCAGAAAGCATCGATAATATTTTTATTAGAAATATCGAAAATATTATATCTTCTGAAAACAATAAATGGAAACTTATTAATTCTGATGAGAAAAAAACAGAAGAAACTACTTAATTTTTTCATAAGTTTTATCAAAAATATCTGGTTTGCATGGGTATTTTTCTCCATTTACACCAGTAATAATCCAATCTCCTGGGAGTGCTTTCATATCACCTTCCAGTGTATGAATGGTTAATTCTACATCTGTTTTATATGCATCAACAATAACTGGTTTTTTTTTGAATTTTTCTGTTTTCATTAAAATACCTCCTACAATATCAGAAAGTGGTGATTACAATATGAGTACATATAACATTTTTATCAGTCATGCTTGGAAATATTCTGAACATTATAACAAAATCGTTCAGTGGCTTAATGAGGCACAAAAAGAAGGCAAGTTGACATGGAAAAATTATTCCGTTCCAGAACACGACCCATTAATCGATCCTGATAAACCAGCTGGTAAGAAAAAGCTCAAAGAAGAGTTAAAGCAACAAATCCGTCCAGCATCAGTAGTGTTAATTTTATCCGGTATGTATGTTTCATATAGTGACTGGATTGATTTCGAAATTGATACAGCAGTAAATTATAACAAATACATTATCGGAGTTAAGCCATGGGGACAAGAGCGTATTCCTGCTAAGGTAAGTGAAAATGCAAATGTAATGGTTGGATGGAATAAAGATTCTGTCATTAATGCAATACTAAATTCTTAAGCTAATTATAACAGATGTAGTTTAACAATACAATAAATATAAGATTGCAACAGAAAAGCAGTGGATATTTCACTGCTTTTCTGTTGCACTGGTGCAACTTTACTTTACAGAATTAATAGCTTCAGTAATCAACCTAGCCATCTTCCGTTTGTTTACCTGTGCTTTTTTCCATTCAGATGGATTTGTACAGAAAAACAATTCTAATAATACAGCTGGTGCACTTGTTTGTTTAAGAAAATATAAGTCTGTGCGCTTTTTAGTGCCTCTATTTTTATATAATTCACTTAGCTTTGCTATAATTGCCTCAGCAATTTTTTCACCTGCCTTGGATACAAACAAAGCTTCTGTACCGCATGCTTTAGCTGAAGATGCAGCATTCAAGTGTAATTCAAGATTAAGATCATATTTTTTAGCATTATATTTTGCTATTTTATATTTTTTTTCCTCTGTTACACTTGCAATACTCTTCTCTGGTACACGAACGATAGTAACCTCGTGTCCGGCATTCTCTAAGCATTTTTTTAAGGCAGGAGCGAACTCCTTGCAAAAACGATACTCATTCCCTCCGCCAAATTCAGTGCCATCTGCACTTGTAATATTACCATTCTTTAACATACTGTGTCCTACTGATATGCAAATCTTCACGTTATTCATCCCCCTTGTTTGTAGCATCGACTAGCCCTTCCCCAACGATATAGCCAATTACTGTTGCTCCTGCCATTATTACAGCTGTTATTTGCGTCGCCTGGTTTTCTGTGCCTCCTGCTGCCAAGATTGTCAATGTTACAAAAGAACATACAGATACCCAAAGCTTCCTGCTCGTCAATTTCTTTACAATTTTCATTTTCAATCATCCTCTCTCAAAAAAACTAAATAATATTTTTCACACTCTGCTCATACAGAAAATCTTTTTGTTCATGTTTCACCTGTCTAGCATACTCTAATGCTGCTTCTGTTTCTCCATTCGTATGCCCATTTTTAAGCGCAATAGCTGATGCTTCACCTAATGCTATTGCTGCTCCAACACTTTTAACTAGCAATAATTCATTTTGTTCTCTAACTTTTTCTCTCTCTTCCTGTCGTTTTTCTCTATCTGATATCTTTCTTTCCAACAGCCAAAAACATAATCCTGTAAATGCACTTGGAATAGAAATTAAAACTAAATTTATGTAATCCAAATTTACCACCTCTATCTTATATCATTAATCCATCTCTTTTAGTATAGTTTCAAGCTCATTCTTTCTCTTAGCCATCTCTTCAGATTTTGCTATTTCTTCGGCATACTCCTCTTTCGTTGCCCTTCCCATTGCAATTTTTATACCGATATAGTCGTTTTCCTTCATAAGTTTGTTTAAGCTTCTTATTTCTCCTTCAATCTGCTCTTTTGTCATTTTTACACTTCCTCTACTCTGAAATTCTAAAACAAATTGGCACATGTTCTTCCCTCTTGCACACCGTCATATCTGCAACACCATGTTTGCTTACCATGCATGCAGTTAAATTATCGCCACTTCCCACTGTCAACAGCCACCAGTTATCTCCTTTAATGCGATTAATCTCAGTATTTGCAAAAATTGGATACTGCACCGCCTGTCCAGCACTAAATGGTTTTGTTCCCCAGATTATTGAACCAAATACTTCATACTCCGACGGGAGCCATAATTTGCCCAAATCGCTCCAGATCCATGAAGTTGAATCCTTTAGTATCCCTGAATCCGAATATCTTGTCTCTAAAAGGAATCTCTTTGTACTTATAACTTCAAACAGTTCATTCGGAAGCTTAACCACTAATCCATCGAGAAATGTTTTTACTTTAGACCTAATGTATGGTGTGCGGCTATTCGCTGTTCCATTGTTATTATCAGTGTCCCATTGAACTGATTCTGGGTAACACTTTTCTGAGATCCAGTCAATGTGATGTCCTAACTGCCGATCTGTTGTTTTATAGTATGTATCCATGCCAGCAATCTGCATCTTTATTAAATAATCTCCCATATAGATAGGGATATAGTCACCTATATGCAGGCCATCAAAGTTCGCTGCTGCAATTCTTGCCTTGATCCATCTCCATGCATTTGCATATCCTGCAATTTCCTCAGCAAATCTCACCGTTAAATCCACTCCTTGATAGGTGTGATCCGCTGCCTCAATAGCATAGTTGGTATGCGTATTCTCATGGTTGATCTCTTTTGCACCATACTCATCACCTTCCTGGGTGTATGGTGTCACATCATTATAACTAAATGTGCCGTCCTCGTTGGCCACTTCTCCAAATTTACGATCAGCGGCAAGCTCGGTATTGATCACATCATCTTTGTAATCTGTTTTCAAAATTGACATATCACTTTTCCTCCTAGCTCTTGAATGGGAAGTGTTCTGCTCCCAATCTCATTGGCAGTTTCTTGTGTTTTGTTTCCACATGAAGGATGCTCGGCATCTCATGCGGATAATAAGTCCCACCAAAGCGAATGCCCAGCCTGAGTGGAAGCCTGGTTTTCTTCGGTGGTATCCTTGGATTCTTCAGAGCATAATACTTGGGGCCCAATCTAAATGGCAGCTTCACCGGCCTGGTGTAAAGGTTCCACATAGCCTCATAGAGCTTCAGACAAGCTGTTTCCAGGCGGTTCAGATCCTCATATCCAATAAATGCATCATTATCTTGATACACTGTCTTCTGCCCAATCTCGTAGCCCACAAAGGCATTGATTGCTTCCAGGTTATCTGCCAGGGTGTTGATTTCATCCGCATAGGGATATTCCTGATAGTTTCGATCCGGCATTGCTCTCACAAATACCGGCCAAAACTGATGGGCCACCGCTCCCAGAAACTCAATATTGTTCTTGATCCGGTTGTAGTCCGTGATATTGAAATAATCTCCGGTATACTTCCCGCTCTCATCCGTGGAGGCTGCCCAGTCTGTTTTTGGTGTGATCCACTCCATTTATACCTTCCTCCTTGCCACCAGAGTGCCGCTGAGGCTTCCTGAGAACTTCAGGCTCACCTCTTCCAACCTGATCATCAAATCTTCCACATACCGGCTTTCCAGGTATGCCAGATCATTGCAATCCAGGATGGGATCTCCTCTGTATTTCAAATCATATTGATTTCCGCCCTTATAGTAGGCTCCAACCCACTCCACCAGGTTTGCAGCGTCCTCCGCTGAGCTGATCAGAGGGTTGTTCCAGGTCTGAATGCTTCCAGTGTTATTTAACTTCGTCACCGCCTGGGCAGTGCTGATGCTGTATTCATATCCCCTCACCGTCAGCACAACCTTTTTGGCCGTCTTTGGCGGCTTTGTGATCCTCACTTTGCACCAATAGGAACTGCTATCTGTTATTTTCGCTCCAAAATCCTGCTCCGCATCATCCACAACGCACACTGCACTCAGATCGTGAACCGCATTGCCAAAGTCAATCTCAAATTCTTCCTCCACGCCTGCTGCCAGGGTGATTTCATCCGCTGTGAGATCCTTCAGTTCGGTTCCTTTTGTATATATTGTCCGAATCACTCGCAGCTCTTTCACCTTTTCCAACTTCGTGCCGTTTGGTGTGGCCGTCAGCTCGTCATAGGTGATCTCATAATCTGTCTGAGCTCCAAATTCTATCCTCTTCAGGTGGATCCGGTTGTGCGGCTTTGCCTTTGTGAACTCTATTGTGATTTTGTCGGTATCAATAAAATCATAGAAAACTATGGTTTTTTCCGTTATGCTCTTACTCAGGAAGCTCTTCAGTTTCTTTCCGTTGTTGTATGTTGTAATCACGAACTCCACCGGCTGAATGCTTCCGAAAAGCAGCGTCAGGTTGTGGAAGGTATAGGCACTCTCCATGGTGAGCGTTATCAACGGAATTTCTTCAAATGCTCCATCCTCTCCGCTGATGGATGCGCTCACATATCCCACCTGAATGTAGTTGCTGCTTCGTGGCATGAAATACTGCTGCCCATCTACTCTGGCATAGTCTTTTTCAAATGCGGTATACTCCGAATATGGTTCATCAGACAGTAAGCACTCCACATTGCCATATTCCGCCACCTGGTTGGCGGATACGGTCTTTTCTGGTTCAAATGATGATTTTATAAGGAGCAGCCCATCTCTGTTCTGTATAACCACTGAGCGACCTGCGTTGGCTATGAGTTGAAGGCATTCCTTGTGCTTCACCATAGGAAGCGGATTGTATACTGTGATGTTCTTCAGGTATGGATCCACCCAATATTTATCCTCACTCATCCCGGCATCTTCAAATACATCCACAGCCAAATCAAAAAGGGTGATACCGTTTGGCCGATACTCACCCCTCTTGTATTCATCCTGCATGTATTCAAAAACATCCGCAGCTTCAAATTTTGCCGTTTTATCATCAGCACTCCATTCCTGCATATACAGTGTGCCGCCCTTCACCCATTCAATCTCTCCATCATTCAGGGCGTATCCATAATACACTTGCATCTCTTGCCCAGTCTCCATGTAGTTGATGGCACTATCATCATTATCCACATTGTAGTACCTATCCATATTTTCTATGGTGACACTAAAATCAATGCTTGGCAGGCTTTCTGATATTGGTGAGAGGGTGCTCTTCAGCTCCGCACTAACAATCTTCTCATTTTCAAATGTGATGCCGATCCCAAAGGTTATATTGTATATCCTGAATCGGGCAATCCCATTTTTCATATCTGTTGGTGCAATCCGCATAAAGGTTGTATTGTTAAATGTATCCTCTGTTTTGAATGAAGAGGATCCATTCTCATACTCAAATTCTCCTTCATCCGTCTGCACAGTAAACTTCACCGGGTATGCATCCCCAAATTCCAGGGTTAGGCCCTTTATATCCACCGGATCCGCAGTGTTAAATTCTATCAGCACCGCAGGCTGCCCTCCCTGGCCACACAGCTCCTCTGTTGTAATGCCTGAATTATAAAAACTCTTTCCTGATCCCTCCCTTGGCAGAAAGTACATACTTCCATCTACCTTGGCAAAGTCATTCTCAAAAGTTGCATATACTTTGCTCACAGAAACACTGCTCAGCGGCTTTATTAGGTCTGAAAAATAGGTTAAGCCTCCACTTACTTCTGCCGCTGTTTGGGCTGCCTGGTTGATCAGGCCCAGACTAACTCTCATATATGATTTATTCCTAGCTGCCTGTTTCATGGCCTCCTTGTATTCGCTGCTCACATACTGCATATTCTTCACCTACATTTCAATTAAATTGAGGGAAAAATCTTTATAAACCGGTACACCATCCACATAGGTGTATATAGGTGTTTTTCTATCACCGGCATACATTTCAAGCTCTCCCTTTTCATTTTTCTCCGGTATGAAAAATTTCACGCTGAGTCCAAACTTCTTTTTTATAGCTCTCCTGATTGCCATATAATCATCAGGCCTCAGGATTGCCCATTTGCACTCTATTTTATGAACATCCTCCCGGATGATCTGAGATACCATTTTGCCATTGGCATTTCTCTCACTCTCAGATATATCATAATCTGAGAGTGTCATTTCTGAAGGGTCGGGGAGAGCTACTCCACCGACAATCAGAATATTATTGTATTTTGCTGCCATGTTTCTCTCCCTCCTTATGCATTAGCCATTTTATAGCCTCTTCTTTTTCTGTATTTGTCTGTTTGCTCCGCAAGTATTTTGCTGTCAAGTTTCACTATAGTTTGAATAGTCTGGTACTCGCTGCCGTTGTCCATCTCTCCAATGATTGCTCTCATGTTCACGGAGATAATCTCCCCTATCCTTCCTGCAATCTTGTCCATCCATCCTGTGTTATTTTCTAAAGGCACCACCGCCTCTTGCCCGGCTTCACCAATCATTGCAACTGTTGCCTTGTCAACTACGCCACCAGTTGCAAGTTTTGGAATAGAAATAGTACTTAGAGTAGTTGATATATTAAAACCGAACGTTTTTCCTCCTATCTCTGGCACCCAATCTGGAACATCAAAGCTCAGATTATTTAAAGCCTTTATAAGCGCATTTATGCCGCTAATCACTCCATTTGCCATCTTCTCTACGCCACATATTATAGAATTAATCACCCCTTTGATAGCACTCCAAATTCCATTAAATATATTTATCACGGTTGCTTTCATTCCATTCCACATAATATTCCAATTTGTGCTAATACTGTTCAATGCTCCGCTGATTCCTGTTTGAATGCTTCCGATTACTGTTGTTACTATACTCTTTATGTTATTGAAGTTCGTGCTTACTGTTGTTTTTATGCTGCTCAGTATCGTACTAAATATGGTTCTGATACTATTTAACACTGTGCTGATTGTTGTATTCACTGCATTGATAATTGTACTAATTGTACTCTTAATAGCATTGAATACTGTTGTTACTGTACTCTTTATGTTATTGAAGTTCGTGCTGAATGTTGTCTTTATTGTATTGAGTGTCGCACTGATTATACTACTAATCGTGTTAAGTACCTTGCTAATCGTTGTTTTTATAGCGTTCCACACTGTACTGACAAGCATCTTAATAGCATTCCATATTGTTCCAAACATAATCTTTATTGTGTTTAATACAGTCCCAATTGTCATTGCCACCATATCGATAGCTGTTGATATATTTAACTTGATGTTTTCCCACACTGCACTCACAATACTTTTAATTGCCTCCCAAATGCCTGAGAAGAAGGTTTTTATGCCTTCCCATGCTCTCTCCCAATCGCCTGTGAAAACTCCTGCTATAAAGTCAATTAAGCCTCCCAGGACATCAAAGATGCTGCCAACCACATCCGCAATCACTCCTGCCACTGTCAGGAATACACTTCCCATTTTACCCAGTTCCACTGCAATGTATGGTGCTATATTGGCAATAAACCAATTTATAAAAGGCAATAGGGTTTGCTCCCAAATATCTTTCACCGCATCAGCTATCTTGCCAATAAGTTCCAGACCCTTGTTGATTGCAGGCTGAATATGCTCATCAATGAGCGGCCCAACCTTCTGCTGAAGCCCTTCCAATACTGGGATGATATATGTGTTGTAGACATCCAGTATTGTGCCGGTGATGCTGCTGAGGTCTTCTGCAAGTGAGTTTAACATTGGTGCCAGGTGCTCATCATAAATCTCCCCCGCTTTCCCAACTGTACTATCCACCACTTGCTTGATGTTTCCAAGGGCTCCTGCTGCTACTCCAAGAAGTCCATCAATAGCTTCCTTAAAGCTTCCCTGGTTATCAATAAATGGTCTTGTCAAGCAATCCAACACATCTCTTCCCAACTTCGCCGAGAGCTCATATACCCCCATTGCTGCATCATAAAAGATGCCTATAATGTTTGCTGTTACTTGCTGCCCATTCTCCCCTCCAAACACTGAGAAGATATTTGCTGCTGCCTGGGCAAAATTTCCCTGAATCGTTGCTATATCCGAGCCTATATCAAACATATTTACAATGAATTGTTTGATCCGACCCTGATTATCTGCCAGGTACTTATCAATTCCACCCAATAAATTTGTTGCTATCGTGATGCCCACACTGGCCACTGCTCCTGCCTGCTGCCCCAACGAATATGCCAGAGTGTTGGCAAAATTGTTGGCCGCATTCACCACTTCAGGAGCTGTAAAGATATCTTTTAGGCTTTTCTTTATGCCTTCCACTGCTTTTGTAATGCTGCTCAGATCCACATCACCCAGACCAGCCTTAAATCCTGCCCTGAAAAGCTCCTGTAGTTCCTTTAGCCTTGCAAGCAGCTTCTCTAATGCTGGGTTTAGTGTATCATCCGTTTCATTGGCTGCATCCACAATATTCTCACTCAGTTCACTTCCTGAAGTTCCATCGTTACCACTGCTGCCTGCTCCTCCTGAATCACTTCCCTCATTCTTTGTGAGTGAATGAACCTCATCCATCGAAAGTAGCCCACCATATTCTTTTGCCGCCTTCTTTGCTGACTTCCCTGCTGCATCTGTTGCAGCCCCAACATCTCCCATTGAGCTTGCTGCTGAATCAGCAGCTCCGCCAATATCACTTACTGTTGTGGTTGTTTTTGTATTCTTTCCGGTTATCTTAGCAATCATATTACTGAAAGCATCTGTTACCATTAGAATCTTACTCAATAATGAATTCAGAACTCGAATTACCGGAGTTAATACTGCAATAAGCCCTTTCCCTATTGCAGCTTTTAGTGCATTGAACTTCTCTGCAAGCATTCTTACCTGATTTGCCCAGCTATCGGAAGTCCTTGCAAAGTCCCCCTGGGCATCCGCTGTTGTTGCCATTAGATAGTTGTATCTCAGCATTGCCTGCTCCTGCTGCGTCATGGCATTGTATGCCTTTGTTATTCCTTGGCTAAGTGCAAAAGCTTCCAAATTTGCCACACTCATATTTATGCCCAACTGCTTTAGCGGTTCTGTTTCTCCAGAAATCCCTGATCTGATTTTCTCAAATGCTACATCCGTGTCCAAATCATAGAATGATGCCATATCTGCTGCAAGTTCTGTCATTTCCATAGACATGTCTGCCGCTGCCTCTGTATTGAATCCCATAGATTTTAGCATTGCTCCTAATGTTGATGTATATCTTTTAGCACTTGTTTCTGACAGTCCAAACTGTTCCAATGCAGCTTTAGCAAACTGGTTTATTGTATCTGACATAGCTCCAAATGTAACGTCCACTACATTTTGCACTTCTGTTAATGCGGATCCTAACTCAATGCAGCTTTTCCCAAAACCTATTATCGCAGTTACGGAAAGTGCCATAGCAACTGTTTTTCCAATTTTATCAAATGTACTTTTTATCCTGTTTGTCTGGGTTTCCACTGTGCTCATTACTGTTTTTGTCTGTTGCTGCACCTTCTTAAGTTCTTCATAATAAGCTTTTGTCTGTGCCTCTATTATTACTTGCAGTTTCTCCAGCGTCATTCCTTCCACTACTTTCACCTCGCTCTCTGAATGCCCTATTGTGCATAAAAACAAAATCATCCATTCTCGCTTTGTGAAGTTTCATCTCTCTGCACGACTTATCCTCTGCTTTCTGCTCTGTTGAATTCGCTTCTTCAAATAATTCTGGATAATATTCTTTTGGCATACGAATCTGCTTTTTTTTATCCATCAGTTTTTCAAGTACATCCCCAATTTGCAACGTCTGATTAAAGAGCAGCATGATCTCATCTTTTAGCTCTGCCTTTCGTTGTTTTGCTTTTCGTTCTTCTCTTCTTGCATAGCTTTCAAGTATATCATTGATTTCTGCAATACTTAGCTTCCAAAATAAAGATGGACTGTATCCAGCATTTAAAAATACTGGATACAGTCCATATATAATCTCTGTTACAGTCTCTTTTATAGGTCCTCCTTCGCTTCTTGGAGTGCTCCACTCATCTGATTGCTCAGATTTACGGAGAAAAAACCGCTCACTGTGAAAATCTCCATGTAAACTGTCATATAAAACGACAACTGAGAGCCTCCTTCATCAACATACTTTGTGAAAAGACTCTGTACTTCATTCTTTGTGATTCCATGCTGCCAATCTTTCATAGCCGCGTGAGTAACATCCAACATCACAGAGAGTGCAGGCATTCCACCCTGGCCTGATGATCCCATAATGTTCATCAAGTTTGTTTTATATTTCTGCTCTAACTCTACAATAGCCGGAGTTCTCAGCTTCAGCTTGTAGGTTTCACCTCCTACTTCCCACAGTGCAAATGGTTTTCTCTTCTGAGTTTCATGTACTCCCTGATACTCCTTGCTTTCTTCAATCTTTGCTGCCTCATCCATTTCCACATCTTTCTTGTCAAAAAATCCCATATTCTTATCCTCCTACTTTATGCTGGATCTGTTACTTTGATTTCGCTCTGAAGAGCCATGTTTAAATCCCACTCTATTACTCCATTAACTCCACCTCCAGATCTCTTTACAGAGACCTGGGCATCATACTCATACTTCGTTTTGTCTGGCAAGGTTTCACAAAAAGAGAGTACTTCTTTTTTTGCTCCTGCCAATCTCATCACTCTGTATGGAGATGTTTTTGAAGAGTTTTCATACTTAAATTTATATGTAAGCTCGCCCGCATCCCCAATTCCAAACTCATACTGTTTTACCGCATCGGCAAGGCTAGTATTCTCAACCTTTTCTGGATCGTCCCCCAATTCTGGGACCTCTTTCAGACCAGTGAGGATAGTATAATCACCACTAGCTCCTTTTTTCTTATAACCTAATGTTGCACCATTCGCTAACATGTTGCTTTTCCCCCTTCTTAGTTGTTGTATACCATTTGATTATCTACATCAATGATTCCTTCATACCGCATTACTTTATGCTTCAACCCAGATGGATCTGCAACATCACCACAAGCCACTCTTCTGAGACCCAGGGCTGCAATGCCCTTATCAACCTCCATAGCCGTTGCTGATGTACTATTATTATTCCAAATATCTACTTTGTAGAGAAGGTGGGCTTTGCTTTCCTTTCCATCCACCCACTCAAACACGGAATTATCCTCTTCGGTGTACTGAATTGCAGGGAGCTTTCCCCAATCTTTTGGATATCCATCACTTACATTTTCTGTGATGTCCTTAATGGCATCATAAACCTGATCCTTTACATTAATCATGTGCTTCCACCTTCCTTCTGAATACCTGTCTGCAAATCTGCTGCCAGACCTGCCACCACATGCTTCTCCATTGTTTTCAATGCTGGATACATAAAAGGCTGAGCTAGCTGACCATCTGTGAAATAAAATGTCTGATCTCCATCACCACTCTTGGGCCAATGATATTTCTCTGCATCTGAAGGATCTACTTTGTCGCCAGGGAACCACCATGAATCTTGCCGATATGCAACTGGCACGTTTGGGGATATTCCTTGATGATTTGCTTGACCTGCCGGACCTGTTCCAAATTCTACATAAGCTGCATATTCCGCATTGGTATATACACAGCCAATTGTGGAACCTGCATCCTGCTCCACTTTCGTGTGAATACTCCCCCTCAGTTCTCCATGGTTCGCAGGGCACAGCTTTACAGCCAAGGCTCTTACTCTTTCAGCCTGCTTTTTCACAGCCTTGGCTACAATTGGCTCCATGGTTCCCAATTCATTAAATTTTCTCATTAAACTCTGAACACCATTCACTGACATTATAATTTCTCCAATTCTATCAGCTTAGGACTGTATTCCGGCTTTATAGAGATAATCTTGTAATCAGGCCTTTCTTCTGGACCAACAAAAACACATATGCCATCCCCTTCCTGCATGGTCTCTGTACCTTCATATTCCATGTTCTTGATATATGAAAGCCTTTCTCCATACATTTCAGCCTGTACCCGACCTCCTGCCGGCCAGATTATTGCCTGAATCTCAATCGCCTCAGCATATGCATCAGCGGTTCCTCCTTCAGAGTTCTTCTGTATTGTTCTTCTCTTCAGATGATACTTTTTCATCAGACTTTTTCTCATACGCATGGCCGTTCACCCTTCCCAATCTGTATCTCTTGATTGCTTCCTCAATTTCCTTTGGGATTTCCGCAAATGCTGAAGAAATCCCCCCTTCACTTCTGCTTGTTTCCCCCTGCATTCCCATCCGGTTATATGCCACTGTTGCCCATTCTCTCACTGCGGGCTTTAAAGGATAGATGATTTGTTTTCTGTTTGTCAGAGAAAGTATCTTCTCCTCCGCTAAAGAAAACAAAAGAGAGAGCAATTCCTCATCCCCCTCTCCGGTTAACTTCTTCAACATTTCAATATCTGTCATAGTTTCACCTCCCACAGACTAGTGGTTCATGATTATAGCAATCAAAGTATCTTTATTCATGTTTTCATATCCCTGAATGCCTTTTTCTTTTGCAATTTTTCTGAGTTCCTTCACGTTCTTGGCATTCAGCACAGTAAACTGCTGATCGCCACTATTTAAAGAATCTGCTCCGGACTGTTCTTCATGCTCTCCCTGAGCTGTTACTGATTCAGAATTGCTCTCAGAAACAGCAATATTTTCACCATGTTTCTGAGGCTCCTTGGCTGTTGCTGTCAATTCTTCTTTAGTTTCTGCAACAGCGTAGTGTTCTGTGTCTTTTTTGCATACTTTGATTACATCATTATTATTACATTCCTGAATCACTCCAGTTTTTTTGTTTAAGATGAACATACTGCCTTCTCCTCCTCTTAGTTCTTGCTTGCAGTTAATACAGATAAGCACTTAGGCTGAACAACCTTGCCACCATATACATGGAGACCCTTTACAGCATCGGCAAATCTCTTCTCAGGGGTATATGCCTTGGTTTCTAGAATCTGCTCTGCATAGGATGCTCCTGCATTTGTTCCTGCTACAATCTTGTATTTTCCACCAGATACATTTGGTACATTGTTGGAGAGCCATACTCTGAAGCCTGCTGCCACACCAACCTCACCTCCTTCAATAAGGGCTTTGTTGTAGTCAGTACCATTTCCAACAAATCTGCTATCTTTCAGTAAAAGGCCATGATACCATGCCGGTACAACAACCCATCTACCCTCTGTTGGTACATCCTTCTCTGTGAGGTCTGTACCCAGGTCAACCAAATAATCATAGGCATCATTCTTTGTAGGCACAACTGCTGAATCATCAGAACCCAGGTTTGTTCCATTATTATTTACTGCCGCCAAATACATGAGATTGGCCAGGAATTTATCCGTAACATCGTTCATGCTATATGCAGCTCTCTGCATAGCAGCATCCATAAGCTTAGGGTTTACCTGGGCTTTATCAACATCATCAATGGCAAAGTTGAAGTATTTTGCCTGATCAATTGTGATGATTGTCTGATCACCGCTGAGATCCTCAGGATCTGCAATATCCTTGCCTTTTTCATAATCGTTGATGGTAATATCACCAATCTGATTAATTTTCACTGTATCACCAAAATTTTTAATCTCACCCTCATAATCTCTGTTTACCAGAGCGGCATATACATGTTTCTTATCTAAGTGCGCTAAAAGTCTAGCACTCCAAATTGTAGGGATAAAATTTGCAACTGACATTATTCTTTTCCTCCTTTACTTTTCCCTATTTTGCAGCCTTCATGGATGCCTGCACCGCTTCCCAATTTGCATTGATCTGATCAGGTGACATTGCCTTGATCTGCTCCATTGTGAATGTTGCTGCCGGATTGTTTGCTTTCTTTGGCGGCTTTCCACCGGCCAGGCGGTCATTCACCTCTTTCTCCACTGCTTCCTGGAATGCTTTTCCTACTGCATCAATTGATGCTGTGCATTCCTCTGCACTGGAATAATTGAGCACAGATGCCAATGAAATAGGCAGCCTCTTCTCCGCAAGCTGCTCCTTGGCTGTTGCCATGAGCTCTCTCTTGGTAATTGCTGCCTCTCTGTCGGCCAATTCTTTGTCCTGCTTCTCTCTTTCATACTGTGCTTTCTGTTCGGCATTCATTTTGGCCATCTTCTCTGCTTCGGTTCTTGCCTCCTGCATCTTTGCCTCAATGTCTGCCTGCATTTTAGTTCTGTTTTCATCCAGAGCCTTTGCCACTCTTCTGTCAAATTCTGCCTGATTGTTCGGATCCTTTAAGAAATCATCAAAACTCTGAGGAGCTGCTGCACCGCCCTCACCTCCGACTGCTGCACCTTCGGATCCTGTTGCCGCTGTGCCTTCGCCATCTCCTGAGGTTCCTCCACCTCCGGCTCCACCGCCTGCACCATCTGCTGCAAAATACTGCAAATTCATAGGCAGCTTGCATCTTGCTCTTCCAAATACGTTGCTTGCACCATAATGATTGTTTATGTACTTCATTGTTTGCCTCCTATATGCCCCTGCATTGCCCTCTTAGGCCCCACAGATTCACTCTCTTGGTTATATTTGCCCACCTCTTATTTTAGACCCTCAGTGGCTCCGGGCCGCCTTCCTACTCCACAACAAGCCAATCCTCTGCAAGCATATCAGCCTGAGATGCTAACCACCCTATTTGCACACCAGATGTGCCTACAAATGCAATGGCCTTGTTGCCAATGGCATCATGCTCACAATTCACAATCTGCCCGGATGCATTCATGTAGCTGATATTGGTTGCAAGCTCAATATACTGGCCCTTTCCATTCCATCCTGCTCTTGCTGCCTTCTTTCCACTCTTCAGGGCTTCCAATGATTCACCAAAATTCATGCTTAGATCCTCCTCTCTAAAAATTTGCATATAAAAAGAGCCATGCATCTCTGCATAGCTCTCTGCTGCCTGGAATTATTTGTTTTTCTTTACTTCCTCAATGGCCTCAATCTCACTCTCTTTGAATTCAGTGAGGCCACCGCCAAACTCAATGGCCAACTCATTCTCTCCTGAATCACTATCCTGTGCCGGTGTGATCATGGCTACTTTGCCATGCCATACCTTCCCATCAATATCTGTGAGCTCTATTTTCTTTCCCAAATATTCCTGCTTTATCATTTTGAACCTCCTGCCGGTACGATATGCACACCATCCTTTGAGTAGTGTATCATAAAGCTCTTTGTTGGCACTTCATTTTCTTCCAAATCTATGCACACACCAATCTGCTCCTTGGTTGTGATCCTCTCTTTTCCGGTATATTTCCCAGTGCGATCCCGGATGATCTTCCCAGTGCCTGCATATTGGTTCACAAGTTCCTGGGCCTGCTGCTCCGTGATTGTGAGATAGCTCCGGCCCTCTTTATAATTATTGTGGCCGGGTATGTGCTTTCCTTGCTTCCCGGAGTGGATGGTTTTGTTGGTGCTGTCGGATCTGATTTTCTCCTTCAGCTTGGTATCTTTATACCTGGTGTGAATGCCTTCCCACTCCTCAGGCTTATTATACTTCATTTCCTGAAAATCAGCAAGACTCTTGCCTGCCTTCTTTCCAATCACTTCTCTGTACTTCTCAAATTGCTTTTTATCAGAGGATCGGTTTTTTATCATTTTCTCAGCAGCCTGAGCTTTCGGATTGTTGGCCACATTTTTCTTGTACCATGCTTGATAATTCATATCAGCGGGCACAAATTCATTCTTTCCAGTCTCAGGATTCCGGGCCCTTCTCTTCAAACCTTCCACAACCTCATCATCTGTATGAATGATTGTGGTGGATCTGCAAAATGGATGCATTGGATTTATATTCTTGCCCGGCATAGCATCCTTTACCAGAAACACCTTGCCATCCAATGATCTACATATTTCAGAAGTTCTCAGATCCAAAACTGCTACAAACTCATATTTCTCAGCACCACACTCATCATATGCCACCATCTGCATCTGTCCATTCACAAAGTTGCTTTCTGTTCTCACCAATCTTCTGGCCTCAAATGCCCCAGTGGCATACTTATTTGCAATCTCCCTGGCCATCTCCTCCTGCTTTTTGCCGGTGAGAAGTCCAATGAGCATCTGCTCTTTCACTTCCTTGGCAAGGCCCTGGGTGTTGTTCCATATTCTTGCAGAGTAGTTTGCTCCGCTCCAATTCGATTGCAGCAACATGACCACAGCTTTTGGATCCACAGCAGAAAAACTGAATTGAAAACCAACCTGCCTCTGCACATTGTAGATTTCCCGATAATAGGAAGTCATGGCCAGGTCAACATAATGGGAAGTTGTCACTTGCTTTTCCTGCTCAAATACTTGCTGCATCATCCGATCAATTTCGGTTTGAAGCTGTTCCAATCTCTCAATCCTGGCCCGATATGCACCGCTCTCCATTTCTGCCAGGAGAACAGCATTCTTTGGAGCCTTGGCCAGGGCTTCCTTCAGTTCCGCTATGTCGGTGCTGTCCTTCAGGCTATTCAATATCTTCCTGGCCTCTTTATCTGTCAAATTATGCTTATCTATGAATTTTTCATAGATTTCATCCATCTCAAAGCTGAGATACCTTGATGCCTTGGCATATATATCTGCAAGCTCCTGGGATACTGCCTCAGCATCTTCCATGTACTCATACATCATCTGAGCCTGCCGGTTCTCCCAATAGCCCATCTATATCACTCCTTGGCCTTCTTGTCTGCTGCCGGTTTTTTATCATCAGGATCATCCACTGCCGGATCTTCATCTTCTTCATCATTAAATTCCGGTGGTGTGTTTTTGCCCTGAGAGAAAAGCTCCTGCTGCCGCTTCACTTCTTCATCTTTTTCTTTCTTCACTTCCTCTATCTCATAATCGGGATCTTCCACAAATGGAAGCAGCTTCAGCAGTGTTTTTACGGAAACATTATTCTGAAGGTTGGCCACAATCTGAGCCAATTCCTGAAGATTTTTAGGAAGGGCTCTGCTGAATGTTGCCATGATACTTCCTGCTTCCAGGAGTATTGCCTTCATTCCCAGGAAATTGCAATACAATCGGATTCTCTTTCTGAGTCCTTTCTTGTAGTTCCTCTCTTTCACTTTTGTGATCATTTCCAGGCCCAGGAGTTTGTACTCCATTGCCACACCGCTCACATTGCCTGCAAAATTCTCATCCATGAAGTTTGGCACATGAGAGAAGTTGTATATATCCTCTTTGATGGCTTTCCTGAGCACCTCAGCTCCATTCTCATCAAGCTGGCGGCTCAAATACTCTGCCTTTGAATCTGCTGGCAGTTCCAGGAGCTTATTCTCTCTGAGCTGTTTCTGTGCCTCTGAGGTTTCTTCCTCATCATCTCCCAGGATAGCTCCATACAATACAAGCACCGCATCAATGAATTGTTCTTTGTCATTGATGCGATCACTCATAAGAGTATCATAGGCATCTATGAGCTGAATCTGCTGTTCAAAATCTCCAATGCCTTCCTTGTTGTTCAAATACTCAACGATCTGAGGCTCTCCAAAATAATGCTCTACCGGTGTTTCTGTCACCGCCTGGCTTATATCTGATGTTGAATCATTGATATTGAGCACGTATGTGAAGTTTGCTGTGGATACTGTGGCCACATAGGTATATGTATCCTTCACTGAGTTCTTTTTCTTGTAGTAGTAAACTCCTGCAAGCTCATTCTCCTCAATGGTATCATCCACAATTATAAATGTGGATATTGGGGATATTGCCTTGGATGTTACCACTGCCTCTCCCTGCTTGATATACACATACTCATATGCTGAGCCAAATATACTCATATCCAATGCAAGATCTGCATCCACATCATCCACATTGGCAGCATCAAACGCATCCAGCAATGGCTCAATGTCCTGCTCTCCAGTATTAGAGTATGTGATTGGGTTGCCCATGAAGTATCCGGTTGCTGTATCGGATATATCCTTGGCATGATTACAGCTCACTTTGTTATTTGGAGCTTTCTCATCTCTTTTCCTGGCATCTATCTTGTGATGGCCTTTGTAATACTCATAATTCTTTACCATGCGGCCAACCATTCCCTCATGCTTATGCACCAGGATGAGTATGATTCTTTTATCCAGGTTGTTCTCATCAAATTTCTCTGCCGGATATGTGAATCTATACACTTCCATTGCCTCCTTATCTCAGGCCTCTCTTGGCCTTGTTTCTTATCTTTGCCTTCTTTCTAACCATCTCATCCTCCATTGCATATCTAACAGCATCAATGGAGTGGTTATCTTTGTCAGGGTATGAACCTTTAAAATTTCCATTTTTATCTCTTTCCAGCTCATATGAAGAAAATTCCCTGGCGGCATTTGGGCACCTTACTGGATCAATGATAATCTCATCCAGTTCATCACTCAGGTATGCCATGCCAAAATCTACTGAACCAGGGCCTTTCTTTGCTCCATATACTCTGAGCCCTAACTCATTCATTGCTGCAATGGAGCGGGGCTCTTCGCTATCGGCTGTTATTATGCGATTCTCAGGGTTCAGTTTCCGGATCTCTTCCACCGCTTTTCTTGTTTTGAGGTTTACCTTGTAAATCTCACCAAAAATATACAGCCGCCTTTGTTTTTTGTTCAGGTGCATTCTCTCAAATGCCAGAGGATCCGCAGCAAATCCAAAGTCAAGCCCCTGCTTTATTTTGTCAAATATTGCAATCTCCTCATCCGTAATCTCTCTCAGGATCACATTATCAAATACTTTGCCGCCGGTGCCTATTGCTTCACCCAGGTACTCATGCCGGTATGCAAGCCTCTTTCTTTTCTTCAGCTCCTCAGCCTCAATGAAGAATTGCTCTCCCAACCAACTCCTTGGCACTGTCAAATAAGTGGAATGGCTGCACAATGTATCATTTCTCTGTTGAAGCACATCTTGATTCACCCAGCAATTCAGGCTCTTTGGTGGGTTCCAGGTGTAAAATACCACATACTTATCTCCACCACGCATCAGAGATTGGTTTATCTTTCTTTCATCCTCATCACCCTCAAATTCTGCTCTCTCTTCATACCAAATATATTTGAAATAGCCATGCCTCAATTTGATTGATTTTGATTTATTCGGATCATCACACCCTCTGAATACAATCCTTTGCCCGGTTGGCTTATATGTCAGCCTCAGAGGAGAGATGCTCTGCTTCCAAAGATGTCCAACTTCCAGGGCATCAATGGCCCACAATAGTTGCTCATATACGCTCTCTGCAAGTGTATTTCCAACTTTTCTGAAGCAGGCTGCATTTGCATTTGGAGCTTGCATCATCCCCATTATGATCTCAATGCTCACAAATGAGGATTTAGTGGATCCTCTGCCGCCATACAGTTTGTAGTGGGTATGTTTTCCCTCCAAAATATCCCAATGAATATTATAAAATTGCGGAGCAATCAGATCTGTGAGCCTAACCTCCATCTGATCTCCTTGGTATATCGTTCACAATGGTGATCGGTTCCACTTTTGCATCAATTTCCTGCTTATCAACAAATAACCGGTATCTCTTTCCCAGGAGCTCTGCTGCCCTGGTTCGATCCTGAAGGGAGGCATCCATATCAAACTGATCCTTTTCCTCTCCTCTCATCACCCTTGTGAGATATTGCAGCACCTCTGTGGCATCTGCCACCCTGCTCTCTTCCAGTTCCGCAAGCCGCAAATCTATATATTCTTTTATGTATGGTTTTGTTAGGTTCTCACTTCCCATGGCTCTTGCTGATTTTTCAGAATATCCGGCCATTTTTGCCGCTTCTGTGGCATTCAGTGTGGTGATGTAACGATCACAAAATGCCTTTTGCTTTTCGCTCATCAGCTTGGCCAATTCATCCATCCTCGGCTTCTCCATGCTCATTCACTTCCTTCCACCGGTCTGCCAGGTGTTTCAGCATCTCAACCTTGCTATAAAACACTTCTCCATCCCTATTGGGATGATCTTCCCATAGGATCATCTTTGTGATGAGCCTATCTTGCTCTGCTGAGTAAAATTGTTGAGTGTTTATCTTGTATACAATGCCTCTAGTCCTCAGGGCCTTCAGCAATTTATTTATGTTTTGTTGTATTTTTCCCACCTATCTCCCTCCTTTGCATACAAAAAGAGCACCCTGCTGCCAGGATGCTCAATCTCAGGATCAATTTTGGGGATAAGCCAACAAATTTTCACCTAATACAAATATAACATAAAAAAATGGGAAATGTGGGAAACTTTAATTTTCACGCAAATATTTTGATACCATCTTTTCTGCTGTGGTTCGGTCGCAATGGATGTTTTTTCCAATCTCGTCCCATGTCTTGCCCTCTATGTACTTGTATTCTATTATTCTCCGGAGCCTACTGTTGCCTATTGAGTTAATGAATCTAGTGATTTCCAACTCTTTCTCCTCCGCCTGCTGCTTTCTGATCTTCAGTAACTTCTCCTTGTCAGCTTTCTGCCTCCTGGCTTTCGGATCTGAGATATACTCAACTCCCTGGATCTTGATATGAGTTTCATTGTATGGAAACTCTTTTGCAGATGCCTGCACCTTATCTGTAAGCACCTGCTTCTTTCTTGTATTCAATCTCTCAATCTTTGCCTCTAGTTCCTTGATCTCCTTCCTGAGATCCGGCAATTGGTCTAATTCTTCCTTGGTCACCCTTCACACCTCATTACTATCATACTAAATTTTCTATTTCAATCAAATCATAGTCTGGATGCTCTTTAATCGCATTCGCTAATATAAACCAATGTTCTTCGGAGGAAACATCCTTTTTTGGAGTTTCCTTCTGATACTTCTTATATGCGTTTTCATTTAAGATAACGCTTGTACCATTTTTAAAATTAATTATCCAACCTGATTCCATAATATAATCCTCCCAACCTCCTCTACTAGAAATTACCATTCTATTTCACCTTTTCTAAATTCTTAATATCTTGCCTGCTGAAAACAATGCATCCTTCTGGCTCATACTTGTCGGCATCCCAGTCCTCGTTGAATCGATCCCATTCATTTATGTATGTTCCAAACATTTCATCCTGCTCCATAGTGTAGAAGAACTTCTTTATTTTTTCTCTATCCTCGTCTTTATAATTCGCAATGCAAAATGTCTTTCCGTTGTCTGCACTTGCAAAATCCATTTCAATTCCTCTAACAATATCCATCGCTTCTTCATACAACCTGTCCGATTTTTCATCGTTTAAGACAACACATCCTCTTTGTTTGCTAATTTTGTTGTTCTCTGCTGCCGATACTGGTTCTAATATTCCTCTCCATAAAGTTAAATTCATCTTACTTTCTTCCCTTCTCTTATTAGTTTTAAAATTCTCCATCTGCTGCTCATCACCTTCCGCTTCTGAGCATATAAAAGAGCATCTCTGTTAGGCTCCTCCTTCTCGGTCCTTGTATGCATGGTAGAATCACCGCAATTTTCCATTTCTCTTCCTGGTTCAACGGTGTTGGCTTCTCATATTCTGCCACTTTCTCTGCATACTTTGGAATAGCCACCATAATTCCATAATAGCGAGAGGAGTTTGGGCAACATTCATCAATATGTGCATCCAGTTTCCCATTCTTTATATCCTCCTGTATGCTTTTGTAACATTCCATAGTGGTTACTATGTAATTCTTTTCTCCCAGGAAGTTCAAGCCATTTCCACTGAATACATCCTCTTTGCAGCTCTTTATCTCATAGCATGTGAATATGCCTTTTTCTATTGAGCCGATTGATGTAACCCCTGCCGGTTCAAATTGCATAAAATCAACTCTCTTCGCATCCCTGGTGCCATAATCAATGCTCACCTCTCTAGCATAGTATTTCCCCATCCCTCCGAACCGATCAGACACCAGGAGATCTCCCAGGAATTTTGTGGTTTCTTTTCTATTCACCTTCCTCCACCTCCTATAACCTTGTCCAGTTCCTCTTTCAGCTCATCACTATCCTTCACTACATCAAACAGGAGTAATGTTCCCTTCTTTGTTGGCTTATTTGCCCTTCTAAGCTTTCCGCCCTTATCAAGCAACTCTTTAAGTCTGATCAACTGTATACATTTTTCATATGTCATCTTGTCTTTCTCATATAGCTCCTTACTTAACTTTTTAAATGATAACTGATAGCTTAATATTCTTGCTTCCACTCTTTATCCTTTCTGGTACTCTTTCAAATAGTCGATTAAACTAGTTTTATTTGTCGCACACTCAGCAAATGTTTTATTATTACTACGTTTATAGATATTTTTAGAGCCATTGAAAGTAATATTGACTCCCGTAAGATAATAAGCTTCCGAGCCATATTCTATATCTCCCTTGCCATAATGTTTGTGTCTTTTATGGACCTTTACTACTATCGCACTTCCATTACCTAGTTCGTACCTGTAATATCTTTCTCCTGTCTGCTCACTCTCAAACCAGATTGGCCATGATGAGTAGCTATCAATAAACTCTCCTCGCTGGTTATTATTTTTCAAAACTGGCAACTCTGGTTGTTTTGTAGAATCATATGCTGTACATGTTGTACACGGAACTTTTGTTACTAACTCGATTGTATTGTATTCTTCCAGGTAAATCACATCAGTTACTAGAACATCCATTCCATCCTTTGTCTTTACAAGAACATCTGCATCCGGATACTGCCTAAGCATATCAAATAATTCCCCTCTGCTTGTGTCCGAATCGGACACAATATATTCTTGCTGTTGCTCCTGAATGTTACTGCTGACACTCATATCCGCACTTTCTGCGGCCCTCTCTGCCTGTAACGTTGCCTGTGCTGCTGTCACTGCTGCATCATGTGCTTTCTCTGCCCTATCTGCTGCCTTTTCCATTCTCTCTACTGCTTCCTGCTGCTTTTTCTCCTGTATCTTCTCTGCTATCTCTTTTACCTGGACCTTACTTCCAGATGCCACCTGTGCTGCTACTTCTTTCTGTTTCTCCGGAGGAAGCTTTGAAGTTTCGTAAGCAGCGGAAATTCCCATGTTCCCCTGTTTAAACTGCTCCTTAGCTTCTTCCCCCAGACTACTATTTATTTTGTCCATTCTTGCTATATTAGTTGGACTTTCATTTAACAACTCTGCAACAACATCTCTCAGCTTTCCTGGAATATCAAGACCATCTTCATTCTTTGCTCTAATAAGTGCTTTCTTAAGTCTTTCTGACTGTTCAACCTTTTCATAAGGTGTTAATACCCGGTTAAATGCATTTCCAACCAAAAGACTTAATTCAAATGTTGCTTCTGTCATATCTCTATACAGGTATCTTATATTCTTAAACTCTTCATGCCCCTGCTCTATCAACATTTGATTTGCTAAATTTCGTCTATGTCCACTTACAATTCTATATTCCCCATTTATTCTTGCTAATACTGTAGGCTGCTGCTGCCCTACTGCTAAAAAACTATCTGCTAATTCCTGAATGTTATCCTGAGAATAGAAGTTTTGTTCACTCGGTTTTACATCAAATGGATTTAGATAGATCTCTGTATAGCTCTCGACTTTATCAGCTTTATTCTGTGCGTTTAAAATGTCCTTGAATGAGAATTTTCCCTTTGGCGCCATTTCTAGTGTTCTCCTTTCTCAAAACCTACCTTTTCCGTATACTCCTTAACAAACTTTTTATAGCTTCTTGCTACTCCGCTTCTTGGGCTATATTCCATTATTGGTGCGAAAAAAGTACTTTCATCAGCTTTCTCACTATATCTGATGACTGTATCAAACATTTTGTACTTCTTTTCCTTTAAACACTTTATACCCTCTACATTTGTATCATTATTCTTGTACATTGTAACCAACACACCCATAAAATTGAGGTTGCCGTTAATCTCTTTAATCTCTTCTATCTGGTCTCTTATAATATCCATTCCATTTATTGCCCAGGCATCCATTTTTACAGGAACAATAACATCATCGCTTACTGCTAATGCATTCAAAACATTCAGTCCTAGATCTGGTGGATTGTCAATTATTACAAAGTCATATGGCTTTTCATCCTCCGCAACTGCTGCTCTAAGTGGAAAATATCTGTTTAACTGTTCTTCCGGTGCTTTTCCACTTAACTGATATGTTGCTGTTAACAAGCTCATGTTTGCATCCACTATATCCATCAGTGGATATGCATATCCACTTGTAACTTGTTTTAATCCACCTAATCCCATTGAATTAATGTCTTTATCCCCTAAAAGTAACTTTGCTACCCCACTTTGGGTGTTTTCTCTGTAAACTTCCATGTGCTTCGATAGATTCCCTTGCTTGTCATTATCAACTAGCAAGACACTGGCACCGTATCTAGTATTCAAGATGTGTCCCATCTGCACTGCAGTGTATGTTTTTCCGCATCCGCCTTTAAGATTTAATATACTTACTATCCGCATCTAAATTCCTTCTTTCCTCAGTAATTACTACGCCTTCCTTAAAAATAAAACCTTCCGCCCATCAGTCGTTTTACGATTTTTTCAGCCTGGTATTCACCGCCAATGCAGTCTACCCGCTTAAAGGCCTTTTCAGCCTTCTTGCGCTTAAGTCCAAGCTCTTCAATAATCTCTTCAAGTGTATATGTATCATTCTTGAATATTTGGAATAATTTTTCCTGTAGCTCCTTTTTTAATTTCAAATCCATATCATGGTTATTATCATGGAGTTCTCTATGTTGCTCAGGAGTTAAGAAGGCAAAATTTAAATCAAAATCTAATCCCCCTTGGCTCCTAAACACAATATGGTGTTTATGGTATCCTCTCATTTTATCCTCTTTCTTAATATTCATCTTCTGGCTTATAGTCTGTCAGCATTACAATTTTTTCAATATTGCGCTGCACTGCCATTGCCCTGCTGTACTCGTTTTCTTTCTCATTAATAAACTCAATGAGATGGTTCCCTGCTGCCGTTATGTATTTCTTCCAT
>CALFNR010000107.1:0-5144 GCA_937903005.1 uncultured Lachnoclostridium sp. | reverse complement strand
GACCTCTTGATCCCAAATCAAGCGCTCTAGCCAAGCTGAGCCACACCCCGATGGTGCTTTTAAAGACTTTTTAAATTCGCCATTTTTCGTTTTTGTTTTTCTGTCTCTCGCCGACGCAAGAGTTATTATAGACTATGACAATTTAAAAGTCAACACTTTTTTTTATTTTTTTTTGATTTTTTTTTTAAATCCTTAAAAGCCCCTATTTACAATGGTTTTAGACATAGTTTATCGTAAAATGTGCCTCACCTTTCGAATCTATTTCCATTAAAATAAAACTTGGCTGTCTACCAGGCTGTCTTGGTTGTGTAATACTACCTGGATTGATTGCAATGACATCGTCACTTTGATCAATAGATGGCATATGGGTATGACCATATAAAACAATATCTGCATTTCTTGCTCGTGCAGCCTCTTTTAATTTTTCCGTCCCATAATAAACACTATACATATGTCCATGAGTCATGAAAATTGTATATTTGCCTACTGTAATTATTTTTTCACGGGGTATCTCGGTGAAATAATCATTATTGCCAGATACCATTTCAATTCTGCAGTTAACAAAGGTTTTTATAAAATCCTCACTACCTTCTAAGTCTCCAAGATGAAGAAATAAGTCTATATCTCCTACCTTATCAAGTACTCTAGATAAATAATGATTTCTTCCATGCGAATCGCTCACTATTAGTATCTTCATAAAAGTCCTTTCAATACATGAATGTTAAATTAATTTTTGTTTTAATATTTTTTTCATTTCTTCTAGTGCTTTTCCTCGATGACTAACCTTATTTTTTTGTTCAGGTGTCAGTTGTGCCGTAGTACAGCCAAACTCTGGTACATAAAAAATAGGATCGTACCCAAATCCCTCTGTTCCTTCTATTTTATATCCTATTTCTCCTTCAATAGTTCCTCTAGTAGTAAATGTTTCACCATCAGGCATCGCACAAGCAATTGCGCATACAAATCTTGCACTTCTTTCTTTTCCTTTTGCTTCAGCCAATTGGTCAATAATTGCTTGATTTTTAATGTCATAAGAAGTATCTTCCCCCATATAGCGAGCTGACATAATTCCTGGTGCCTTATTAAGATAGTCCACTTCCAATCCCGAATCGTCCGCCAATACAATCTCATTACTTAATTTAGCAATCGTCTTGGCCTTTATTAAAGCGTTCTCTTCAAATGTTGTTCCATCTTCTACAATATCTACATTAATATCTAAGTCTTTAAGAGATAATACTTCCACGCCTAAGTCTTCTAGTATCATCTTAACTTCTTTTACTTTTCCTTGGTTTGTCGTTGCAAAAATGATTTTTTTCATATTTTAGTTCTTTTCCCTTCTGTTTTTCTTATCCCATTTACAATTCCTTTTGCAATTCTTTCTTGATTTTCTTCTATTAATAGATAATTAAGTTCTTCCTTATTAGATAGAAAGCCTACTTCAATTAAAGCAATTGGCACATTAGAATTTCGAACTATGTAAATGTTATCGCCTTCAAGAAGGCCTCTATTTACCTGTTTTGTTGATTTTGCTATTTCTCCTAGACATTCACTGGATAACTCCTTTGACTCCTCGTCCTTGGTGTTATACAGAACTTCTACACCTGTAGCATCTAAATTATCAGCGCTATTACAGTGAATACTAATTACCATATCAGGATTCTTTTCATTTATAATTTTGACTCTCTGTTCTGGTGATAAAAACTGGTCGTTTTCTCTTGTCATATACACCTTTGTATTTTTATCCTGCTCCAATAACGCTTTCACCATATTCGCTATGGAAAAATTGATAGTCTTTTCCTCATATTTCGTATTAGCAGCTAATGTTCCACTGTCTACACCACCATGTCCTGCATCTATTACATATATATAATCAGGATGACTTGCCTTATCATCTTTCCCGCTGTCTTCTATAACATTTGCCATTATTTTTGTCTGCACATCTTCACGTATTAAGACACCAACAAAGATGCAAATGCTTAGAAATACCACACTTTGGATGCCGGCCGCTCTCAGTATCTTTTTTTCCACAAAAAGCACCTCCAATCATCCTAATTATATTATATTTTACCTTATACTACAAATATTAATCTCTTCTAGGTGGTTTTGGTCCCATATATTGATAATAATATGTCTTTAACATACCATTATAAATCTTTCTATTCTTAGTCGGTTTCTTTCCTATATATTTTGCCGCCTCATCATATCCAGAAATGATAAAATAAGACCACGAATCTAGTTGTTCGAATGTTTTTCCTATATCGGAATACAACTTAGGCATATCACTTTTTTCTTCAAGTCTTGCACCATAAGGTGGATTGGTGATAATGAAGCCATATTTTTTAGAACTCTTTAGCTCATGAAAATCTCTTTGCTGGAAATGAATAAATTCAGCAACTTCGGCTCGCTCAGCATTTTCTCTCGCTGCCTTTACCATTTCTGGGTCGAGATCATATGCTTGAATGTGCATTGTTACATCTTTGTTAATGGCCTTATAAGCCTCATCTATCGCATTGTACCAGTCTTTTGCAGGAATAATGTTTGTCCAATGTTCGGCTATAAAAGAACGATTAATGCCTGGTGCAATATTAGCTCCAATCATAGCTGCTTCTATTGCAATTGTTCCACTTCCACAGAATGGGTCAATTAGAATGCGGTCCTTTTTCCAAGGTGTAAGCATAATTAAAGCGGCAGCCAGTGTTTCACTTAAAGGCGCTTTTGCTGTTGCTAGACGATATCCTCGCTTGTGAAGTGAAACACCAGTCGTATCTATTCCTATGGTTACTTCATCTTTAATAAGATTTACACGAATCGGATACTTTGTACCTGTCTCACTGAGCCAATCTACGCCGTACACTGATTTCAGCCTTTCTACAATTGCCTTCTTCACAATTGACTGTATATCCGTTGTACTCATTAATGTACTTTTTACAGCCGTTGCTTTGGTAACCCAAAACTTTGCATCCTTTGGTAAATAATTTTCCCATGGAATCGCCTTTGTACTTTCAAACAATTCATCAAATGTTTTCGCCTTAAATTTTCCTGTTTTTATCATAATACGCTCAGCTGTTCTTAAGAAAATATTAGCTCGTGCAATTGCTGACTGATCTCCCTTAAAAGTTATCTTCCCATCTTCCACCTGAGTAATTTCATAGCCTAAATCTTGTAACTCTCTTTTTAATACAGCTTCTATACCAAAATGACATGGTGCCATATATTCGTATTGTTTCATTCTAATTTGATTCCTTTCCTTTACCTATAACACAACTATGGTTGAATGAACCCTTTACGAGTAATTCTATGTCCATCCAACCATTCTATACAATGTTATCTCTATTATGATTAATAATCTTTTTTTAGTCAACGGTAATTTCACCACGGTATGCCCGAAAACCTCCGTAAACATTAATAACTTTATACCCCAAGTTGCTATAATGCCTTCCAAGAAGCAGACTTGCATTTCCCCGGTCACAATATAATATTAATACTGTACTTTTTGGATAATCAATTATTGTTTCATTTACTCCTTCAAATTCAATATTAATGGCACCTGGAATATGGCCTTCTTTATATTCTGCCTCTTCTCTCAAATCTATTAATACAGAATCTTCATTCATATATTTTATTAGGTCTTTGGCAGCTATAGTCAATAAACTCATAGGGATCACCACCATTTCTAATATTAATATATTCGAGTTATGTACAAAGGTGTAAAAAATAAGCCTTGGGAAATAAAATTCCCAGGCCTATTTGTTCTTACAGACAACATTTAATTAGTTGTTGTAATTCTTGGAACTATTACTTGCATTGTTTGAAGAATAATTTTGTGAACTATTTTGGGATGAACTATTGTTGTAGTTATTTTTTGAATAATCTTGTGAGCTATTCTGTGAGGAGCTGTTTTTGTAGTTACTTTTTGAATAGTTTTGTGAACTATTCTGAGTTGAATTGTTACTGCAATTTTGATTTTCGTTATTGTATTTGTTTGCCATAATGCAACCTCCTAATAATAAAAGATTTAAGTTACAGCAATTATTATCTGCATTATTGTAAATAATATTCATAAATTACTATAATTTATTTTATTTAAATTTTTGCTTTTCATATTGACTTTTATGCATAACATGTATATAATAAAATTGTGTTAAGAGTTCACCCCTTAAATGAACTCTGATTCGCACACTATATAACCCCTTATTAATTATTTATACTCCCCTCATCGAAACACCGTCATGGCTCCCCCTTGACGGTGTTTCACTTTATATAAAAATATTATGTAAATTACTTAAACAACAAAAAAAGGAAACGCTCAAACACGCTTCCTCCTATATTCCAGTATTACACTTTTCTTTATATATCTAAATCGGAGTCATTTAGCTACTTCCTAGCATCCCTTTTATTAATCTTATAATCAAGTAAATAGCGATCAATGGTAATCCTACTCGTATAAACAAAGTAAATGCAAAGCGAATTAATACTATTAGAATAGCAACTACTCCAACAGTTATACAAACTCGTTTTATCTTATCCATAACGCTTGTGCCTGTTTCTTCCTCTAAACTGCTCGTATCTGGCTCAATGTTACGTTCTTGATAGCTGTTTGTTCCTGATTGGCTGTTATACTTATATTGTGGAGACATCTTATAACTTTCAATTATGGTTTGTGCAATTAGGTTCGGATGTCCAATTCGTTGTATCTCCTCTTCCTGTTGCTTTTCATTGCCTTGTTGTCTTATATAGTCATCATAGTACCGAACATTTTCTTCTACCTTATCTGCAGGCATTTCCTCTTTTAATAACATGCCTAATGTATCTATAAACTCTTTTCTCTTCATATTGGACTCCTTTGTTATAAATACCTGTGTCTATTTTCTAATGGATATTAATTTATTATTTTATCATAAACCCATTCAACCGTAAAGCGAATTTTTACTAATATAGCATGTGAAGATTAAATTTTATTATACCAAAAAAAATCCTTGTAAATTTTATTTACAAGGATTTAAAAGACGTGCGTGAGAAGATTCGAACTCCCGACACCTTGGTCCGTAGCCAAGTGCTCTATCCAGCTGAGCTACACACACATATTATTTTTAAATGCCGGCGACCGGAATCGAACCGGTACGGGAGGTTAGTCCCGCAGGATT
>CALFNR010000106.1:0-10813 GCA_937903005.1 uncultured Lachnoclostridium sp. | reverse complement strand
ACGAGCCCTTATAGGGCGGAAAACAAACCACCGGCTTAGCCGGTGGTACTGATTTTAGGTAGTGGAAAAACTAGAAATTATAAAAAATGTAAATTCATAATAATAAAAAGAGACTATACATAATAAATAATGTATTATTGGGAATGCAAATAGATAAATTCAAAATACATAACGTAAATCAGGAAATATATTATCATGTAAGGATTTTGATAAAAAATATATAAAAAGGGATATATAAGAAAAAATAGAAAGGAATAAAATAGAAATGATAAACATATAACATATTATATATAATAAATCCCCTATATAAAAACAGATATTAGAAAGCATCTAAAATGTAATAAAATTGCCATATAGCTGATGAATAAAGGGATACAGCCGTTAGCATGACTAATTATATGGAGTTATCTCTTTTGTAAAGATTAGAATAGCAAGATATAATTCAGTGAAAAAAATAATGTGTAGAGGGTTGATGTACATATAGTTATTTGATAGAATAAGGCTAAGCAAAGTTAGTACAATTTTCTTAACGTATTTATAAATTAGAGGGTGGTTTTACATGGGGACTAGAATTGTCGATCAAGGTGGAAGAAGAAAAAAGAAACTAGGTGATTTACTGGTCTCAAGCGGTTCTATTTCGGAAGAACAGCTGTTAACAGCACTTGATAACCAGAAGGTGACGGGTAAAAAACTTGGTGAGAGTTTAATAGATTTAGGATATATCACAGATTTAGATATAGCAGAAGCATTACATAGACAGCTCGGTGTGGACATGGTAAGGCTACAGGATATTGCAATTCCAGATGAAGTTCTTCAACTGGTGAAAGAATCTGTATTGCGAAAATACAACGTAATACCATTTGAGTTTAGCATGCTTAATATGAATGAACTTCGAGTAGCAATGTCTGACCCGGTGGATATTTATGCAATAGATGATTTAGGGTTTTTAACCAATATGCAGATTGAACCTGTTGTAACGACTCCATCTGATATCAGTCAGGCATTGGATAAGTATTATGGCAATAAGGAAGCAATGCAGGCAGCCGAAAAATTTGCCAAAGAACAGGAAGAACGCAAGGGTAATATTAAGAAGGAAGAAACGATTAATCTAGAGGACGAGATTAATAATGCGCCGATTGTCCAGTTAGTGAATAAAATTATTGAACAAGCTGTTAGGCAGAGAGCCAGTGACATTCATATTGAACCGATGGAAAATCAGGTTAGAATTCGCTACCGAGTAGATGGGGTTTTAAAGACGGTGATGAATTATGGCAATGAATTGCTTTCTGCAATCATAACACGTATTAAAATTGTAGGCGGGATGGATATTTCGGAAAAAAGAAAGCCTCAAGATGGACGTATTACAAGTGTAGTTGACCGTAATGAATATGATATTCGTGTATCTGTTTTACCAACTGTCTATGGTGAAAAAGTGGTAATGCGTCTTACGTCAAAACAGGGATTAACAAGAGATAAAAGGGAATTAGGATTTAATGAAGAGGAACTAGAAGCGTTTGATAAAATTTTAAGACATCCTCACGGAATTATTCTGGTAACAGGTCCAACAGGAAGTGGTAAGTCTACCACTTTATATACAGCACTTAGTGAATTAAATATTGATGGAGTAAACATAGTAACAGTAGAAGATCCAGTGGAAGCCAATATAGATGGTATTAATCAGGTTCAAGTGAATAACAAGGCAGATATGACATTTGCCAATGCTTTGCGCTCCATATTACGTCAGGACCCAGATATTATCATGATTGGGGAAATTCGTGATGCAGAAACAGCAGAAATTGCGGTAAAAGCATCTATTACAGGACATTTAGTGGTAAGTACATTACATACCAATAGTGCATCAAGTACCATAACTCGTCTAGAAGATATGGGAATTGAACCTTATCTAATATCCGATTCTGTAATCGGAGTTATTGCACAACGACTTGTACGAAGACTTTGTCCAAAATGTAAGACAATACGAACTGCAACAAGTGCAGAAAAGGATTTACTGGAGTATCCAAGGGATATGCCTTTGGAGGTCTATGAACCATGCGGCTGCCAACAATGTAACAATACTGGTTATATGGGAAGAATCGGTGTATATGAAATCATGACAATAACGCAATCTTTAAAGGATGTTATTAGTAAAAAAGGAAATGCTGATGACATAAAGAAAGTAGCATTGCAAGAGGGAATGCATACGCTAAAGATGTCAGCATCAAAATTTGTTATTGATGGAACAACATCAATTTCAGAAATGCAGAGAATTGCATACGAACAATAAAGCGACAACATGAGAGGGATTTAGATGATTACAATTAATGACTTACTAGCGATTTCAAAAGACAACGGAGCATCAGATTTACATATTACAGTTGGAGTTCCTCCAAAATGCAGGGTAAATGGTAAACTCAGAAGTATTGATTTGCCCAAATTAACACCAAGTGATACAGAGGCAATTATCATGCCGTTGTTAGAAGAATTCCAGAAGAAAGCCTTAGAGGAATATGGGGAAGTGGATTTCGCATATTCTATACCAGACTTAGGAAGGTATCGTGTAAATGTATTCAAACAGAGAGGTTCACTTGCTTGTGTAATTCGTTTAGTGGGTATGTCAATTCCAGAACCCCAGACACTGGGTATTACACCAGCAATGCTTGAATTGACCAATAAAAAACGAGGACTTGTGCTTGTAACGGGACCAACTGGAAGTGGTAAATCTACTACACTAGCATCATTAATTGATCAAATAAATCGAACTTATACTTCACATATTATTACATTGGAAGATCCAATAGAATATTTGCATTCGCATAATAAGTCGATTGTAAACCAGAGGGAAGTTGGCCTGGATACGAGCTCATATTCTCACGCACTGCGTTCTGCGTTGCGTGAAGACCCAGATGTTATTCTTGTTGGAGAGATGAGAGATCTAGAAACCATATCAACTGCCATAACAGCGGCTGAGACGGGGCATCTTGTATTCTCTACCTTACATACAATAGGTGCAGCGGCAACCATTGATCGTGCCATTGATGTATTCCCACCGAATCAGCAGCAGCAGATACGTATTCAGCTGGCAACTGTAATAGAGGCTGTTATCAGTCAGGCGTTAATTCCAGTTACTGGAGGCCGAGGACGTGTAGCGGCATTTGAAGTAATGTTAGGTACGCCGGCTATTAAGAATCTGATTCGAGAGGGAAAAACATTTCAGATTCCTAATATGATGCAGACGTCTAAAAAAATGGGTATGCAGACATTAGATGATGCGATTTATGATTTGTATCTAAGTGGAAAGATAAGTGCAGAACATGCATTAAACTATTCCCAAGATCCAATTGCTTTAGAAAAACGATTATATTAGAGACTTAGGGGGGACAGGTTATGCCAGTTTTTGATTATGAAGCCATTGAACAGAATGGAAAATCTAAAAAAGGAAACCTCGAAGCAAATGATGTGGAAGCGGTCATGAGTGCACTGAAGGCACAGGGGCTTACGCCAATCAGTGTATCAAAGCAGACCATGTTAACAAAAGATATTGATATATCAATCGGAAAACGTGTTTCTTCAAAGGATTTAGCCATTTTCTGCCGCCAGTTCAGCAGTATTCTAAATGCTGGTGTTACGATTATCAGTGCTTTGGAAATGCTCTATGAGCAGAGTGAAAACAAATATATGGCAACTGCCATACGTGATGTTCAGACTGCAGTAGAAAAGGGGGATAGCCTTGCAGATGGTATGCGAACGCAGCCTAAGGTTTTTCCTGAGATTCTTGTAAATATGGTGGAAGCAGGTGAGGCCTCAGGAAGCTTAGATGTAGCGCTTGACCATTTGACAACTCATTTTGAGAAAAGTGATTCGCTAAAATCTACGGTAAAGAATGCAATGCTTTATCCAATTATGGTAATCATAGTATCCATTGTAGTAGTCATTATTATGATGGTAAAGGTTGTTCCAAGTTTTATGGATATGTTTGAGGAAGTAGACGGAGAATTACCTGCAATTACAAAGATGGTAATTGGAATCAGTAATTTTATAGTACATAATGGTTTGATTATTGGATTGTTTATTGTGTTGTTAATCGTGTTATTTTCCTTATATAAGAGTTCTGATAAAGGAAGATATCAGCTTAGTGCATTTGCTTTAAAGGTTCCTTTGTTTGGAAAGCTGGTTCGAAAGTCGGCATCGGCTACGTTTACTCGAACATTAAGTACCTTGCTTGCATCTGGTATCTCTTTAATTGATGCAGTAGAGATTACTTCAAGAGTTGTGGACAATGAAGTGTTTAAAGAAGCATTAATACAGGCAAAGGATGAAGTAGAACGAGGTGTTGCATTATCAGAACCATTAGAGGCTTGTGGACAGTTTCCTCCGATGGTATACCGTATGATTCGTATCGGGGAAGAAACTGGTAATATGGAAAGCATGCTCGATAAGGTTGCCGATTTTTATGAAGAAGATGTGGAGAATGCCACTAAGGCGCTGACAACAATTATGGAGCCAATCATTATTATCATATTGGCGGTAATGGTAGGAACGATTATGTTAGCTGTTATGTCACCAATGTTTGCACTTTATAATTCCATTAGTAATTCTGTCTGATCATAATCGGAAAATCATTTCGATTAATTTAGGGCGTAAGCGCTATTTTAATAAATTATGAAAAAAGGAGTAATGTGTAATGAGAGAAGAAGCAAAAAACACAAAGAAACTTGATAACAAAGGTTTCTCCCTGATTGAGTTAATCATTGTTATCGCTATTATGGCAATTCTTATCGGAATTGTTGGTACTCAGGTTGTACCTTATATTGAGAAATCAAAACAGGCAAAAGATCAGCAGGTATTAAGTGGACTATTAACATCAGCTACAACAGCATTTGCATCTAATGCGGAACTTGCTGATAAAGCTGAAATAACATTTAATGTTGGTGATGATCTAAAAGATGCTAATAAGAAAATTTCTGATGAATTTTATGAATTAGCAGGACTTAAAGCAACTGATAAAGAAACAACAAAAGATGCACTTATGAAGAAACTTACATCAAAAGCGTCTAAGGATATTACATCTATTACTATAGCTAGAAGTGATGAAGGCGTTGTTACAGTTACAACTACAGTTAAAACAGGTTCTAAGTATGCAAGTGTATTTGATGTGTTGTCATCAACCTGAATGGGAAAAGTAGATTAAACATATCCCACAGCAGACCCCAAAGTGTCTGCTGTGTTTGAAAGGACATAAAATGGAAGCTCTACTCTATACAATTATTTTACTATATGGCATGATTTTTGGAAGTTTTCTAAATGTATGTATTTATCGTATCCCAAACAAAGAAAACATTGTATCCCGTTCCCATTGTATGCACTGTGGGTATCATCTTACATGGTACGATTTAGTTCCTGTTTTTAGTTACGTATTTCTAAAAGGAAAATGCAGAAAATGTGGAATTAAGATATCCATTCAGTATCCATTGGCAGAACTTTTCAATGGAGTGTTATGGTTTGCAATTTTTTATTGTTACGGATTTCAACTAAAAAGTGTTTTATATTGTGTACTGATTTCTATTTTAATCGTTATTAGCGTAATTGATTTTAGAACGTATGAGATACCACCTTGTTTGAATGTCTGTATAGGCATCTTAGGTATCATTCAGATGATAGCCGATAGAGATAACTGGTTAAATTACGTAATTGGTTTTTTTAGTATAAGCGGATTTTTACTGATACTGTATTATGTATCAAAAGGCAGAGCTATTGGTGGTGGCGATGTAAAACTTATGGCAGTTTCAGGTCTGCTTTTAGGTTGGGAACTGACCTTATTGGCTTTTGTCGTTGGATGTCTGCTTGGATCTGTTATCCACAGTATACGAATGAAATTATCAGATGAAGGAAATGTTCTTGCTATGGGTCCATATTTGGCAGGAGGCATTTTGTGCGCTCTTTTTTGGGGCAGACAATTTATTCATTGGTACTTGACTATCTGCTTAGCATAATTCTTTTGTTACGGAGCATTGATTTAGTCAGGGTTGCGTAATGAAAGAATTATGTTATTTATAATCATAATCTATTGAAGGAGGAAATAACGTGGCAAAAAAAGTATTATGTATTGAAGTAGGATTAAGGTATACTCGCATTTGTGAGATGATGGGCTATAAAGCGACTCCTGTTGTTTACAAATGCATTACATTCCAAACTCCACAAGATACATTTGAGGATGGTTATATAAGGGACAAAAAAACCTTGGGAAGTGCGATCAGAAAGCAGCTTGCAGAACACAAGATAAAGACTACGGACGCAGTTTTTACAGTGAACTCTACCAAAATTGCCAATCGTGAAGTGTCGATTCCATATGTTAAGGAGAATAAAATTAAGTCGATTGTGGAATTACAGGCAAAAGACCATTTTCCAATTGATATTTCAGAATATAATGTTTCCTATTACATATTAAGTAAAGGGGAAAAAGTTAAGGATCAGGAGAGAAAAATCAAACTGCTTTTATTGGCAGCTCCAAATAACCTGATTCAAAGCTATCACAATCTTGCATCAGCAGCAGGACTTCAGGCAGAAGCAATTGATTATATTGGAAACAGTTTTTATCAGGTGGCAAAACGTCAGTTAAATCAAGGTGTTAATATATCAGTACACATTAACGACAATACTTCTTTAGTAAACATTATTGAAAACGAGAATTTGCTGTTACAAAGAATTATTCCTTATGGTGCCAGTGATATAATTGATAAGGTTCGTATAAATGAAGTATTTCATGCAGATTCTGACGAAGAAGCAATTCGGTTATTACAAAAGGATAAGCTCATCAACTTCCAGTTTGAACCTCAAAAAGAAGAAGACATTACCTATATGAGTGCATCGGAAGCATATGATCAGGTAAAACGAGAACTGAGAGCAAAAGAAAACGTAACAGAGTCACTCAGATTCTTAATCAATAATATTATTCGAGTTTTGGATTACTTTATTGCTAAAAATGCAGACAAGAAAATAGGTTATGTGTATGTAAGTGGTATAGGTTCTAAATTCCAAGGCATTATTCAGCTTCTAAAGAATGAGCTGGGATTTGAAACAAAAAGAATTGATAATGTATATGTTGCAAGTTTTTCCAATAAAATAGCAATTAACAAAGCAGATCAGGCAGATTATATTGCTTGTATTGGTGCAGGAATTGCACCAGTTAATTTTGGGGTAAAACAAAGAGGAGTCTTAAGCGGAAAAAAGACGGATATTAAATCATGGAAGAATGCATGTGCATTTGTAGCCGTACTCTCAGTGGTATTTGTCGGAACTATGTTTTTTGTTAAAATGCAAGCTGTTAGCAAACAAAATTCCTTGAAGAGCGATATTAATGTTCTGCAAGGCGTTGAAACTATTTACAATAATTTTAACGAAACGAAGTCAAAATATGATAACTTGAATCGTATGCATGAAATGACACAAAGCAAAGTGGATAGTCTGGATACGATTTTGAAAGATTTAGAGAAAAGGCTGCCAAAGAAATTAAGTGTTACGAGTTTAGATATTAATCAGGATTCTATAACCGTTGATGTGGAAGGCTCTGGACCATTAGCTATTTCGAAACTGCTCATTAATTTAAGAGATATTCCTTATTTAACAAACTTTACTGTTGATAGTTATACCAGTTCTTCTAGTGAAGGAAGTTCTGGTGTTCCAACTGTAACATTTAAGGTTACTGCGGATTTTAGTGGTACGGATGTAGATGCGGATTTTGATGCCACTACAGAGGATGTCAATAATGCCAAAGCAAGTGAAAAAGGAAATGAATAGGAGGGGCCAGAATGAAAAAAGAATTGTTGTCAGAGAGGGATTTAAAAGCGCTGCTTGGTTTGGCGATGATTGTTGTGGCTGCGTTTGCTTATTTCATAGGATTTAAAGTATTTTTAGAGAGTGCAGCTGTAATAAAAAATGAGAATGTACAGCTAGAAACGCGTTTAGCGGATTTAAGGCAGAAGGATGCCAATAAGCAGAATGTAATGGATCAGACAGAGGATTATAAAAAAAAGATTGATGGGCTTGTTATGAAATATCCAAGCAAAGTGACACCAGAGAAGGTGTTTTACGATATGTGTGAATTAGATGTTAAGCTGGGAAAAGCCAATTATTCATCCGTAGTCGCAGAAATGAATGGTTTGTTTTATCCTGAGGGAAGTGGGGATGGAACTACAGAGAGTACAGATGAGGCTCAGAACAACCAAACAACAGATACAACCGAGAATACAAATGTTTCTGAGAATACAACAGAACATGGATTCACTTCAGATGGTGTTGTCACGGTTTATAAAACTCAGGTTACGTCACAAATTAAAAATTTGTCCTATTCAGGACTTAAAACTATGATTAAAGCTGTCAAAGACTACGATGGCAGAATGACAATGGATTCCATGAATTTGAAGTTTTCAAAAGAGAGTGGTTTGCTAGAAGGATCAATTGTTTATGAGCTTTATGCATTAGAAGGCAGTCCGAAAGAATATGCAGAACCAGATATCAGAATGCAGTCGGGTGTAAATAATATTTTTGGAACATTTGATGCGAAGTAGAAAAAGTGAGAGGCGGATCGCATGAAAAAGAGGAAAAGAATGAATGATGATGGATTTTCCATTGTAGAAGCGATGGTAGCAATCGTTATCTTGAGCATTATTTTTATTCCCGTTACGAATAGCTTTATATCGTCCATAAAGGCTAGTCAGGAAACAAAAATCATGCAAGAGGCAACATCTGCTGCGCAAGCAGTAATGGAAGAATGTAAAAGCAAAAACTTTCAGGAGTTAGCAAAGCTTTATACGGTAACGGAAGGCGATGCAGATACAGATACCTGGAGCATTCTTAAAATGGAAAAAGAAATACGTAAAGAGGTAAACAAATGCTGTGATTTCCAAGTAAATGTGGCTATATCGAAAACTTCTACCGATGCTGCTACAGCGGGTATGGATACAGTGAATGGTGTTCCGATGCCTAAGATTTACTCTTTGGAATCTGCCTCTAGTTATCAGGTGAAAGTGGATGAAACACCAGACTGGGTAATCGAGAAGCTTGCAAGAGCAACTAGTAAAACAGAAGCTGCAGTAAAAGCTTCCATAACTAAAAAGATAAAGATTGCACTTGATTCTGATACGTTAACAGAAAATACAATCATTTCAGGAGAAGTGGAGTATCGCTATCTAGGGCATACACAGTCTGGAGAAACGTTTCAAACTACGTTATCTACGAAACTGAAAAATCTCTATTTATTCTATGTCGCAGATTATGATGGACAGAAGGATGCCATAGAAATAGATAACACAAAGCTTATACCTGGAAATTTTTATATTATAGGCAATGGAGCAAATCCATCCATCCATAATTTTGAATTGGAACAGGAGAGCTGTACGGATAGGTTTGGAGGATTAAAAGTTGTCACAAATGTAAAAGTAAATGGAACGGCTACAACATACAATGTTTCACCAGATACAGATTTTGTTCAGGATAATAGTCCAAGAACAAGAAGATATGAGATAAAGGTTGATATCAAAAAGAAAAACAGCGGTAAGTTGTATAGCAGCATGATTTCAACAAGGGGGGAATAATTGTATGAGGGTAAAGTTTAAACAGTTTGGCAACAGAGGTTCCAGTTTGATTATGGTAGTAATTGGGGCAGCTTTTTTAGGAATTATAGGAGCCTTGATCTTGTCTATTACATACGCAAATATTAACTTAAAAACAGCCAATAACCATTCTAAAAAGAATTTCTATACAGAAGAAGTTGCTGTCAACGAAATAACAGCAAAGCTAGAAGAGTATTCTGCATTAAGCATGACAAAAGCCTATACTTGGCTCGTAAAGAATTATCCAGCAGAAAGTGTAGAGATCAATAAGTGTTATGATGAATATAAGAAGCGTTACATGATAGCGTTATCTCAAATGCTTCACGGAACACCAGGTGAAGAAACAGATATTGCAACAAAATATGACATTAATAAGATAAAAGATGGGATTGCTTCCTTTAAACAAGAGGCAAGCGAACCGACCAGAGTAATTGTGAGTGTTTACAACCAGGCAGGAACAACAGCAGGTGATATCGAACATTCAAAAGATACAGACGGGAACAATACGTATGATTCCTTAACCATAAAGAATTTATCCATTACTTATACAGAAGCCAATGGTTATGAAACAAATATTGTTACGGATATTATAATGGATTTTCCAATTCCAGGTGGCGTGGATACAGCATTTGCTAAGTTTGCATTAATCTCAGACCAGTTAATTGACTGCACTTCTGCTGTAAGTGTAACGGGTGGCGTTTATGCAGGAGAAACAAAAGCGAAAGCCTCTGGGGCAGGAGATAAGGTAAATCCTGATGTTGGTGGTATTCTTGTACAGAATACAAGTGGAAATTTGTCCATACACGGTAACGGAAATATGGTAGCGACACGAGGAAATATCACAGCTTATTCCTATGGAAAACTATCCATTGATAATGCAAAAGTCTGGGCTAAAAACATAAGAACCTGTGGGAATGGTGACCCTGTCAATTTTACTCCAAGGATTGACTTAGATGCCGTTACTAAAGTGCAGGATGACTTGATTATGAAAGCACCATTGCACTTAAGAATTCTTATTATGGATTTTCTTATAAAAGTAAATCTGGATTAAGTGGCAAAACAACGTCTGATACAAGTAGTGCCATTACCATCAATGCAAAAGATGTTGGCTTAGATATGACGGGACTTAAAAATCTTGTATTGTTTGGCAGAGCATTTGTAAGCAGCAGTGATACTGGTGATTCTGCTCCAGCAGCTTCCATGTC
>CALFNR010000105.1:0-3355 GCA_937903005.1 uncultured Lachnoclostridium sp. | reverse complement strand
CGTTCCACACTATGATTATCACTATGAAAATCGCAATAACAAAAAAGAGAAAAATGCACCAATTAATGCATGGTGTGTGGTTGAACCAATTACTCATTCATTTACATTATCTAATGGAATGATTACTGGAAACTGTGATCTGATTAATCTCGAAGATATGTTGCAGAATGGAACTGTCATTAGCGGAACATTAATTGAGAAACCACATAGTTTTTCAACGGCTTGCAATATCGCAACTCAGATTATTGCACAAGTAGCATCAAGTCAATATGGTGGACAAACTATTACTCTTTCTCATTTAGCTCCATTTGTTGACGTAAGTAGAAAAAAGATTCAAAAACAAGTAGAAGAAGAATTTGCTTTAGTATCTGAAACTTATATTGATGAAAAAGAAGTTATCAAAAATATTATTGAAAAAAGATTAAAAGAAGAAGTAAAAAAAGGCGTTCAAACCATCCAATATCAGGTTGTGACGTTGCTCACGACAAATGGACAGGCTCCTTTTTTGAGTGTCAATATGTACTTAAATGAAGTAAAAGATGAACAAACTAAAGCAGATTTAGCCTTAATCATTGAAGAAGTATTAAAGCAACGTATTCAAGGCGTTAAAAATGAAAAAGGTGTATGGATTACTCCTGCGTTTCCAAAATTATTATACGTCCTTGAAGATGATAATATCCACGAAGGAGATAAATATTGGTATTTGACTAAATTAGCAGCACAATGTACTGCAAAGAGAATGGTTCCTGATTATATTTCAGAAAAGAAAATGTTGGAATATAAAGTTGATAAAAATGGTAATGGGAACTGTTATCCGTGTATGGGTAAGCGTAAACTACAGCCCAGGATAAACCGATTGAACCTCGTTGCTTAGAGGGTGTGACTTAATAGTTGCTAACGGATAGGTCTTAGAGAGAAGAAATTTGACGACCTAAGATGAGTCCGTGCCAAACCTATAAAATATAGGAAGTGTGTATCGACTAACCGTGATGAGTGTAGCGGTGTAGGATTGGAGATAAGCACCAATTCCAAGCAATCGGCTCGTTGATGAGCGTAACGGACTCGGAGAGAATATATAGTCAGTGTGCATAGTAATATGCAGTAAAATGTGTAGATCGTTTTTAACACCGTATATTGATGAAAATGGAATACCTAAATATTACGGACGTTTTAATCAAGGCGTTGTCACAATTAATTTGCCAGATATTGCATTATCTTCAAATGGAGATATTGAAACATTTTGGACGATTTTCGATGAAAGAACAGAACTTTGTCATAAAGCGTTACAAATTAGACATAAAAGACTTGAGGGAACACCATCTGACGTAGCTCCTATTCTTTGGAGATATGGAGCATTGGCAAGATTAGAGAAAGGTGAAACAATTGATAAACTTCTTCATAATGGATATTCTACATTATCTTTAGGGTATGCAGGATTATATGAATGCGTAAAATATATGACAGGCAATTCTCATACAGATGAAGATAAAGGTGAAAAATTTGGTCTTGAAGTTATGCAAGCATTAAATGATAAATGTAATAAGTGGAAAGAGGAAGAAAATATTGATTATAGCTTATATGGCTCACCTATTGAATCCACTACATACAAATTTGCAAAATGTTTAAAAAAACGTTTTGGAGTTGTAAATGGTATTACTGATAGAGATTATATTACAAATTCTTATCATGTTCCTGTCTTTGAAAAAATTGATCCTTTCACAAAACTTTCAATCGAAAGTAAATTCCAAAAATTAAGTCCAGGTGGAGCAATCAGTTATATTGAGTGTGCTGATTTAACTCATAACATTGATGCAGTATTAGAAGTAATACAGTTTATTTATAATAATATCATGTATGCCGAATTAAATACTAAATCTGATTATTGTCAGGTGTGCGGATACGATGGAGAAATTAAGATTATAGATGAAAATAATGAACTTATCTGGGAATGCCCTAATTGTGGCAACAGAGATAAAAACAGAATGAATGTAGCAAGACGTACATGCGGATATATTGGAAGCAACTTCTGGAACAAAGGAAGAACAGAAGAAATTGCAGAGAGATATGTACATCTTGATGACCATGAACATGAGGTAAATTAAATGAATTATGCTCAAATAAGATCAATGGATATTTCAAACGGAGAGGGAATTGGAGTATCCCTCTTCGTTCAAGGATGTGATTTTCATTGTAAAAATTGTTTTAATTCTGAGACATGGGATTTCTCAAATGGATACGAATGGAGCGAAAATACTCAAAAAAAATTTATAGATTTGATAGAAAAACCATTCATAAAAAGGATTTCTATACTCGGAGGAGAGCCTTTACACCCTAAAAATGTCCAAAATGTTCTAAAAATCGTGGATGAAATTCGTGTTTCATATCCTACCAAAAATATTTGGTTATACACGGGATATACATGGGAAGAAATCTGGAATAGAGAAAAAATGAAACCAGATGATAAAATCAAAGGCACACAAAATAAAGTAATCGGAAATCTTCGCAGAGAAGTAGTTAGTAGATGTGATGTACTTATAGATGGTCGATATGTTGATGAACTCAGAGATATATCATTACATTGGCGCGGATCATCAAATCAAAGAGTTATCAATGTACAAGAAACGATAAAGCAAAAACAAATAATCTTGTGGGAATCTTAATTGATTCCCCCACTTCTGAAAGGAGAATTTTAAAATGAGTAGAGATTATGATTATGATGACAATAACGATTCAAGATTTAACGATAATTGTTATAAAAAAGGATGGAGTCGAAGCGATGTACCTTCAAATTACATCGTACATTCAGATGGCTATTGCGAAAACAAAAAATGTAATGGGATGTGATGGTTATGTTGACGATCGAGGATTTTATACATTTATGTGAAAGGATAATATTATGAAAAATAAAGATAGAATACAATATACACTTAAACATAAAAAAGCATTTCGTAAAATAGAGAAGCAATTATTGGGACATAACACAATAAGAAGTTTATTTCATGATTTAGACAAAGTGTTCTTATATCCATTCTTTGATTACAAACAAGTGCATAATTGGCACAGACACCATAGTAGACATCACCTAAAAGCCAGAACACATGATGATTATGTCCAGATGGCAATTGACTGGGAATGCGCAAGAATAACAAAACCAGATAAGCCGTTAAATGCAAGAGAAACTTTAGAGAAAATTCATCCAGAACTTATTATTGTAATGCTTCCTATTTTAGATGAACTTGGATTATAAAAGGAGAAAACAATGATTGAATCTAAATATTTTCGAGTAAAAGAATCAGCACAAGATAAAGATTTTACATCAAATAATTTCAGAAGTACACCTACACAATACATAATC
>CALFNR010000104.1:0-7223 GCA_937903005.1 uncultured Lachnoclostridium sp. | reverse complement strand
ATATGTAAAGGATCAATCTGCTAGCATGATGCAACGATCTATCAAGGTCTGGGAGAAAAAGATTGAGCCTGTCATTTATCTGCGTCTGTATGGAGCGGTAGCTTACAAGCAACGCTATCTGCAACGACATCAATATAGTCCTTCCAGACTTGTTTTTTGGGGGAGCGATGAGCGCGGCAATTCACTTTTGCGGGTATCAGAGTTAGCGTATCGGTATTATGTACACCGAATCAAACGCTGCCGCGAGGTATTAGATTCAGGAAAGAATTTTCTCTGCTTTCTCCGTGGCGAGTTTGGTTGTAATATCTTCGAGCGCGAGATCGCTTCATCTTCCAATCCCGTTCGGTATGAGTATTTACTTAGCGTTGTCGGTAAAGAATTTGATTTACAAGAACGGAAGGAATTCTGCCGACAACTTAACTATAGAGACACATACAGGAATTTAGTAAAGACAATAGAAAAAATAAATAAAGAACTACAAGCAGAATGCCTCCCGTTCAAAATTCAAAAAATCATTGTCGATAAACAAAGATTTTGGACAGTAACACTAACTGAATGATTTTAAATAACAGAGAGGGATTCTGCGTAAGTTTTTTACCTATACCTATATATATATATAATATGCGTAAGTTTTTTTTAGTCGTTTCCACGCGTAAGTTTTTTTGCGTAGGTTTTTTACCACCTTCTTTTTGTCTTATAATCAGCGTGTTACTGTTTTCTGTATAACAACCACCCTCCACCGCGCGTACCTTTATAGAGGGTATCATACTTATACAGAGATTTAACATTTTCATATTGCATTATTTTGTTAAATATGGTATAATATAAGAGAACGGCAGGTGATTATTTGTTTAATAAAAAGAAAAAGGCTTTAGCCGAAGCAGAGGATATGATAGCCACATATGAAGACACTATGTTGGATATTAAATCTTTCTCCCCTGCTATCTTATACTGTCTTATAAAGATGCGTAATGGAGAAACAATTGATACTGGAGCGTTCAGTAATGCAATCAATGGTGTATTAGCTACCTTCTCCTATGCGTATGGTAAGTCGTTTTGGACGCAGGCCGATGATGTACTGAATCATTTATTTGAAGTTGCGTCGAGCTATGATGGTCCGCAGCTACCGGAATATAACCAAGAGGTTGAACAAACTTTGAAAGAGTATTTCGGGCGCGACTAAACAAACTTTTAATATTTTACGGAGGTGTTTCCCATGCACAGTGATACCGCAAACGAGATGAAACATATGGATGAGTACGTTGATATGCTTCGTAAACCAGCGTGCTTTGTTGACAGAACAAAGTTACTATCTATGTCAAAGAGTGATGTTGACGAGATGGTATCTCAGCTGAATACATACATTGATAAGATTTCGATGATTACTAACCTATTATGGATGCAGACAGATCTTTTAAACCGGCTGGCTAAAAACAATTCTGTGGTAGATATGATAAGCATACCAACCGATGTGAACTTTATTACTACCGAAGATGGCCGTCAGCGAACTGTCGTGTCTTGGAGTGATGGTTCTGTGACCAGTGCAACAACTCTTCCTCAAGATGAGTTTGATCCTATTCAGGGAATTAACATCTGTTTGGCAGAACGTCTCACGGGAAGCAAGAACCAATTGAGAAAGTTGTATAAGAAGTACGCAGGAGACGAGTATGCAAAACAGTTTGGCAATTAAAAGCTTTTTAGATTTTGTTGCTCACTCCGAAGTAGAAGCAACGCAGGCGAAAGAATTGCTGGAGGAGTGCGATAAGCAGACACAAGATATACTGCATTATTTAGAGTTCAGTGATTCTCCTTATCTGGAACGTAAAAAGATTACCGATCTTATTCCAGATATTCGCCGTGCAAGACGGAAGGCGAAAGATACAAATGCTATCGTGGCTCCATTGATTAAATGGATTCGCAGTAACAAAAAAGCAATCTCAGAGCTGCAACAGGTATTAGGTAGTGTCCGTAAAGAAGAACAATATCAGATAAACAGAGCCTATCATTATCGCACAGATATTATAGAAAAGACATTGAAAGAAGGTATTGCTGATGACAACGAATGAAGTTATCTCGTATTTAGAAGCTGAGATTGACAGATTAGAAGACATTGAAGCTTATTTCGCCAGTGAAGACACTGACGATTGTCTTGAGAATGAAGAGCTGCTGCATAACACTGCACAAGAGCTTGAAGTGCGCAGAATGTCTATTAACGCCCTTCGTTATAAAGAGAACGCTAATCAGGTAGAGAATGTATCTGCTTGGCATCCGTCCGATGATTTTATTTGTAGCCATTGCGGAATCGAACTTGAAGGATGGCAGAAGGTTATCGGAGATGTAGCAAGTGATGCTTGTGCTTTTGAAGAGTTCTCTTTCAAGTATTGTCCGAATTGTGGTAAACGCATGGTTGATGTTTTTTGATGTCTTCATGCAGAGATTTAACATTTTTAGTTGGTGATGAAAGCTGGACAAAGAATTGATAGCTAAGAATATCGCTGCTATGCGTGACGATATTCACTTATTACATCGGCATTTGCTGGACTATTATGCCGAGATTAAAAAAAGTATGTGCCTGCGCACAAAACGCGAACAAGTGAACTGGGGTATAAGAGAAGCCAACGCTGAGGATACCTATCAAGATCTGATCCGACATACACAAGAATTGGATCGGCTACTAGGCAATTGCCGCAGCGGGGGTGAGAAAAATGTGTGAGTGTATCTTCTCCTCTCTCTGCTATGGTGTTACGGATGAAGAGTGTTCTGTGTGTGAGCATTACGCTGTATACGATTATAATGAAAGAATTGGAGTGTTTGACTACGAAGAATGGTTTGACGAATGGCAAACATATGTCTCTGAATATGGAGACTGAGGTGAACTGCAATATTTGCACCACCTCTCTATAAAGTAATGAAGATCTCTCTGCGTTTGTTAATGGATCATGATTTTGATTTGACGAACGTAGAGAGTCTTACTGCTTATTTTGTAAATCAGCAAGACAATATGTTGTTCCGGCAAATCAGATTGATTACCAGAGATTACGGTAAGCGTAACGATTATATTATCTTTGTAAACTGCAAAGGCGGCAAAACACATTCGGAAGAAATGGGCCGGTTGATTTGTGAAGGATTCTATATTGGTACGAGACACTATGTGATCTGTGAACGTTCTGCTTCAATGACACGAACATCTATATTATCTTTTGTAGATGAGAGTATCAACGCGGAACTTACTGAGCGTGTCACTCTGGGAATACATTTGAAGTCTACTGTGCTATCTAAATGGTATGCGTATCGGGGATTGATGTTAAGCTCGTGCCACTGTCTGGAAGACTGGCACCCGCGCATCATTATTGTACCGGATTATGAGAAGACGATTCCGAATCAGAAGATCAAGTATGTATATGATAAAGAAGTCGAATTGACTAATTCGGATACAGGCGAACCGTTTACGTGGAAGCAGAAAGACATTGCTACCGGAGTTAGAGACATTGATATAAATGTATTTGATGGTTGCGGTATTCATCATCCAGATATTACGGATATGGTGCGCGGGATGTTGGATTCAAAGACTGACCCTACTACTATATTGTGGCGTGCACCTTTTATCAAAGGCGTTACTCATGAAATGGATTATCCAACCTTTTTTGCGGAACGCGGCGTAACAGAGATCATAGATGTATGGGGTATGAAGCATGATGTTTCTCCGACCGCTCCTCCAGCTATTATCATGTGCGAGAGCATGTATAAAGGTAAGAAGTATCTTAAAGATACGGGAACATATACTGACTGGGAGCGTTATTGGGAACTGTTTCGCAAATATAATCACTGTATCGGTATAGCGAAATGGAACTTCTCTCTTGACGAGGAGCCTATCTATACCAGAGCAAACTATCAGATCTTACAGGACTTGGATTTACCGTTTGATGAATTTGCGCCGCTGGCTGCTTATTCCGTACACAACATGGAACGCATCTTGTCTGGTGAACCAGTTGCTTTGTATGCGTTTCTCGGCTTGTTCGCGGACGAACACAAAGGTCTGAATCAGTACATGGAAGCATTGCTGAAGGATAGACGCATGATTGATGAAGAAAGCGTGCGCAGCTACATCTTCTCTCTGATTGACAAAAAGATTGATGACATGAAGTGTGGTAAGTTGTATTTGAAGGCGTGCTTTAAATTTATTGCCCCGGATCTGATTATGCTGATGGAACATATAGGTGGTCTCTCCCCTACTGGTTGCCTTGCTGCTGATGAATTTTTTACGTTTAACCGCGAAGGAGAATTTAACGGTGAATATCTGATCGAGCGTAATCCGCACATATGCCGATCAGAGCACGTGATTTTGAATGCTGTCAACAATGAATTGACGAACAAATATTGTAAGCATCTGGTTAACGTGTGTATGGTAAATGGCCATTCGATTACTCCCCAACGATTGAACGGCTGTGACTTTGACGGAGACTTGGTTTTTGTCACTGACAATAAAATCATGATGAAGGGTGTTCATAGAGATGCACCAATCACCATTGATATAGAAGATAAGATCACAGTGTTAGACGAAGCTGACACTTTGGAGAACCGAGCTGATATGATACTGAGAGACCATAGTAATATGATTGGAGAGGTATCAAATTACGCTACCGCTTATCATAATAAAAAGCCTCAGTCAGAAAAAATGAAACAACAGTATGAGTCTTTTGTAGATCTGTTGTCAGTCATTAACGGCAAGGTTATTGATTCTGCGAAGACGGGAGTTGTGTATAATGTTCCGCGTTATATCGCCAAGTATGGCAGACCTCTCCCCTATTTTATGAAGTATGCTTCTGACTATTATGCAAGTATGAAGCACTTATCTCAGGCAAACAGCAATATGAATCGTCTCTGTTGGCAGCTTGAGTCGTGGCATCAAGAGCAAAAAGGACGAAAGAACAAGTACAAGATACGCTATCATATAGCAAAAGATTTGAACTTGCCGGAACATTTTTTTCAGCGTAACTTTGACTGGACTATTATGATTGATCCATCTATCCCTATAGATGAATCAAAACTGAACAAACTTGAAATTATCTACAAAAAGTTTTTGAAAGAGAACAACGAGGTTGTAAAGGAATACCGGCGAGCTATCGGTTTGGCGGCAAGTCAATCTACAACGGAATATGTTGACACCCCAGATTGGACAGCCTTTTACAATTCGTATCGGTTGCAGTGTCTGGATGTGTGTCCGAATCCGTGTGAACTTGCGAACTTGATTGTCAGGGTGTGCTATGAGAGACATCCAAAGAAGAATAAGAAATTTATCTGGATTGTAGGAGGCGAGGGCATCTTATCAAACTTACGGAATGTCGAGACTGCTCTGCCTATGAGAGACCCAGATGGTGAATACGAGTATCTAGGAAATCATTACAGAATGGAGCAGATTATTTGATTAACGAAGTTTTACTGGTGGAAGATTTATTAAACGGCAAAGGGGTGAATGAACGGTGCATGTATCAGCATTGTTATCTGATGTCGAAATATTTCTTGCAACAGGGACTTGACCCTTTGACAGTGAAAGAGAAAATCTTTTCGTGGGCTACTGGCCAAAACATCTTTTTGGATGTCACGGAGATCAACGTCAATCAGATTGTCTATCGGGCCGCTCATGATAAAAACAGATTACGCGAGAATACTATCGTGAAGATCTCCTCTCACGACCTTGAGGAAATCAAAAAGAGATTTGATAAACCTAAAACTCGTAAAGTAGCTCTTGCATTTTTATGTTATGCGAAAGCTATTGCAAATTCGGATAATGAATTCAATGTATCTCTTCTTGCATTTAGTAATTGGTTACATCTCTCATACAGCTCGCTGCGTATGACTTATTTGCCGGAACTCATTTTTTGGGGTTATTTAGAAAAGATAAATGCGTCGAATAAAAAGATTTATGCATGGGATTCCAAAGCTAAATCGAACATGCAGAGATTTAAGTTTCTCGTAAACTTCAAAAACGTCGGTGAACATCAATTGGTCGATAACAATATTGATGTTTTGTACGACGAGTGCTTTAACTAAAGGAAACCTCCTCGTGACGAGGAGGTTTTTTACTTTACTATTATGAATACTAAATATGTAGCAAAAAAAAATTGACAACGATTTTTGACAAGAAATTTTGACAAGAAAATTTGACAACAATTTTTTACAAGAAATTTTGACAAAAATCTGATTGATCTATTTAAGGAGCTATGCTCCAAATTTAGAAACGAAAGGGAAAATTTTTTGATTATTTTACAGACTTCCGAAGTTAAGGAACTCCGCAAGCAGAACAAGAACCGCCGTCTGGTAAAAACCTGTGGACACAAGTATTATATGTGTAATGACGATTGGGATGCTCTCTATATCATTGCTCGTATGCGCGGCTATGATGCAAACGCCTTTTATCATAAGTGTGTCGAAGGTTTGAATTACGCATGATGTCTGGGATACAATCAACAACCAAACAAGAACTCTCAGGTGTATTGGAATACGATCCAGATTATGGTGGCTACTGTGTTTGGTATGACAACAATTATTGGACTCTCAACGATTGGTTGTCATGTTTCACGGACACGGAAGTAACAATATCAATTACATCCAAAAAGACAGTATATATCAACTGATAGGGGTGATTAAATGACAACAAAAAATATTGTAAAAGCAATTGCTCAAAAAATGAATATCACACAAGATTTTGCACGCGATTTTGTACGAGCTTATGAAGAAGTGATTGTAAATGCTTTGAATGCAGGCGAAGAGATATTTCAACGCGATTTTGTCCGATACCAGATCAAGACTACAGGTGGTCATTATCACTATAGCTATCAGAAGCAGGGTACTATCTATTTACCGTTGAAGTATAAAGTAGTGATTACTCCGACCGGCAAGTTACGTGATAGTGTAGCAGAACAAGAGGTATCTCAGCTTGAGCAGCGCAAGCGTTTGGAGGAACTGGAAGCAAAGTATAAGAAGGTCGATGACGATGGCGAGAGCTAATCGTAGTAAACCAATCAAAACATTTGATGCCGAAAAAGTTGCTGCCTTTAATTCAGAGACCAAAAGCCTGCTGAAAGCGTATCGCAGAGATATGGTACTACGAGAACTGTCGCCCGGTACGATTACTGGATACTTGAATGATTTGGACTCGTGGTTGATTTATGTGTACGACAATCAGGATAATAAATCTGTTTTAGATCTGACGGAAGATGATC
>CALFNR010000103.1:0-51688 GCA_937903005.1 uncultured Lachnoclostridium sp. | reverse complement strand
TAAAGTCAGCTATGGTATATCTTGTTACCTGTAGTCCAGAATCCTATGAGGATAATAAGGCAGGAGAGCTGAATTTCTATTTTATTCAGAATGCCTGTATGGATCTTGTGCGTAATATACTTACGCAAAATTTTAGAAAACTTACAAGAGATCAGATTGGGGAATCTGAAACTGTCTGGTTTTCTAGAGGATTTGGGCCAGGGTATTTTGGAATGCCAATTGAAGAAGGAAAAAAGATGCTGGAATTAGTACATGGAGAGCAAATTGGTGTGTGTTATAAGGGAGATATGATGGAACCATTAAAATCAACTATAGGTGCGATGGTTAGTTACCAGGCCGAACAACCGATAAAAGTTAGTCCTTGTGAGTATTGTATGGCGGACAATAAGAATTGTATATTTTGTGGAGAATTTAAAGAAAACTTTTAAAATTTGGATTTTTATAGAGTAATTAAGAAATAATTTCTTGCGTTACTGATTTCTTTTGTTATAATGAAATGTGAAACAAATAGGAAAGTAAATTAGTGAGGTACCTTGAATGAAAGTGAATGCCCAAAAGATGTTTCAGGACTTAGCTAGTTATGTTGATTTCCCTATCATTATTTTTATCAATAAAACTGGAAGAATTATTGCTAAGAATCACAATGCGGAAAAGATTGTTGGAAATGAGACCCAAAATGTAAAGGAGTTAGTTGGCGAGAATTATAAAGCATGGCTTCGCCGGGGAATTATCGAACAAAGAAGACAGTTTTTTTACAATGTAGAGATTCATAGAGGTGTACAAGAGTTAGAGGTTGATATACAGGTCAATGTAATCCCGTATGAGAATCAGCATGTTACAGTTTGCTTTTTTGAACAGTCTTATAAGGCGATGTATGAAAAATATATGTCACTTTTAGTTCCAAGATTATTTTATAAAACTTCTGAAGGTATATTTTTAGTAGCCAATCGTCATTTTCTTCTGGATAATAACGTAGAGTTATGTAGTAATTTTAGGAATGAAGATTTTATGGAAGAAGAGGTCGCAAAGTACATTCAATTATCAGAGGAAAATATACTTCGAACTAAGGAGGCTGAAATTAACGCAATACATACGATTAGACCAAAGGGAAGAAAAGATTATTTTATTAGAATCAATCGGATTCCTGTTTTGGATCGTGATGGAGAAGCGATAGGCATTCTTGGAATTTATAATATTATCTTAAATCGAGACGAATATAAAGGTTTATTTGATACGACTCTTAGACAAAAACAGATTTTGAGCCGAATTTTAAGCCAGCATAATAAATATGTAGTGAGCTGGAAGATGCAAGAAGGATGGCCAATTGAATATGTGTCATCTAATTTTTCACAGTTTGGTTATGCCATTCATGAAGTTTACAGTGGCGTTATTATGTGGGGCAGGATTCTACATCCTATGGATTATGAAAGAATAGAACATGAACTGAAAGCCTGTATGGATAATGGAAAACAGGAATTACCAGTTTTAACTTACCGAATTCGAAAAGGGAATGGAAGATATGTCTGGATTGAAGATAAGACATATTCTATAGTATTGGAGGGAAACACATATCTAAGGGAGGGAATGTTTTATGTCCTTCCAGAAGAGTGTTATAAAGACTTAGAAAAGAAATATGAGAGAGGTGTAGTAAATGAAGTTAACAGTTAAGCCATTTGGCAAATTGAAAACAGGAGAGCAGGTTAATGTTTATACTTTAAAAAACAAAAATGGTATGGAAGTATCCTTGCTTAATTACGGGGCAGTTATTAAGAATATTTTAGTACCAGACAAAAATGGAAATATGAAAGATGTGGTACTTGGTTATGATGATTTGGATGGATATGTAAATGATAGTTCTAGTTTAGGAGCTTTCATCGGTAGACATGCAAATCGTATTAAAGATGCAAAATTTGAATTAAATGGCGTAACTTATGAGCTTGAGAAAAATAATAATGGAAATAATCTTCATAGTGGAAGTCCAGCTTACAATAAGGTAGTGTATGAAGCAGATTCCTTTGAGGAAGAAGATTCTTTCTCTGTAGAGTTCTCAAGACTTAGCAAGGATATGGAACAGGGGTTCCCAGGAAATCTTGATGTGACTGTAACATATACCTTAACAGAAGACAATGAATTAGTGATTGAGTACATGGGGGTATCAGATAAAGATACCGTTATTAACTTTACAAATCATTCTTATTTCAATCTTGCTGGACATGCAAGTGGTTCTGTTTTGGAGCAGAAAGTAGAACTTTATGCAGACCAGTTTACACCGACGGATGATGTTTTAATTCCAACTGGTGAGTTCCTAGATGTAGAAGGCACTCCAATGGATTTTCGTACCATGAAGAAAATCGGCCAGGATATTCATGCAGATTATAAACCGTTACATCAAGGAAAAGGTTATGATCACAACTTTGTTCTTCATCAAGGACAAGATGATGATGCAGAATTGGTTGCAAAATTGTGGGATGAGAAGAGTGGCAGACTCATGGAAGTCTATACAGATCGTCCAGGCATACAGATTTATACAGGCAACAACCTAAATCAGAGTAACTGCAAAGATGGTGCAACCTATAAACCATACGATGCAATTTGCTTTGAAACACAGAACTTCCCTAACGCAATTAACACACCAAACTTTCCAAACAGTGTTTTAAAAGCGGAAGAGGAATTTAACTCTGTAACTGTTTATAAATTCTCAGTACAGTAAAAAACAGCTCCCTCTAAATAATTGAATTTATTTAGAGGGAGCCAATTTATTGCTTCATTGCTATCTGTAAAAGAGATATTACTTAAGTACAATTATTTGGTGCCGTAGATTCTGTCGCCAGCATCACCTAGTCCAGGAATAATGTAGCCATTTTCGTTTAGACGTTCGTCTAATGCACCAATGTAAATTTCTACATCTGGATGAGCTTCCTGTAATGCTTTTACACCTTCAGGTGCTGCAATTAGACATAGAAAATGCATTTTCTGAATACCTCTTGCTTTTAAACTATTTAAAGCTGCAATAGCAGAACCACCAGTGGCAAGCATAGGATCTACAACAAAAATTTCACGTTCGTTTGCGTCTTGTGGAAGTTTACAAAAATATTCAATCGGTTCAAGAGTTTCTTCGTTACGATACATACCAATATGACCAACTTTAGCGTTTGGTATTAAGTTTAGTATTCCGTCTGCCATATGAAGGCCAGCACGAAGAATTGGAACGATACATAATTTTTTGCCCGCAATTTCTTTCACAGTTGTTTTAACAAGCGGGGTTTCTATTTCAATGTCTTCTAGAGGAAGTTCTCGTGTAGCTTCGTAGCAGATAAGCATTGCTACCTCAGACACCAAATCACGAAATTCCTTTGTTGATGTGTGTTTCATTCGCATGATTCCGATTTTGTGTTGAATCAGTGGATGGTTCATGACTGTTACTTTTGACATATGTTTACCTCCGATTACAGTTCTTATTTTTACGCTTCGAAACATTATATCACTAATAGAGAAATATGAAAAGGGGAAAAAAATAGAACATGGATTTTTGGTGTATATGCGCAAAACAGGATGCCGAAAAACCAAAGAATAATGTGATTGAAAGTTACTGGAAACCTTAAACAATTTAGTGGCATTTGAATAATATAATATCAGAATAGTTTATAATAAACATTAGTAAAAAAACAGGAATACCAAGGCAAGAAAGGTTGGTGAATAGTTTGTCAAGTGTGTTCAAAAAGCTGATTACAAAAGAATTAGGAGCAAGTCGTTATAATAAATATTTCTTTTGCTATCAAAAGTTGATCATAGAAAAAAAATATGATAGTACCAAACTGAGTAACAAGGAAATTCATGATGACATGTATAATACGTTAAAAGATCGTGATATGGTAACCTTACAAAAAATGCTAGAACGTTTGCTTGATTGTATGCATTTGGCACTGTCTATCAGCAAGCAGTATATGTTTGTTCTGTTTGCATACATTCTGACCATAGTTCTTATCCTTTCTCAAGGATTCTTATGGTGGATTACTGTATGTAGTATTGCTGCACTTTCAATTGCGTTTATTTATAAAACAATTGAGTTTATCGTAAATAAGTACTGTTTTATCGATGCACATATTATTCTAGTGTATAAGTCGGTGCTTGATGAGTTAATTCTAAATCGGGCAAAGCAAAGGCCGGAATAAAGAAGAAAATTATTGCCTATGAAAGATTAAATAATGAATCGAGTATAGATCGAGTGCGTGTTTTGGAAAAACACGCACTTTTTAGATTTAGAGAATATCATCCTTATCCGGATTGCGATGTTCTTTCTGAATGCCTCCACTCATATGGTCAACATCTCCTTTTATAAAGCTGGCACGTAGAACCGAATCCTCACCGTATTTTTCACGAATTTGATCAATTGCTTTTTCAAGATGACTTTGTCTAACGAACATGTCCATATCAAACAGATTTAACTGCTGGTTCCCTTCTTTGGTTACGCGGGAAGTGTGAACACCTAATTGACGAATGGGAGAACCATCCCATAGTTCGTCAAAGAGTTGGCATATATGTTTATGAAGTTCAGGAACCACATTAGTAGGTGAGAGTAGGGTCTTTTGATGACTTCCACCTGCAAGGTAACAGTTCTTAATGGAAACAGAAGCAACAGATATCAAAACGGAATCTTTACGGAGACGACTGCATACGGTCTCACATAAGGAAAGCAGAATCTTCTTCGCTTCTTCAGAATCTGTTACATCATGGTCAATGGTGATGGAGTTACCATATCCCTTATTCGCTGGTGCGTCTCTTACAACGGGAGAAGTATCAATACCATTGGCATAATTATGAATTAATTCACCATGCTTTCCAAGATGGGATTTGATAATGGATAAGTCACTTCGGGCAAGGTCTCCAATTGTGTAAATACCAAGATTCTTAAGTTTCCTGGTAGTTGCCCGGCCTACAAAGAATAAGTCTCCTACAGGAAGTGGCCACATCTTAGAAGGAATCTCCCACTCGAATAAGGTGTGTACAAGATCTGGTTTCTTAAAATCAGATGCCATCTTAGCAAGAAGCTTATTGTGAGCTACGCCAATATTGACTGTAAATCCAAGCTCCTCACGAATACGGTTTTTAATCAGATTGGCGACAACTACAGGTGAACCAAATAAGGAACTGCTGTTGGTCATATCAACGAATGCTTCATCAATACTATACTGTTCCACTTTTGGTGAATACTCTGAGAGAATATCCATGAAAGCTTTGGAACACTTCTCATATAAATCATAACGTGGTGGAACAATGACAAGGTCAGGGCATTTCTTCAAGGCATCATTAAGAGTCTCAGCAGTTTTGATACCGTAACGCTTGGCAGGTTCTGATTTGGCAAGAATAATGCCGTGACGCTTCTCCTTATCACCGCCGACAGCAGATGGAATGGTTCTAAGATCGAAAGACTCCATACGATGCTTAAGACGATAGACTGCTTCCCAGCTTAAGAAGGCGCTATTCACGTCGATATGAAAAATAATTGGTTTCATTTGGTTCACCTCATTTCGTTTTAGAAATTCTGTTTAAGTGTGATGATATATCATCCACTTGTGTGTTTCAATATAGTAATACACATCACCAAAAAACGGTTCTCCACCTGTCTGCGTAATCTCGCAGTAGTAATGAATGCAGTGCAGTCCGCCATAATTTTCAGTCTTATGGGTTAATATCTTTTGTATCGTCATTGTGATTAGTTCGTGTGATTCATTCTCAACGCGAAGATATAATGGCTTAATCTGTCCTACTGGATTAAATGCAGCAATGATATCCACTGGATATTTTGTTGACTGTTGCATAAACTTCCTCCATAAAAATGATTCTAGACACATTATAACACTCGAACATATGTTTGTAAACACTGAAGAGCTTGTAAAAATTAGTCTGATAGAAAAGAAAATACTTGACGGACATGGGATGGAATGGATAATTTTGTATTCAATTTGCGGCAGGTTTTATACGGTCTGCAGGGTATTCTTTGATTATTAAACGGTCAAACTTCTGAGTTGACAAAAAATAGTAATAATAATATAATAAATTATGCAAAAGAAAAAATACAGAAATTGTATTATATATAATAATTTTTGTTAAAATATAGAAGGGAATTATGCGTTTATTTTAACTTTGGTCCACAAGATATTATGGGGGGATTTAGATGGAGTTTGATATTCAATGTTTATATGAGATACTTGAAACTAGATTTGATATTTCAGAGAAGGAATTACAGGAGGCAGATTCGTTCAGTGATTTAGGACTGGATTCAATAGCTATTATGTGCATAATGCAAGAGTTAGAAGAAGTATTAAATGTTGAATTTAATAACACAAATCTGGGTGATTTGGATAGTGTTCCTAAGTTATATAAGTATATTTGCAATTATCCGAAAATTAGGGAGAAAAGCTGAATTTTGGGGTAGTATCTTAGTGAGGTGCTTAGATACATTATTTTAACCAATGTATTGTTTGGCATAAATATATGCGAGAGGAGGAATGAAGCATGGAAAACAAACAATTAGAAACAGAGGAAATTGTTATTGAAGATATTGAGGCTCTTGAAGAAATTGTATGCCCAGGTAATGGCGGCGGATTTTGCTGCTGCTAGTAATTAACACATGCAACAGAATTACATAACATGTTTAGTTAGGTGACTTATATGAGTTGCCTAACTAAACTGATTAGGATGTGATAGAGTGAATTATGTACAAATATTACAGGATTCAGAGTATAAAGTATACTATACACAATCAGGCCAAATACTAAAAATTCCTAATGACAGGATTAACAGTTTGATAGATAAAATAGAAAAAGAGAAATTTACAGATACAGGAATCGAGCCGTTTATAAAAACTCATAAACTACGAAAACTAGCTATATTAATTAATAATTCTTGCAATCTTAGGTGTGGTTATTGTTATATGGATTACGGAAATATATCAGGAAACAGTACATCGGTGAGTATTGATTTGAACCATTTACGAATTGCATTAGAAAACGTTTTTAGATTATACGAGGAAGGAATTGAATATATTCAGTTTTTTGGTGGAGAACCACTATTAGATTTTGAAAAGCTGGAAAGTATTATACATATTGTTAATGAATTATGTCAGAAGAGAAATATAAGTTGTCCTAATTATGGAATTGTAACTAATGGTATCAGTTTAACTGAAAACATGGTGCGAGCAATTAATGAAAATAATGTTAGTCTAACAATAAGTATAGATGGTCCGAAAGAAATACATGATGCAGTTAGGATAAATATTACAGGTCATGGCAGTTTTATAAAAGTGAAAGACGTAGTCGAACAGTATCAGCATAAAATGAAAAATCCAATTATTTATGAAATGACAATTAACAATGAGCATGTAAAGCATTATGAAGATGGGGCTGTAAAAAGGTGGATGGACGAAGTAAAAAGCATGGGACTTCAAGTTGGAATTATCTGTCTTGTAGAAAATAGTAAGGATAATTCATTGAATATAACAGAACAAGAACTGTCTATTGTTGAAAAAATCTATCAAGAGATAGTTGATTATTTTATAGACGAGCTTCTGTCTGGAAAAGAAAATATAATGGTGAATACACAGATAATTGAAATAATACAAAATATTTCGAAAAAGCAGTGTCAACACAGAACATGTGGCCCTGGCTTAACGCAATTGACATTTACAGCTGATGGAAGCGTTGCACCTTGTACGTATATGCTAGAGGATATATATAAATTAGGGGATTTTTCAAGTGAAATGTGGCAGTCAGAAAAGGTAACCCAGTTAGTAAAAAATGAATTCCGAAGTAAGTGCAAAAAATGTTGGGCTACAAATCTTTGTAACAATTTCTGTTATATTAGAAAAGAAAACATACAGTATGAGGGGAGAAATATTTCATCAAAATGTCTTGCAAATTTATTGCTTATAAAGCGGGTTTTATCGCGCATTATTATACTTCAAAAAGAAGGCAAGATTGCAAAAATAAATGCTGGAATTCGGAGATGTAATAAAATTTTAGGTAGGTACAACGTGAAGTGAGGTGTTACCATGAACCGTATGATAGAATTTTGGAATGACGAGAAACAATATTTTACTGATTGCAGACTGGATAGTTATTACATGGTTATGAAATTCTTAAAGAAAAATATCGATCCAGCTAAAATGTTTATATCAGCCGGAATCACGAATGAGCAATGTATGGTTATCAGTATACGCTACAAGGATAATGTAATAAAAACACCAATCATACTAAATAGTGAAAGAGGTTTTGAAGAAGATTTATGCAAGTTTTGGAATGTTAACTATCATAGTATTCGGAGTGATGATGGGGATACTGAAGTTCAGCTGATTCAAGATACTATTACTAAGGGTACACCAGTGATTGTGGAGATTATAAGTTTATTTTTACAAAATAAGAATTTGAGGCAAAAGAGCACAGTCTTGTCAGGAGTTTCTACATCGGCGATTATAGGATATGATTCTGATGGATTTACATTAGGAATCAAGGATGCTTTTTCAAATAAACTTATACATATAAGTTATGAACAATATCGGAAGGCAAGAGAGAGTAAATGCATTCCATTTGCACCAAGACATGAAATAGTTTTTTTAGAAAGTGGAAATGGTGAAATTAGAGACCCTTCAGATGATACATTAAAAAAAAATTGGCTGGAGCAGGTGAAAAGGTTATATAATCTAAATGGATTATATGAGTTAAATACTAAAATTAAAGAGTGCTTAAAAGAAATAGACAATGTAGAGAAACCAGAAAGTTTTTGTATTTTAAAAACACAGCTTACACTAATTGCAAAAAGTTTATGTAAAGGTTCCTATGGAGGGTTTTATTATGAGTTAGCCAATAGCGGTTATCAGCTTGGATATATTACAGAACCCCAGATGCAAGAGATGAAAGAGATTGGATTAGCATGGAAAAAATGTTATTTGACGTTAGAAAAATTAATCAATAAATTTAAAGCAAGAAAGGAAATAGACAAATTTAGACAAGCTGTAGATAGCTTAATAATGATAAAACATAAATATTTAAAATGTATTATAGAGAAGGAGAATAAGGAAAGTGAAACCATTATCAACAATGAAATATATTAAGGGAAACGTGAAGAAGTTTATTGCTTTAATGTTCACAGTAATTTTAAGCATTTGCTTGTTATATGTTAGTAAAATGATAATTAGTTCTTTCACATCATCAACTTATCATGCATGGGTAGAACCACTTTCTAATATGGATGTGGTAATGCCATTGGATAAAGAAATTGACCAGAATATTTATGATTCGGATTCATTTATTGCGTCAACCTATGTAAGTGATATATTTATTAATAGTGCGGTAGGAAGAATTTCAGCATATGTTTGGTTTCTAGATGAGAATAAATTTAAACAGCTAGAAGAAATAACAGGAAGTAAGCTTATTGAGGGCAGATATCCCAAAGATGGGAAAAATGAAATCGTATTACATATGGATATTGCCAAGAATAAAGGTGTTGTCATAGGAGATATGGTAGGAAGTGAAGTGGATAGTAATGATTCACTTACAGGCAAATATGAGGTTGTTGGATTAATTGATGGAGATGCATTGTACGGTATGGCATCCCTACCGTATGCAAAAAATAAATATAAACTCGCAGATGCACAACTGGGTGCAATTTTATCTAAAGATGAAAATGTAAAATTGAGCGGAAAAGAAGGAGAAGATTATAAATTATATTGTAAAGATAATGAAGAAGATGATTTGGAGTCATCTGGAAAGATGATGGAAGTAACACTGATTGTTCTCAACTTTGTAATCATACTTATTACAGCATTTACCTTGTTCTTTGTTTTATACATTTATTATCTTCAAAGGAAGAAAGAGTTTGGAATTTTAATGGCTTTAGGTTATAGCAGGGGATTCGTGGTTAAGCGAATATTTGGTGAGATGGTTAGTATTGTCTTAGGAGGAACTGTAGTTGGAATTTTGCTAAGCATAGGAATAGGAATAGGATTGAATGGTGGCTATTTTGCTAAAAATGGACAGAAACTTGCAGTTGTAGATGGGAAGTATTTTACTTCTCCTCTAATATTAGTTATTGCGTTGTGTATTCTATCAACAATTCCAATACTGAAATTGACGAAGAAAATGGATTGTATTTCAATTATAGAAGGTGAGGAATAGGAATGACAAGGATTATATGCAAGGATATCACTCTATTTTATAAGAGTAATATTGCCTTGAAAAATGTTAATTTGAAGATTGAGCAAAATGGATTATATGGAATTGTTGGTGCTTCAGGTTCTGGCAAAAGTTCTTTATTGTATTCTCTGGCGGGTTTTAAAAACAATAATTTAAGGGGTGAAATCTGGTATGACGATGTGGAACTTACAAAACTGAAGAATAAACAGATATTGGAGATGAGAAGAAAAGATTTTGGATTTATTTTTCAGAAGCATTTTTTAATACCGTATCTGAATGTTCTTGATAATGTGCTGGTCAGTTCGAATGATTATAAAAATAGGGAAAAGGCACTGGAATATTTGGATAAGCTTGGAATTCAGGAGCTTGCTAAAAATAAAATTTATAAAATGTCAGGAGGAGAATGTCAAAGGGTAGCAATTGCAAGGGCTCTGGTTAATGATTCAAAGGTAATTTTTGCAGATGAACCAACAGCAGCTCTGGATTCCACTATGACACAGGTAGTAATGAAAATGCTAAAGGAGATTAGTAAGGAAAGAGTTGTATTTATTGTAACACATGACAGGCAAGTGTTTGATTATTTTGATCGAACCATAGAACTTTACGATGGAGCAATTGTTGACGATTATAAGACAATTTAAGGAGATATCATGAGTTATAAGTTAGCTGTGAATGAAAAAGATGTTTATTTTAATTTTGAATCATGCACTTTTTCCTCAGAAGAATTGGATAAACATGCGAATAAAAAGTTATATATACATTCTTTGGATAACAGGTTATCGAAATTGTATATACTTGTTACGAATTCATGCAATCTGCAATGTAAGTATTGCTTTGCTAATTGTGGAACTTATGAAAATAATCGTGGAAGTAATATGATAGATATGGATACTTTTCGAGATAAGTTTCTGGAGTTACAAAAAAATTATCCTGATGGAATTGATATCATTCAATTTTTTGGTGGAGAACCACTTCTAAACTACGCATTTATCATAGAATGCATTCAATTTGTAAACGAATATTGCAATACGAATAAAATTAAAATTCCAAAGTATTCGATTGTGACAAATGGAGTATTACTGAGTGATAGCTGGTACAATGAGTTACGGAACTATCATGTTTTTATTACAATTAGCTTGGATGGTACAATTTCTGTTAATGATAGCAATCGGTTTTTTGTAAATGGTAAGGGAAGCTTCCAACAAATTTACAATAATATTATACAGTTTAATAATAAAGAGCAGCTAACAGTTGAATTTTCAATATCGGATTCTCTTATAGAACAGTATTATCATGATATGGCAAAGGATATTATTGAAGAATTTCGTGAATTGGGATTTCAGTTTATCATAACGAATATTATTTATTCTGATGACAGTATAAAAGTCTATCGGGAGAATTATAAGACTTACAAAAAGTTTATCAATGATTATATAGAACTATTGTTAAAAGAATTATTTAGTGAACAATGTCAATTGTATGATATACAACTGACGAACTTAGTTATTAATATACTGTCAAAAGCGGATGTCAGAAATACATGCACTTGTGGTGTTAATAATTTGACTATGAATACGGACGGCCAATTACTAACATGCAGTATGTCAAAAGATATTTTATTTGACTTTGAAGATAAGGAAGTAACACTTGATGAATTGAGAAAGTCATACTGTATGGTTACTCCACCAGAAAGCTGCCAAAGCTGCTCTTGCCAAAAAGTTTGTAGTGCATGGTGCAGAGAATTGGATAACAAAGAAACGATGCCATATAAGTGTACATTGATAAAAGTAATGGTGAAAAGATTATTGACATTATTATACAGTCTAAAGTCTAATAAGGCGGATATGAAGATGCTGATTCATAACATTAAAGAATTTATAAATAGAATGGGGTGATTTGATGAATGATAATCCCAAACTAATTACTGATATGGAATATTTAGAAGAAAGAGATAACGTCATCATATTTGGAAGCAGAGAGTTAAACCGTTATGTAAAGTTGCGCTGCAGAAGTTTGAATTCCGTACAACAGTTATTGGCATTATTCGATGGAGAGCACTCTGTCAACCAGATTGAAGATTACTGTAAACAAAACAGTATTAATATTAACATGTCAACATTCATAAATGAGTTAAGAAAAAATGGCTTCTTTCTAAATGAAGAGACAGAAAAACGAATGAATAATGAGATTGATATTGTGTCAATCAAGTTATTCGAAAAAAAATTTAGCAATTATATAGTTTCTGACAGGAGTGTTATTATTTCAAAATGGATTATAACCTTATGTAATATCTGTTTACTTTCGATATTTTTCTATTCTGCTTTTCATTGGGAGGCAGTAACGAAAATCTTTAATCTGAACATCTTAACATATAAGAGTTCCTATTTATCAGCATTTCTGATTACTTTTGTTTTGTCTGCTGTTTCACTATTTCTCCATGAATTTGGCCACGTGCTATTTGGAATTTACAACAGACTTGGAATTGAAAAAATCGGTGTTTATTTGTATTTAGGATTTATGCCTAAGTGGGTGATTAAATTTAGAAGTTTGCAAATAGCACCTAAAAGAGATAAATTAACTGTTCTTTTTGGGGGAATGTATTGTAACTTAATGATTACGGCTGTAAGTATTTTCCTATGTTCAATAAGTCCTTCAAATGAGATATGTAAGTGTCTTATCGTTTCAAATATTTCAATCATCATTAACTGCCTGTCACCGTTCAAGCTAACGGATGGATACTTTATTTTTTCGATATGGTTAGGTATAAATAACTGGCGATTGACTATGTTAAAAAATATTAAGAAATTAAGTACACTAAAATTGAGTAGGGATAGTATCGTAATGAATTTATACATGTGCATCAATGTTGTGTTTTACATACTAAAAATTTTCTTGCTTTATTACTGGATAGCAAAATCCTTATTAGAAGTAACAAAGTTTAGTTATATTTTTATTGTCATTATGGGTGCTATTCATATTTTTATTATAGGGTATAATATTCGAAAGAGTTTTATTTAGTGTGATGAAGCCTTTGTAAAAGTCTAAAAAAACGAACATATGTTTGTGAACACCGAACAGCTTGTAAAAATTAGTCTGATAGAAAAGAAAATACTTGACGGACATGGGATGGAATGGATAATATGGACATAATAAATCATGTAAGAGTAAATGAGAACAGGAAGAGAGACGTTATGATAGAACAAGGTAAATTTTTAGAGATGTTAAAAGAGATTATGGAAGTGGCAAGAGTTCAGGAAAACCGCATTTCCAAAGAAGAATTAGCTAATTTATTAGGTGATGTAGAACTGTCAGAAGAACAGTTTAATTCCGTATATGCATATCTTGCAGAGAATAAAATACAAGTAGAAGGATTTGTCTACGTACCACCAAAGAAGGAAGTAGAGATTCCAGAAGAAGAGAAAGTAACCGAAGAAGATTCTGTTTTCCTTAAAATGTATAAAGAAGAACTTCAGGAAGTGGAGCATTTAACAAAAGATGAAAAGGAAGTATTCTTAGGAGAGCTTGTGAGAGGAGAAGAGCGCAATAAGCAGCATCTGATTAATGGATTTCTTCACGATGTAATTTCGATTGTTCAAAAGCACAAGAATAAAGGGGTTCGTGTAGAAGATCTGATTCAGGAAGGAAACATGGGACTTGTGATGGCTGTCAATGAGCTTTATGGCGTAGCAGAGGCAGTAGAAGAAGCGTATCTGTTAAATGTCATAGAGCAGGCAATTATTGCTGCTATAGACGAAGAGAGCAATGAAGAGTCAGAAGAGGATACCATTGTTGCAAAAGCAAATCTGATTCGTGAGGCTGCAAAGCAGTTAGAAGAAGAATTAGGACAGGCTCCATCCGTAAAGGAATTGCAAGCGTATACGAAGATAACTGAAGAAGAAATTCGTGATATCCTTAATTTATCAAAGGAGAAATAAGGACTTTTCATACTTGTATTTCCAAGGATGGTATCTTATAATGGAAAGGTGAGAGAATTAAAATTTAGTGCTGGGGAGATTTCCGTAGCACCAAATTAACGATAATTCCTCTTTTCTGAGTACTTAAGGTTCGCCTGAGTGTAAGAGTAAGAGTTGATAAAGTAAGTTGAGATATTGGATCAGCTATGTATTCAGAAGAATATATGGTTGATCTTTTTGCTTTATTAAAAAAAACAGCGAGAGGAGGTAAGGAAATGGAAACAAAAATAGCTCTAATTGGCATAATCGTAGAGGACATGAAAGCAGTGGAGCCAGTAAATCAGCTTCTGCATGTACATAATCAATATATTGTGGGAAGAATGGGACTTCCTTACCGGGAAAAGGGTGTGAATATCATTTCCGTTGTAATCGATGCACCAGAGAACGTAATCAGCAGCCTGTCGGGAAAATTAGGAATGCTTGAAGGCATTTCCGTAAAAAGCGTGCAGGCAAAGACAAAAAAACAATAAAGGGAGAAATGGATATGTACAACGTAATGTCACCAAAGGCAGAAGAGTTCATTGATCACCAGGAGATAGTAGACAGCCTTCAGTTTGCCAAAGAAAACAAAAGAAATAAAGAATTAATTAAAAGCATTTTGGAAAAGGCAAAAGCCTGTAAGGGATTAAGCCATAGGGAAGCACTTGTGTTATTAGACTGTGAACTGGAAGAAGAGAATCAGAAAATATTTGATTTAGCAATGGAAATTAAACAGATGTTTTACGGAAACCGTATCGTTATGTTTGCGCCATTATATTTATCAAATTACTGCATTAACAGCTGTGTTTACTGTCCATATCACGCAAAAAACAAACATATCTGCCGTAAAAAACTGACACAGGAAGAAATCAAGAAGGAAGTTATCGCCCTGCAAGATATGGGACATAAGAGACTGGCTTTGGAAACGGGAGAAGACCCAGTGAATAATCCAATTGAGTATGTCCTAGACAGTATCAAGACTATATACAGTATAAAGCACAAAAATGGTGCAATTCGTCGTGTCAATGTCAATATCGCAGCGACATCAGTAGAGAATTATACCAAGTTAAAAGAAGCTGGTATTGGAACCTACATTTTATTCCAAGAAACGTACCACAAAGAAAATTATGAAAAGCTGCATCCAGCAGGACCAAAGCATGACTACGCTTATCACACAGAAGCCATGGATCGTGCTATGGAAGGTGGAATTGACGATGTAGGTTTGGGCGTGTTATTTGGTTTAAATATGTATCGCTATGACTTTACAGGTCTGTTAATGCATGCCGAGCATCTGGAAGCCTATAAGGGCGTTGGACCACATACAATCAGTGTGCCAAGAATCCGTCCTGCTGACGATATTGATCCTGATACATTTTCCAATGCAATTGACGATGATACATTTGCAAAAATCGTTGCAGTACTTCGTGTTGCAGTGCCATATACAGGATTGATTATCTCTACACGTGAGTCTGTGAAATCAAGAGAACGTGTGTTACAGTACGGGGTATCCCAAATCAGTGGTGCATCTAGAACAAGCGTTGGAGGATATGCAGAGGAAGAGCCTGAGGAAGATAATTCAGCCCAATTCGATGTAAACGATAATCGTACACTTGACCAGGTAGTAAACTGGCTGCTAGAATTAGGCTGCGTGCCAAGTTTCTGTACCGCATGCTACCGCGAAGGCCGTACAGGAGACCGTTTCATGAAACTAGTGAAGTCAGGTCAAATTGCCAATTGCTGTTTGCCAAATGCACTTATGACATTGGAAGAGTATCTGCAAGATTATGCGTCAGAGGATACGAAGCAAAAGGGAGAAAATGTAATTCAGAAGGAACTTAATGGTATTACTAATTTATTAATTCGTCAGCGTGCAACTGAAAAAATTGGAAAGATAAAAGAGGGTGAAAGAGACTTCCGCTTCTAAAACTGCCTTGTAGCAAGGGTTTGCGCATTATGCGGTTATAGTACAATATATAGTAAATGGTAAAAAAGGAAACACTATATATAGTAACTGGTCTAGACAAGTCAAATTGAATGTGTTATAATCAAGAAGCTGTTTTCGTAAAAATAAATACATATTACGAAAACAGCTTTTGTGCGCCATAGAGTGACGCAGAGAAAGAATGGAAAGAGGCTTGAATATGATGGAAGTAGTGAAGAGAGACGGACGAGTAGTTCCTTATGATAGAAATAAAATATTAGTTGCCATTAGAAAGGCAAATATTGAAGTAGAAGACTTCGAAAAAGCATCCGATGAACTAATCGAAGGAATTATTGCAGGCATTGAAAATATGAATCTTCAAAAAATGCAAGTAGAAGATATTCAGGATATCATTGAGCAGAAGTTAATGGCAGAAGGTAAATTTGTTTTAGCAAAAACATATATCATTTACCGTTACCGCAGAGAATTAGTGCGTAAAGCCAATACAACAGATGAATCAATCCTGAGCTTAATTCAGAACCGCAATAAAGAAGTAATGGAAGAAAACTCTAACAAAAATGCAGTTATCGCATCTACCCAGCGTGACTTAATTGCAGGTGAGGTTTCCAAGGACTTAACAAAACGTCTTTTATTACCAGAAGAAGTATCCAAGGCACATGAAGAAGGAATGATCCATTTTCATGATGCAGATTATTTCTTACAGCCAATCTTTAACTGCTGTCTAATTAATATAAAAGACATGCTTGACAATGGAACTGTCATGAACGGAAAGTTAATCGAAAGCCCTAAGAGCTTTCAGGTTGCATGTACCGTTATGACACAGATTATTTCCGCAGTTGCCAGCAGCCAGTACGGTGGACAGTCCGTAGACGTTCGCCATTTAGGAAAATATCTAAGAAAAAGCCGTGAAAAATATAGAAAACATTACGCCCAAAAATACGGCGACCAAATATCTGACGAGTTAATGGAACAGTTCATTGAAGACCGTCTTATGGACGAGTTAAAGTCAGGTGTGCAGACAATCCAGTACCAAATCAACACACTTATGACAACCAATGGACAATCTCCATTCGTAACACTATTCTTAAATCTTGATCCAACGGATGAGTATGTGGAAGAAAATGCTTTAATTATCGAAGAAATCCTAAAACAGCGTTTAGAGGGAATCAAAAATGAGAAGGGCGTCTATGTAACTCCTGCCTTCCCTAAACTAATCTACGTATTAGACGAGCATAACTGCCTAAAAGGTGGAAAATACGACTACATTACTAAATTAGCTGTAAAATGTTCCTCCAAACGTCTATATCCAGACTACATTTCCGCAAAAAAAATGCGTGAAAACTACGAAGGAAACGTATTTAGCTGTATGGGTTGCCGCAGCTTCCTATCCCCTTGGAAAGACGAAAACGGCCAATACAAATTCGAAGGAAGATTCAATCAAGGTGTTGTCAGCTTAAACCTTCCTCAAATTGGTATTATCGCAGATGGAGACATGGAGAAATTCTGGCAGATTCTTGAGGACAGACTTTCCCTTTGCTTCGAAGCATTAATGTACCGTCATAGATCTCTTGAAGGAATCACATCCGATGTAAGTCCAATTCATTGGCAATACGGTGCCATTGCAAGACTTGAAAAGGGTGAGAAGATTGATAAGCTGCTGCATGGTGGTTATTCTACCATTTCACTTGGTTACATTGGATTGTATGAAGTAACGAAGTTAATGACTGGAAAGAGTCATACACAGCCAGGTGGTACGGAGTTTGCGCTTAAGCTGATGAACCGTTTAAGACAGGCTACGGATACTTGGAAAGAGGAAACAGGACTTGGATTCGGATTATATGGTACTCCAGCAGAATCATTGTGTTACAGATTTGCTGAGATTGATAAGAAGAAATTTGGATCTATTAAGGATATTACGGATAAGGGATATTATACAAACTCTTATCATGTAGATGTTCGTGAGAAGATTGATGCGTTTAGTAAGTTTACATTTGAGAGCCAGTTCCAGGTAATTTCTTCTGGTGGAGCGATTTCTTATGTGGAAATTCCGAATATGAGAAATAATCTTGAAGCGTTAGAGGATATTGTTAAGTTTATTTATGATAATATTCAGTATGCGGAGTTTAATACGAAATCAGATTATTGTCATGTTTGTGGTTTTGATGGGGAGATTATCATTAATGATGATATGGAGTGGGAGTGCCCTCAGTGCCATAATAAGGATAAGAATAAAATGAATGTTACGAGAAGAACATGCGGTTATCTTGGGGAGAATTTCTGGAATGCTGGGAAGACGAAGGAGATAAAGAGCAGGGTGTTGCATGTGTAGAGGGGTGCAAGTAAATCTTAGAAATAATTGATTTGAAGTCAAATAAGGATAAAGTTTGATTTTGGGCAATTGGCATTTTTTAATTATATACAGATTAAATTTCTTATCAGTTGAGAGTAAAAAATTAAGAGATTCCGGTTTAATCGGAGTCTCTTAATTTTAGTTCTCTATATTTAGTAATTATTGAATAAAAATGATGAATCAACTATCCCAAATCATTTTTTTCAATTGTTCTAATTTGCCAGGAGTATTAGATGAGATTGTAGGTATAACTGCCTGAATGAGTGAACCTATGGTTTTGCATAGTTCATTAAACTCTTTTTCATTATCCATATATTCGCTAATGTCCTTTTTTATTGCACTTGTCATTAGATTTAGAGTCATTCCACGGCAAAGTACCAACAATCTTCAATTTCCGCTAGTTCTTTACGAGCATATTTCTCTATGATTTCTGGATCAGAACATTCAATTACTCTGCATATTACTTTGTTTTTTTCAAGAGAATCCTTTTTTTCAACAGAACCGATAGAACCAGTCGTTTGAGCTCCATTTATTATTGATATACCAGTAAGTTTTGTTTCAGTCTTTGTATATTCTGAATCAACTGAAAGCGTTAAAATGGTAATACCATTATTATATACCCAAAATTTTGAGGCTCCTTTTCAGCACTTTGCTTAATTTGTAAATTTATTTTTTTTCGCTTTCCTTTAACACCTAAGAATCCTCTATAATTTGCTGAGAATAAATCTTCTCCATATTGTTTAAACAAATCATAAAGCCATTTTCCAGTTATAGAAAAACTATAGGCTTTCCATCTATCACCAAGTTCTTTGGGAATTACAGCTATTCCTTTTGACTAAAAATGTTTTTCCGAGTGTTTTGCAGCAGTTTCTAATTCACGCCTACAATTGATTGAATCTGATAAATTGTGAACGTAAATAAGTTCTATAGTAGAAATTTCATCTTGTTCAATGGCCTCTCTACATTCTTTCATTATATTACTGAGTTCAATCGGAATAACAGATAAATCGCCTGAGACAAGCCATGCCACAGCAGTATTTAAATCTGCAGCTTTATTAGCTGGAGCCTCGTCTCTGTGTTTGGATGAATAAATATCCTTGGGCAATAACTATTCTTTCTTCTTCTCTATCTAAGTCTATAAAATCTATTTTTTGTCGCTCTTCCCATCAGTTAAAGAATTATTTGCTAATTCGAAAATATCATTTCTACCCAAGTAAATTCCCATAACTAAAGCTAGATAAGCACCGTCTTCTCTAAAGTTCTGAATTAACTGAGTCTGTTTTTGAAAATTTTCCAAGAATTGCATCCTAATAACCTCCTAATTTAATTTCGAACATAATAGCACATATAAAGTAAAATTTTGTCATATTATAAGTGATTTTCCTTCTCTTTGTTGTAAAAATAGTATATCGCATTCATACTAATTATATTTTTATCTTTCGCTTTGTCTTTACTACGCTCTATGTAACTAATTGATGAGTAGGAGATTAAGAGTACATGGAGGAAAAAATGAAAATAAAATGGTTAAAAAGGACGATCTGCAGGTATGCAATAAGATTAAAAACAATACATCCAAGAGGAAGAAAGGTAGTTCCCCTTGAAAGATTATCTGATGATGAGTTTGTACTTGAAATAGAAAAGTTTGATAGTAAAGACGTGAAAGAGTAAGAAACAAGAAAAAATAACTGGAAATAATGGATATCCAATACTGTTATAGGAACTTTGGATAAACTCAATACTTTGTTCTGGAACTATATTATAAAAGGATAAGCTTACAAAAAATGCTTACTTGGATTTTACTTTTTTGCTTTCATGGTTCGACATTATTTTTGTACATGATATGATAACTTAAAAAAAGAAGAAAATTTATTAAAGGATTATTGAAATAAATTATACGTTTGAGGTGATTGTATTGCCAAACAATAAAAGTAAAGTCAATAAAATTAATAATACAAAGATAGAAAAGAGAGCGATCGGAGCATTGACAGCTCTTGTGGAGGAAAATGTATATTTAGATGAAAGTTTTTCATCTATGGACAAAGAACTTTCGTGGGATGGATATATATATATATGTATATAATGATACAACATTTAGTGTAGATAATTTTGAGAGTAAGATACCAGTTCAAATAAAAGGATGTATGGACTATGAAGGAAAACAAATTAATAAGGAGAGAATACAATACCCAGTTAATTTAGGAGATTTAAGAAACTACTACAACCATTCTGGAGTTTTATATTTTCGAGTAATATTGACTGATAATAGAAAAGAGATTTTTTATAGTATACTTTACCCGTCTAAAATAAAAGGAATATTAGATCAAGCCTCAAAAAAGAACAATAAAAGCAAAATAAGTGTTACATTTAACAAATTAGAAAAGAAACCAAGTGAAATGATGAGAATTTGTAAACAATTTATATACGAATGTACAATGCAAGGCTCTGGTAGAGGACAAATCGTTCCAAAGGCAATAGATATCACAAATATTAACGAAGATAATTGTTTAAAAGCAACAGCATTAGGAGTTTCGTCGCCACTTGATTTTATGCGAAACGTATCAAAAGGCGACGTTTGCTTTTATACAAAGAATACTTCTGCTGATATATGGTATCCTATTACAATGTCTAAACAGGTAAAGATGCTTATGGGAGAAAAAGTATGTAATAAAATAAGTATTAATGGAAAAATATTTTATGAGGACTATACAGTTATTTTGGATTCTGACGGAGACATAAAAGTTCAGTTAAGTGCGAATCTTATTCTTTATTGGAATATTCAGAAATTTGGGTTTGATATTATAAGCACCACTAAAGAGCTAGCTAATGATGCAGAATTTCTTTTTGAACTAAAAAAAAATAATGAAATACTAGTTGGGGATATTCCACTATCATATAGTAATCCTAAATTGGGAGAGGGGTTAGAAGAAGAATTAAACTTTATTATCGATTGGTATACTATTTGCAAAAATACAATGATTAACATAGAAAAAGACTTTTCAAAAATGTCGGATAATGAAAAAAGGATGATTGAACATATTGTTGAGGTTTATAGAGGGGAGCATGCTATAGAAGAAGATAATCTTTATACGATTGACTTAAAAATTGATGACAAAATATATCCTTTCTTTGTATCGAATAATGGTAAAGAAAATTTTATTACTAGCCGTGTTTATGAGAGCAAAATTCAATCATATGTCGTAGTTGAAGATAAATCTTTCACGGTTCCATTGTTTTGTAGTTTGAACGTAGAGGATTTGATGCATTTATACAAGTATGATTATGCTGAATTATATCATCAAGTAGATTGTAGTGATATTAATGAAAGCACATTAGATGTATTGAATAATGCAGCGCTTACCTTAATTCAAGTATATGATAAGATTGGTGATTTAAAATTACTCGAATTAGCCAGATATATTATCAAAAAATTAATCAGCGTAGCATCTGAAAGAATATATTTAAAACTAAATGACTGGCAAATAAAAAAGCGATTAAATTTGCTTGATGATAATGACAGGAAGGAGATCAAGTCAATTGTGCGGAATACGAATGATGCTCAGGTAAAGTGTGGTTTGTATTTGCTTATAGATAAAAAGAAAGAAGCAAATGAGTTATTAAAAAAGATTCCAAAGAGTGATAGAGAGAGTTTCGTTAATTACCCTATTTCTATTTTCTTATAGTGCGAATTATATTTATAATCTATTTGGTAAATAGAGAAACATAGCAGTATATGATTTTAAGGAGAGAAAAAGACTGCTACTGGAGATTGTAGTTATGTTTGAATAGTGAGTAAAATGAGAGGAGATAGTAGAGATGCACTGCCTCCTTCAGTTGTTAGGGCATGGTCAGGTTTCTTATTATGGAGTTTTTCCTAACGGAAAAATGGATTTGGTCGTAAGCGTCAATTCAGATACACCTACTCAATCCACGTTTCTTCCATTATACTATTATACTATACCAAAAAGTCAGGAGGAGTATAAATGGACAAATGAAAATTTACATCCAAGCAAGAACGAGAACAACACATCCAGAATTTTCTGTCCAGCGGAAAGGCCAGGCTTTCTTGGTGTCAGGAAAATAACATTAAGCTCTCAACCTTTGGAAAATGGCTGCATGATTACCAGACAAAGAAACAGGGCGTAAAATTTCATTCCACTGGAACCAAAACAGAACACAAGCCAGCAGTCAAATGCAGGTGAAATCCTGATCGAAATCGGGAGTTGCAAACTGCATGTTTCTGAAGCCCTCGGCATTCAGTTCATGAGGCAGGCAATAAAGGTGGTGAGTGAATCACATGTTCCAATACAATAACTACAAGATTTATCTTGCCTGTGGCAAAACCGATATGAGAAAAAGCATTAACGGTCTTTGCGATATTGTAGAGAACCATTTCCTGTTCGACCCACGGGAGAAAATCATGTTCGCATTCTGCAACCAGCGGAGAAACCGCATCAAGCTCCTGGTCTGAGAGGACAACGGATTTTGGGGGCATTTTAAACGGCTGGAAAAAGGCAGAAATTGAAGCTTTAAAGTCCCAGTTAAAGAAAAAAGAGGATGAAATCGCATCCTTAAAGAAACAGAACGAATGGCATATCGAACAGCTGAAACTACGTCAATAGGAGAAGTTTGCTGTTTCTTCTGAGAAAGTAGATGAAAAACCAGATGACTCTTTTTGACTTTTTTAATGAGATTGACGGTTACAATTAATTAACCAATTTAATAGGTTGAATTATGAGATAGTAGTTGATAAAGTCGTTTATTGACCATATAATATAAATGAGGAATATTGTAATCGGGTATAAGCCATACTATAGAAGGAGGTGTTAGATATGGCAACTTCAAGTATTACTAAAAACTTTGTCGTTTCTGGTCAACGACAAGTAGAAAAGTTTGCTAATGCGATCGAGGAATCCTATCAGGAGTCACTTCATAGAGCACCAACACCTGACTTAAGGATTACACATTTACGAGATTCAGAAGAGATTAAAAAATTTATGGCAAAAAGGAAGAAAACAAATGCTTAATGACGTAACAGTATTTAACATTCGTGAATACTTGTCTGCAAAAGATGATAAAGATCTCGGAGAGGATGAGTTGCGACAAATCCTTTCCGAGTTTTTTTGTGATAAGAATCCGGATGTAGAAAGATTTTTGAGAGAACAATCAATAGAATTTACAAAGAAAAATCAGTCCGTTACATACTTGGTCTTTTCTAATGATGATGCTTCGTTGGTTGGCTATTTTACATTAACAGTCAAGCCAATTACTGTAAACGCAGAAAATTTTAGTAATACATTGAAGCGTAAAATTGCCAGAGTAAGTGAGTTAGATGAAGAAAATGGCACATACACGCTTTTGGCATATCTTATTGCACAATTAGGAAAGAACTATAAGGATGGATTAAATGAGAAGATTACTGGAGAGCAGTTATTGCAAGCTGCGATAGAAACCATTAAAGAGCTTCAGTATATGGTTGGTGGAAATATGGTTGGTGGAATGGTGATTTTTCTTGAGGCTGAGAATAAGGAAAAATTAATGTGTTTCTATGAAGATGAGAATGGGTTTAAGAGATTTGATACAAAGGAAGTTAAGGTTGGAACAGAGAATGCACATGTTTTGGTACAACTATTAAAAATTTTATAGTTATTAACAGGTAAAGGATTTGAAAGGTGTAAAAACGTCTGCTAACGAAATAAAAATTAGGGGGACGATAACGTTTGAGCCTAACGAACGATCTAGGAATTTCATGGAGAAAAGGAAATCAGAAAATCAAATTAAGGATATTAACAGTGTGAAAGAATTTGTGAGAAAATAGGCATATGAGAAACTTAAATAAGATTGTTTTGGCAAATATTTTAGATAACAATAGGGTAGTAATGTCTGATACTTGCAAGGAACTTGCAGAGTACATTTATAATTTAAATTTTCGTAAGAAAAAGAAAAAAATTTAAAGCAGCTTCCAACTCTTACCTTTTATTAATTCTTACACATCTTCCGATAATACTCATACCCCTCAGCAAATGCCTTCTCCGGACTCTCCGACCACCCGGTTCCTTCGGTACACCAGTCATCATACAAAACAAGCAGATACCAGCAGTATGGAGTGTCGGGATAATCTCTTTTATCTGGCAACAAGTAAACTTTTATTACATAATCCCTTCCCATTTACAAATTCCATCCTTTAAGCTATATTTATTTTAGTATACACATGTTAGGAGGAAGTTATACATGCTTACTGAGAAATTAGAAAATGAATTGCAGCAGCTTGTGGAGATTGGAAAGTCGCATGACTATAAGATAAATGCAATTACCTTTTTTAATATATATGCAAGTTTGCCATCTAATCATAGAACCGATGACATACTAAATGATATGAAGGACTACCTTAATAGAAACAGCATTGAACTTGTGACAGATGAAGTAGAAATGGAAGAAGAGCAGGTAAACTTAATTGACCAGATACAGCCATTTAATCCGAAAGAGATTGATATTTCCATGGATAGATTAAGTATAGATAGTCTTATTAAACGTATTAAAAATTCAGAGATAAATCTCAATACGGAATTTCAAAGAAAAAGTGGCTTATGGAGTGATATTAAGAAGAGCCAGTTGATTGAGTCGTTGCTTTTGAATATTCCACTTCCTGCTTTTTATTTTGATGCAAGTAATGAAGATGATTGGCTGATTATAGATGGTTTGCAGCGAATTACTGCATTACGAGAATTTGTAGTGGATAAAACGTTAAAACTTACAGGATTAGAGTTTTTTCATGACTTAGAGGGGGTTACATTTGATAAATTACCAAGGACATTTGTAAGGAGAATTGAAGAAACGAATATTGTGGTGTACAAGGTAAATCCAGGCACACCAGTTAATGTAAAGTATAATATTTTCAAGCGGATTAATACAGGTGGCTTAGAATTAAAACCACAGGAAATAAGACATGCGTTGTATCAAGGAAAAGCTACCGAAACATTAAAGAAAATTGCAGGCAATAAAGTGTTTGTCGAACTTCTGGGAAATCATATAAAAAGAGATAGGATGCAAGATCAGGAATTCGTTTTACGTTACATAGCAGTCTGTTATTATGGTATTGAAAAATATGAAGGACTTCCGGATGAGTTCTTGAATAACACTATGGAGTATCTTAATCAGGAGAACTGCGAAAAAAGTGATGCGATAGAAAGCAAGCTGATACAAGTGTTTGAAACAGTTAATCATATTTTGGGACGTTTTGCGTTTCGGAAGATGGCAAAGGATGGGAGACTTCGTCCAATTAATAAAGCAATATTTGAGGTGTGGTGTAAAAATATATTTGCATTAAGTGAAGAGGAAAGAAAACAGCTGGTAAAGAAAAATACCTTAGTATGTGAGCAGTTTACGATACTTTGTGAAAATGATACTTTTCTTCAGAACATTAAAGCAAGTGATAAAAGCGCATTTCAAAAAAGAATGAACAGTATTTCAGAGTTAATAAAGGGGGTCTTGGATGTTAAGTAAAATACATCTTACTAATATTAAATGTTTTGAACAACTGGAATTGTCATTAGGAAATCTGACATTGCTGTCAGGTATTAATAGTATGGGAAAGTCTACAGTTATTCAAGCCTTATTGCTGTTGCGTAATTCCTATGAGAAAGGACTCTTAAATAAAGGAATTTTTCTAAATAATGATTATACGCAAATCGGAGTGGGTAAAGAACTACTAAATAGCGGCGCTGCTACAGATGATCCGTTCCAAATTGGAATTGAGGATAAGAACAAATTTACATGGAATATCAGTTACGAAAGTGATGCTGACTTTTTAAAGGTACAGCAAAGTGGTGAGGGAGCGCTTCGAAAGGTTAATTTATTTGGAAGTGGATTTGAATTTCTTTCTGCGGAACGATTAGGACCAAGAAGCAGTTATAGAAAATCGTATTTTCATGTACATGAAAAAGAAAGTATGGGTGTACATGGTGAGTATGCGGTACATTTTCTTTCGGATAATGAAAATTTAAAATTATCGAATACTTCTGTTTTGCATCCTGGAGAAGAAATAAACATGTTACGTCTTCAAGTGGAAAAATGGCTAAGTGAAATTTCACCTGGTCTAAAAATCAGTTTTGAGGATTATGATCGTGCTAACCTGTTGGGGTTACAGATAAGGCAGACCGGTGGAGATATTATTCAGTCTTATAGTCCTCTTAATGTTGGATTTGGAATTTCGTACATATTACCAATTATTGTGACGTTGTTAAAAGCAGAAGAAGGAGATTTAGTTATTTTAGAAAATCCTGAGGCACATCTTCATCCAAAGGGCCAGAGAAAAATGGGAGAATTAATTTCGAAGGCAGCCAATGGAGGAGTACAGATTATTTTAGAAACTCACAGTGATCATATTCTAAATGGAATACGATTAAGTGCTCGTAATAAAGAAATAGATCCTGAGAAAGTACAGCTTTATTATTTTAGCAAGGATCAGGACATGAAACCAGTTGTAGAAAATCCAATCATACAACCAGATGGAAGACTTAATTTCTGGCCAGATGGTTTTTTTGATGAGTGGGATAAGGCAATTGATGAAATGTTTTAGGGGGAAAGCACATGCAGATGATACTGAATGAACTTTCAGCTAACTTTCCTGTTAGTACACGAGAAGAAGGAAAGTTAGTTATGGCTAATTTTTTGGAAGTCTGCCAAGAGGTTAGAAAAATACTGTTAAACGATTCTATGATTTTGGACAAGGACTACAATGTATTTTATCTTGCTAAAAATTATCATATCTCAGAATGGCGTAAAGATCCTACCGTTGATAGGGAACAGCAACGTCTTTTCCGATCTATATTAAATAAAGCAGTTGTTTATGACGGAAGAGAGATAGATGATGTCCATATAGATGTTTCAGATTCGGAATTTACATACGATGAGAAGAGTGCAATTGGCTGTTTAATTGCTTATGAGACAAATAATTTTGTCGTTAGTTTTAAAACACATAAATGTTGGGAAAAGACATTTATCAAAGGATTGTATTCTACTCTTCTTGAAGAAGAGACTATTGAATCACCAAAAGAAGTTCAAGTATTTAATATTTGCAAGACCAAAGATATAGATGGATTAAAAGAAAATTATCATGAACAGATAAATCAAAAATTTCAAAATATAAGAAGTGGCAGAGATTTGGTTGAACATTTGACAGAGTGGTTTCCAGCAATTCAGTTTTGTGATAGAGCAATAGAGCAGCTTTCGAAAGAGAATTACTTGATTAATCTACAGCAGATAATAAAAAAGCTATTAGAATTAAATCAGTATTTTAGTGATGTGAAAGGAAGCTTCGATATGAGTGCCTTAAAACATTGTACACCAGAATCTGAGGCAACATTAAAGCATTATAAGCAGGAACATACATTCCTAACACCTGATGGAAGAGAGGAATTATTTAGTTTTCATTTAAGATATACAGGTACTTATGCGGGAAGAATTTTTTTCAAACCAGATGTAGGAAATCAAAGATGTATTGTAGCTCATATAGGTAAGAAGCTTAAAAATCAAACATATCATTAATATGAAAAAGTAAAAGGACGTGAAATATGAAACCTACAGCAATTACAGAAAAGCTTCTTGAAGCCAGAGAGTATGAGGAACTTCATAATAAAGAGATACCAAACGATCAGAGACCAGTGTTCCATATGTCTACACCAGTGGGATGAATGATCCAAACGGATTCTCAATGTTTAAAGGAAGCTGTCATCTGTTTTTCTCTAAGGATTCCATCCATTGGGAATTTGTAAAGATACTGGATGCTCGTCATCATGAATATGGAGAGATGTGGGAATGCCCAAATTTCTTCTCTCTTGATGGACAACAGGTACTGGTTGTTTCACCACAGTTTATGGAAGCAGATGGTGGAGAATTCCACTGTGGAAACAATACAGTGTATTTTATCGGAGAATATGATTCCGAAAATCATAGCTGGTCCAGGAAAGAGGCACATCAGCTTGATTTTGAATTGGATTTCTACGCAGCTCAGACCATGGAGGCGGAAGACGTATTATGGTTGCTTTAATTTATACACCTTCGGATGCTAACAAACTTATCTGGAGTACAGATGGAAATGTACTGGTGGATATTGAAAAACATGATATTGTAGTGGACTAATCAGCAAAACTGCCACATGAAGAATGAAAGCAAGATTTTCACGTGGCAGTTTATTTTGGGTGTAGTTCATTTGGGTGTTATTCCACGGCAATTAAAATTCAAAGTCGCATTCACTGTCTTTGTTTATAATGACTGATTTAATTCCCGACACTTTGTTAAGTGCTTCAACAAGTCCACATATTGCAGCATTAGACGATTCCATATCCTAAATTCAAAATCTAGATAGATAACAACCTTATCATCCTCTTTAGATACATTTATATATCCAAGATAAGTATTCTTTTGTTCATAAGCGGAAGCAAATTCACTAATCATTTTTTTCGTCTCCGCAAACTTTTTCTCCGTAATTTCTTAAAAGTAATACACATTAAACGTAAAATTTTCTCCATCAATACCCACCACATGTACTTCAAAATTCAAATTCAGCTGGGAAATACCAATCATTTCGTCTAAATTAAAATCCATTTCATCTACCTCCATAACTAGAAAAATTATACAATAAGATTGTACTATATCTAGAAGATTTTTTCCAATATATATTTATCAGCCAATCAGCATAACACCTAGAAAATGTACTAACATAGGACTCCACAGAGACTTTCCTTTGCGATATAAATATCCAAATAGTAGACCAAGTACAAATGCACATTGAGTAGCAACCGCTGCTGTTGGAAATGTACTACCTAAAAATAATTTAATAAAATATGCTGGAAGGTGAAGAACTATAAAGAATATGGTAGAAACGACATTAGCCTTTCTTTCCGATACAAATGCTGATAATGCGTTCAATCCCCATCCCCGGTAGACAAGCTCCTCCGCAAAAGAAACCATGAGGAATGTTGGAAAATGATTTAGAAAACTAAAGTTGGGATTAATCCACAAGCCCCTATGATTAAAAATCATTGTGGCAAAATTGTACAGTACAATGACTGCCTCCCTCAGCATTGAAAAAGATCTTTGTGTAGCCCCAGGCATTGGTGACAAGCGACCACAGCAATATGCTTATAAAAAGAGAAGTAATGACTTTCGTAAGTGACAAGTGATGTATTTTTTGTCTTGTAGGATTCATGTTATATCCCCTTCCGAATTATTTCTTCTTATTATAATGGAATTTTTAGGATAATTCAAGTAGCGGTATATTTCGGAAAAAATTACTTATACAGTTTACATTCTAAAAATCCTCCCCTTATTATAAAATATATAATACTGATAAGCCTTACACCCAAAAACAAATCAACGTCAATTCATTACAATAATATTTAATATTAAGGAGGATTTACAATGAAAAGTAAAGGGCATATCTACATGGCCAATCTGCTCATGAAAGAAATGAAAGAAAGTGGTACGGTTACTATCGGCAATTTTGGAACCTATTGTATCCCATCGGATGTGAGAAACGTAATTTTGGCAGAGCCAGAAGCGTTTCGTGCTGGTGCAATCGGGCCAGACTTTTATCCTGACATGTTAATTGGACAAGCAACTATACACCCATCTAATTCAGGTAAATGGCTCACAATTATGGAACAGGAGCTATTAAAGACTTCTAAAAATTCAGCAGAGTGGAATTGCGCATATTCGTTCTATCTAGGTTACATGATGCATTACGCCAATGACATGTGGACACACGATTATGTCAATGGCTGGGCAGGAGGAAGTTTTCCTTCCTTTGCAGACATACAAGAAAATTCTGAAAGTGCAGCAGTTGCCATTCGTCATGTATTAGTGGAAACATACATTGATCACAAAGTACCACAAACAGAAAGTATGGATATTGAAGCACCAATTGATTTTATTTACCGTTGTTTCTCTTCAAAAGAAGCCAGAGCATGTTATGATGATCAAAATGTCTTAAATTATCTATTAAACTATCGAGATGAAGTAAATGAGCTTGCATCAGATAGCTCGATTCGAATGCTGGATGTAGCAAACTATTTTCCATCATGGGAAAAGCAGTTAGATACAGCTATCATGGAGTGGTTGAAAACTTGGAATAAGGTTGCGAAGGATATGTTACTAGATGACGGTGGAATGACCCAAGCAAAAGCTGACTTAGAATACTGGGTGAAAACATATGCTATCGAAGCAACCGCATTGCCAGTATGGCTGATAAATGCAGGGAGAGCATTGAAATTTGTAAAAGTGGCCATAGAAGCAATGTTAGAACCACTAAAACAGATGGCAATTGAAGTATTATCTCAGTTGGTATACGAAGCGACTGGGGTGCGAATTGAAGATGTAGAATTGCTGTTACAAGAATTAAAGAAAATGATGAAACAGCCAGAACTGTATCTGAATAATGGCATTTTATATGAAGATACTAATATTACCTCTCAGATAGATGTACAGTGTGGCAATTTTGGAAAGAGTTCATCTACAACTTATAACCAGACATTTATTCCATTTGATAGAACTTTGAATATGGGGCGTTTAAGTTTAGTGGGAGCGCAAAGTTTAAATGTACTTATGCAAAATTATGGCTCTAGTGTGCAGTTTGTGAAGAAACAATTGCCTGCGGCAGTTAGTAGATTAGATATTACTATCAAGACTTCCTCCAAAATGTGGTCAGGAACAGATGACAATGTGTACTTTGGACTTATGCTAAGAAATGGTGAAGTTCTAGAGTATTTAATGGATAAGCCAGGATATAATGATTTTGAGATGGGAGACGAAGACACCTATACGTTCCAGTTGCCACGAACAGTATGTTATGATGACATTAGTGCCATTCAGTTAAGAAAAGATTACATAAAAGCAGACGATGACTGGAGAATGGCGTCCATGCTTGTAAAAGATGCAGCAGATGGTTTTGTACTATTAAATAATACAACAGGTCAATTATTGACAAAGAGAAATAGATATACGTTTCCTGTAAACAAGAAGCCAGCAATTGATATTGTATCTGTGGATTCTCAAGTATTAAGTCACGTATATAGTTTAGATGTGGTATTACCAGAGCCTGGATATAAATCTTGGGAACACTGTTTCCTAAAGAGCAGTGATATATTGTGGACTCAATTTACAAAAAAACTATTTAAATTATAGAAGATTGAAGAAATTCTGTACTAGCGTCAATCCCCTCTAGAGGTTATATAAGGAATGTATCAACGAGATAAGAAGAATATTTCATAAGTAGCCTTAAGCATTATATCATAAATATTTCCTTTCTTTTTTTATTATTACGGTATAAAATAAGAAAGAGTAATAATAAAAAAGTTGGAGGTATCTATGAAACAAGGAAGAAAAGTATCATTATTAATGGCATTTGTTATGGTACTAAGCATTACTGCCATAACTGTATCGGAAAAGAACATTAACGTAGTTCAAGCAGCTTCCATTACTGGCTGCAACACACTGGAACGAAGTTTTACAGAAGATAAAATATCATACCAGAAAGTTGGCGACACTTACTTTGGTTTTAATGACAACAAAATATATGCAAAGAAAGCAGGCGAAAAGGCGACTAAAATTGCAAGCACATCAAAGTATATAATAACTGCTTTAACAAATGGATCAAAGGTTTATTATCAAATCGGTAAAACAGTATACTCGGTAGGGCAAGATGGAAAGAATAAGAAGACTGTACGTACCTGGAAGAAGGATGGTTATACTTTATCAGGTGTGTACGGAAGTAACGTGTATTATTCTTATCGATATGGAGAATTTGATTTTGATCAGCATACATACTGCTATAATATGAAAACGAAAAAAGCAACAAGAGTATTTAAAAACCTTGCTATTAATCAACAACAAGGAATTTATATGACGGTTGTGGGGTTGGCAAATGATGTTAGCCCTGTAGAACTTAATTGCTATAATTTAAAAACTAAGAAGTTAACAAATTTATGCAAAGAACAACTTGGTGGTTCCTTTGTAGGCAATAAAATTTATTATGCAAAATTCTTAAGCTATGATATTGATACGTATAGCTATAAGTTTAGAATTGAGTACTATGATTTGAAGAATGATAAGACTGTAAAAGTGAAAACAATTAATGGATTACAGTATGTCTGTGATTTTACAAGTAAAGGATGTTATTACATGGATCAAGATTACAACAAGACATTTTATAATTATAAGACTGGAAAAACGATAAAAGTATAATACTAAGACAAAGAAGCAGTTTTCTTGAATGTTAAGAAAACTGCTTCTTTGCCTTAATATATAAAATTAAATATAATTGACATGAGATTTTCCCATAGGTAGAATATAACTAGTAAATATAAATTGACAAGAGGGCAAAGTATGAACTACGCAGATATAAAACGAATTGATGTAGCCAATGGACCAGGTGTCCGAGTATCATTATTTGTAAGTGGCTGCACACATCATTGTAAAGGATGTTTTAATGAAGTAACATGGGATTTTAATTATGGCAATCCATTTACTGAAAAAGAGATAGATCTTATTATAGAATATTTAGATAAAGACTTTATCAAAGGTTTGACCATTTTAGGCGGTGAACCATTTGAATATGCCAATCAGAAAGGATTACTTCCATTGTTGCGAAGGGTAAGAAAAGAATTGCCTGAGAAATCTATTTGGTGCTTTTCTGGATATTTGTTTGATGAGCAGATTGTTGGTCAAATGTGTGAGAAGTGGGAAGAGACTAGGGAAATGCTTTCTTACTTAGATGTTGTGGTGGACGGTAAGTTTGAAGAAGAGCGTAAGAATCTAGGCATTCGTTTTCGTGGTTCCGATAATCAGAGAATTATTCTGGTGAAAGATTCTCTTGAGAAGGGCGAAGTTGTTCTTTGGGATGAGGCACAGTAAGTTTAGTTGGCTTTACAAGAGAAGTGTTGACATGATAAAATGACGGAAGCCGAAAATGTAAGGATGCGTTTTCAAAAATACATGACGAATGGAGAATACAATGAATAAAGAGACTATACGAATTAAATATCATTCAAAGGAAATACAAAAACTGGAATATATTGATGGTAAAAGTGATTGGATTGACTTGAGAAGTGCAGAACATGTTACCTTGAAGAAGGGAGAATTTCATTTAATTAAATTAGGTGTATCCATGCAATTGCCAGAAGGTTATGAAGCAGTGATAGTTCCTAGAAGTTCAACATACCTTAATTTTGGAATTATTCAAACAAATCATATGGGAGTAGTGGATGAATGCTATTGTGGGGACAATGATGTTTGGATGATGCCTGCTTTAGCAATGAGAGATACCGAAATCAATGTGAATGACAGAATATGTCAGTTTAGAATTCAGAAACACCAGCCACAAATCATTTTTTATGAAGTTGAGCATTTAGATAATAGCGATCGTGGCGGGATTGGAAGTACAGGGAAAAAATAATAGAAATGCCAGAAGAATCAAAACACTTCTGGCATTTTACATAGTAATGAGTAATATTTATTTGGAGGTTACATGGAAGAAGCTTTTCTAAAACAAATAATGCTATCTTTGTGAGTTAAAAAATCAGACTAGGTATAGTCAAGATATTATTGATATGAGTACCACATTGCTGGTCTAGCAGCAAATCCTTCAACATTTACAAGGTAACCGTACTCCATAACGATGTTACCCTCAGCTAAGAAAGAAGCTGTTTTAGGGTCGCTTCCTGGAGAACGAAGCCATGTATTTACTTTACAGGTTGGCATTACATCTGCATATTGTTCTGCTTCATCGACACTAAGAAGGAAAACGTGATCCTTTGTGTCATTACCACCATCTACTTGGTACATTTGGTTATCTTCCATTGTAACGTTGGAAAGAAGAATATTTTCCTTTTCTTCTTGTGTAAAGGTATCCATAAATTCTCTATTAAGATACTGTCTAAGAGAAGAATGTTCCCAAGTTACATTTTCTAATGCGTTGTGAAATGTCATATTAGCCAATGCCCTGTTCTTAATAAGCAGAGCGGCGTCATTTTTCTTGTCTAAGATAGTCCAAGAATGACCACCAATCACAACTTTCTTTCCGATTTCAGTATTTCGGACAATAATTTGTTCTACCGCAGCTTCCTGCACTTCACTGTCATTGTAAGAGTGCGCTTGGGCAAATAACTGCCTTGCTTCCGGATAATCTTGATTGTCTTTTAATTTCAGTCCGTAATAATACTTGCACTCTTGTAGCATGGATTCAGAATCTTTATATGTGTCAAGCTTTGCATAAAGTTTAATCGCCATGTTATACATGCCAGCTGTTTTGTAAGCGCGCGCGCGGAGATACTTAAAAGATGTAGTTGTGCATGAGATAAACAGCACCACTACGAAAACCGCTATCATTACTCGCATCATATTACCTCGGATAATTTTTTTTTCAAATTTTTCTTTGAGCTGTAAACATTTTTCTGCCATATTAGGTGAATCCTGATAATCTTCAAGAGCACGAAATTGTTCCTCCGCTACGTCACAGTCCCTTGTGTTTTTTGCGTTGGATAATTTCTTTAATGCTGCTTCATAAGCATTTGCTTTTATATCAAGTCTTGTCTGTTTTGCACGTTTGCGGCATTCCCTGCAATAGTGCTTAGAGTCTTTGTAGTCTTCTATTTGTTTGAAACTAGCAAGAGCTTTACGATATATCAGGATTTTGTCTCTACATGCAACCATACAGTCAGCTGCATGAAATAATTTTACTGTTCGCTGGTAAATCTCTTCCATTCTGTTATAGACCTTTCTTTTCATTCAGAATTTTGTGTTACATTGTTGTAATAAATTATGAAACAAATAAAGTAACTAAGTAGGTTATACACTATAGCGGAGCCATAAGAACCTTTCCAGAACCACGATACACATTAACTAATCCTTCACCAGATGCAGCAGAACCAATTAAACTTTTGGTTGAACGTTCTACTGTAAAGGTTAGGCTTTGGCTCCATGCAATTGCATAGCTGCCATCAATTTTAAGAACGTCGTTATCTAAAGTGATTTCAATTAATTCCTCGCGCGGTACAGGTGATTCTAATACTGCTAATCCGGAACCAGTCAAGCAGGAGTTGAATAATCCTTCATTACCTGCAAGTGCGGAAGATAGAGTATTACGTGCAATCGTTTTCATGTCAACACTTCCATCACAAGCAAGGAATAAACCATCTTCTATGACCATACCTTTCCATGAGGAAATATCTTCGATTAAAAGATGTTTGTAGGTTGGTTCTAAGACAACCATGCCATTACCATGATAACGAGGTTTCACTGCACTTTCTTTGGTAACTTTTGAACTAGCAAACTTCTTGATTAGGTCTCCAGCACCTTTTATATTAGTTGCTGCAGCTACATTGCCAGCCATCCATTGCATTGCACCAGCTTGGACAATTACATCAGAATCATTTAAGTTAATGAAAACCTGTCTCTTTCTTATGTTCATCTGTGATGCATAAAAACTTTGTATCGCATCGGATGGATTTACGCTAAGATCTTGTGTATATTCAAATATGGTATAAGCCCCTCTTTTGTCTAGTGTTTTTCTGTTGTTTGTGTCATTCAAGTTGAGTTGAAACATGATATCCTCCTTTAAATGTTCTAACCTTGTAATACATTGTATCATATGTTGCTAATATGCACAAATACATGTCATGTGCTTATATTGTATCATTTGAACAAATGACTTTAAAAAAATTATACTTATTAGAATAAAATGGAAATGTCAAGTAATTTATAAAAAATATTGCATAAGAAAGGTATGGGAATGTATAAGCATATATTTAATAGTAATAAAAAATAAATTATTTAAAATGATTTTATACAAATTCAATAAATTTTTGCATTGACTTTGTTTGAAAAGCATTTACACAATAAGCAAATCCGACTTCACGTTTAGGAATATTGTGAAGTAGTGGTAATTCCATAAGTGTGCCCCTTTCGATATCAGATTGCACAAATTCTCTGATTACACAAGCAATTCCTATTCCAATCTTTGCAAATTCAATCAGCAGATCCATATTACTTACTTCTAAAACCTGGTTTACTTGAATATCCTGGCTTTTGAAATATTCTTCAATATATCTCCTCGTAATATTTTCTTCATTTAAGAGCATTAGATTTCCATCTTTAAAAATATCAAACTGTTCCGAACCAGCTCGTATTTTTAGGTTATCATAGTAAGTCTTTGAGGTAACAAAGGTATCTTGAATGGAAGCCACAGAATGAAAAGCAAGATTCTTGAGCTGTTTCGGTTTTCCAATCAGACCAATATCGATTTTTCCTTCTTCTAAAAGTTTTACAGTATCAAATGTAGACTGGCACTGAATTGTAATTTTAATGTGAGGATACTGTTCTACAAATCCTTTCAAATAGGATAAAAGTAAATATTTACATAGGGTTGTACTGACTCCAATTCGTAGATGCCCAACTCCAAGCTGTTTCATGCGAACGATTTCTTCTTCTCCTTTTTCAATTGCTTTGAATGCAGTATCCACTTGTTCATATAGATGCTTTCCTTCATCGGTCAAAGTTACTCCACGAGAGCTTCGATGAAACAGTGTAATTGATAAAGAAGCCTCTAGTTTCTGTATGGCTTTACTGATGGCAGGCTGGCTTATGTAAAGTTCATTGGCGGCTCGAGATATATTGCCTTGTTTGGCAACGGTATAAAAAATGTGATAAAGAGAGAGATTGGTATCCATAGAGAATCCTCCTGTTATAACTGGCAGTTATGATAAATATAGTTAATATGTATTTCATTTATACTTATGGTTATGATACAATGTCTCTATGAAAAAGGCAAGAAAAAGGTAGGAGGAATCATTTATGGGAATGACAATGACACAGAAAATCTTAGCTGCTCATGCAGGATTAGACAAAGTAGTTGCAGGACAGTTAATTGAAGCAGATCTGGATTTAGTATTAGCTAATGACATTACTGGACCAGTTGCAATCCATGAGGTTCAGAAATTAAATAAAAAGACAGTATTTGATAAAGATAAAATTGCTTTGGTGCCAGATCATTTTACACCGAATAAAGATATCAAATCTGCTGAACATTGCAAATGTGTTCGTGAGTATGCAAAGGAACAAGACATTACCAATTATTTTGAAGTTGGGGAAATGGGAATTGAGCATGCATTATTACCAGAAAAAGGTTTAATTGTAGCTGGTGAAACTTGCATCGGTGCTGATTCACACACATGTACATATGGAGCATTAGGAGCATTTTCAACAGGTGTTGGAAGTACCGATATGGGAGCGGGCATGATTACAGGAAAGGCTTGGTTTAAAGTACCATCTGCAATCAAGTTTGTTTTAACAGGAAAACCTTCCAAATGGGTTAGCGGGAAAGACGTTATCTTACATATCATCGGTATGATTGGTGTAGATGGCGCTTTATACAAATCTATGGAATTTGTAGGAGACGGTATCAAGAATTTATCTATGGATGATCGTTTTACAATCGCAAACATGGCTATCGAAGCTGGTGCTAAGAATGGAATCTTCCCAGTGGATGATTTGACTATTGCTTATATGAAAGAACACTCCAAGAAGGAATTTACTGCATATGTTGCAGACGAAGATGCAGAATACGATGAGACATACACAATTGACTTATCTACATTAGAGCCAACGGTTGCATTCCCTCATCTTCCAGAGAATACAAAGACTGTAAAAGAAGCTGGCGAAGTAAAGATTGACCAGGTTGTAATTGGTTCTTGTACCAATGGACGTATCGACGATTTACGTTGTGCAGCAAAAGTATTAGAAGGACGTCATATTGCACCAGGCATTCGTGCAATTGTGTTCCCAGCTACACAGTCTATTTACTTACAGGCAATTGAAGAAGGTTTGATTCAGACATTTATCAAGGCTGGTTGTGTTGTAAGTACACCAACTTGTGGACCATGTCTTGGTGGACATATGGGTGTTTTAGCAGCAGGTGAGCGTGCTGTTTCTACTACAAACCGTAACTTCGTAGGACGTATGGGTCATGTAGAATCCGAAGTGTATTTAGCTAGTCCAGCAGTAGCAGCAGCCAGTGCTATTACAGGAAAAATTTCTGAGCCATCAGAATTAGGATTATAGGAGGGTGAGAACATGAAAGCAAACGGAACAGTTTTTAAATATGGTGACAACGTAGATACTGATGTAATTATTCCAGCAAGATATTTAAATTCATCAGATGGATTTGAATTAGCAAAACACTGTATGGAAGATATCGATGCAGATTTTGCAACAAAAGTAAAAGAAGGCGATATTATTGTAGCCAATAAGAATTTTGGCTGTGGTTCTTCTAGAGAACATGCACCACTTTCTATTAAATGTGCTGGTGTAAGCTGTGTTATTGCAGAGACATTTGCAAGAATCTTTTATCGTAATGCAATCAATATTGGACTTCCTATTATTGAATGTCCTGAAGCTGCAAAGAATATTGAAGCAGGGGATCAGGTTGAAGTAGATTTTGATTCTGGTATGATCTACAACAAAACCAAAGGAACCCAGTTTCAAGGTCAGGCATTCCCTGAGTTTATGCAGAAGATTATTACGAGCGGTGGGTTGATGAATTATATTAATGAGAAATAATGCTGTTTGTTGTACAATTATAACTTTATAGTAATTACGGAAAAAGCGTAAAAAATGCCAAAAGAAAAATATATGCCAAATCAGGATATTGAGTTAATAAGAAGTGCATTGCAGTTTGATAATATTAATTAGGATTACAAATGGCGAAGATGCCATTAAAAGTGTCATTACAATCAATAGAGAGTGCAAAGTCATTCCACCGTATGGAGCCTGTCGTGGATTTATGACACAGTTAATGCCAGAATAATGGATATAATTGTTTGGTAAAATCGGAATTTGTGTGAATGATAAAAGGCTCATAAAAAGGATGGAGAACGCAGCTTTGCATTCTCTCCATCCTTTTTATGGTTATGATATTTTCTTAGTAGCATCATGCGTGATGCTGACATTTTCTCTTGGGTAGAAGTTGTCGTCCATAATAATTGATTTATCTCCTTACCATGTCAGCGAAAATTCGACAAGTTCCGGTGTTTCAGGTTTGCCAATCAGTGGCTCTTTTCTGTCAATTGCAGAAAGCTGTGCCATTTCTTCGGCAGACAGAGTAAAATCAAACAGCGTAAAGTTTTCTCGGATATGCTCCGGCTGTGTACTTCTTGGAATGACAGCGATGCCTTTCTGAGTCAGAAAACGGAGTAAAAGCTGTGCCGGGGTCTTACCGTATTTCTTTGCGAGAGCAAGCACCGCAGGTTCCTGATACATTTCGTTACGATTACCTTGACCGAGCGGTGCGTAGGCCATATGTGCAACCTGCTTTTTATCCATCCAGTTGCGTTCGGTGCTGCGCTGGCAGTAAAGATTGGTTTCAATCTGATTTACTGTCGGGACAACCTTGTTGTAGGCAATCAGGTCAAGCAACTGATCCGGTTCAAAGTTGGAAACTCCGATAGCTCTGATTTTGCCGTTTGCATACAGTTTTTCCAGGCTGCGCCACGCTGCATAGTAGTTCGCGAAAGGCCAGTGAAGAAGCAGCAAATCAATGTAATTGGTTTGCAAATTCTCTAACGACTGCATGACTGTCTGCTCGGTATGTTCATAGGATTTGAAGTTTACTTTTGTGACAAGAAACAGCTCTTTGCGGTCAATTCCACTTGTTTTGATGCCTTCTCCGACTTCTTTCTCATTTCCATAGGCTTCTGCCGTATCAATCATACGGTATCCTGCCTGAATTGCGGAAGCAACTGCATTAGTGCAGGCTTTACTACTGAGCATAAATGTACCAAAGCCAACAAGTGGCATCTGGATGTTGTTATTCAAAGTTAAATATTCCATGTTCGTCCTCCGTAATTGTATTTGCATAGGATATTTTTCTATGTTACACTCATTGTAATAAGTTCGAGTAACACGAAGTCAAGAGAAATTTTAATGAACTTTTTAACGGAGAAACAGCTATGTATTATACGATTAAACAAATGGCGGAGATGTTCGATGTAACGGAGCATACGCTACGATTTTATACGGACAAGGGATTATTGCCCTGTGAGCGGGACAACAGCAACCGCCGGGTATTTAACGAGGAGTCTGTCAACTGGATGCAGGGGATCAAATGTTTGAAAGGTTGTGGTGCGTCCATTGAGGACATTCGGGAGTATTGTCGTCTGTGCCTGCTGGAAGAATCGGAGGAGAATTTGCGGGCGCGCTATGCGATTATCCTGAAACAGCGGGCAGAAGCCTATAAGCGCATCGAAGAAGCAAAAGCCACTGTGAAATATATGGATGATAAGGTGGCGCATTATGAAGCCATTCTCGCAGGACTTGCACCGGACGATACTAACCCGAAGAATTGGACGATTGAGAGTCGGCCAAAACACAGAAATGGTTCTAGGAACGACAATTCCTAGAACCATTTTTTTAATGCAAATTCCTTTTATGATACAGTAAATCTCTTATTAATCACCGTTGTTGTTCCTGCTGAATTAGTAGCAATTACTTTATAATCATAAGTACCAGCAGCTAAATTATTAAAGTAAACATAGGCATCTACATTTTTTAAATTGTAGGATTTGGCGTTAGGGGAAACGGTTTTACCAGTTTTTAAAGAGCCACCAGTTGTATAAACACCACATGTTAAACTCTTGATATTAGAGGAACTGCTTGTAACGGTTCCATAGATAGAAAAAGCCTGTCCCTTTTTAAGGCTTGTTGGATAATTATATCCAGAAGCGGTAATGGTATCACCTTTGACGGTAAATGTTCGATTAATCACAGTTGCAGTTGTAGAAGCATTAGTAGCAGTGACCTTATATACATATGTACCAGAAGATAAATTATTAAAGTAAACATAAGGATCAACATTTGCGATACTGTAAGTACGAGCATTCGGATTAACGGTTTTACCAGTTTTTAAAGTTCCGCCAGTTGTGTATACACCAGCTGTTAAACTTTTAATATTAGATGATCCACTAGTAACTGTGCCGTAGATGGAAAATGCCTGACCAGGGTTTAAAGTAGTTGGGTAATTATATCCACTGGCAGAAAGAGTGTCGGAGACACTTGATTTAGCAGCTTTATAGTAGTTAATGCAGTAAATTCCACCATCGTAGTAGGACAAAGTGGTTCGACCACTGTAACCAGGGTCCATTATGTATACTTCACTGCTTGAGCAATAATTTACGGCAACGGAATGTCCATTGTTCTTTACACGAACTTCAACGTAATATCCACTATTTAAAAGGCTGCTGATATCAGAGCGAATTGTTGCAAATGATTCTGTTGGATAGTAGTGGGAGTTCACGTAATAAAATTTAGGTGAAAATGACTGAGAAGTAGCATCATCTAATAAATTACCGTCTGCACTAATACTACTTGCGTGAGTGATGTAACCTGCGTTTTCGTAACGATCTCTTAGTACACCAGGATTAAAAGTTGATTCATTTTCCACACCAGCATGTACCATTAAGATTGCCAGAGATGTGATTTTGCAGCCCCAGGATGACATAGTACCATTGTTACCAAGGGATTGGCTTCCCCAACGGGAATCGTACTGTTTCCAGTCCTGATAAGAAGCTGCTTTCACTGTATTGGATGGCATCATAGAAACTAGTAAAGTGAAAATCATGAGAAATGCTAAAATACTACAGATTTTCTGTAAATGTTTCATAAATTTCCTCCTTATTTTTTTAATTTATTACATTTTACCATGAAAAGGGAAAAAAAGAAGTAAAAAATAAAAAAGCTAAGAAAAAACTGAAATAATGAATTTACACTCCACCCGTATCCAAATAGAGGGTGCTGTGGTATAATATAGAAGCAGAAAAAAGCAAACAATCCATAATATGGAGGTGGAGAGATGACCCTAGAAGAGGAAGATAGATTGAAAGAAATGCTATATGAATTGTTAAAAGACCAACGAATTCTGAAAATGGATGAATTTATTCAACATGGCAATGTAACCTGTCTGCAGCATTGTATATCGGTTGCATATTTTAGTTACGCATTTTGTAAACAGTTTCATTTAAAGGTGGACGAACAAAGCATAATCCGTGGGGCACTGCTCCATGATTATTTTTTATACGATTGGCACATAAAAGAAGAAGAAAGAAAATTACATGGCTTTTATCATCCAATTCTAGCATTAACTAATGCAAAACGAGATTTTACATTAAGCAGAAAAGAAAAAGACATAATTGTAAATCATATGTGGCCACTAACATTGCTTCATATACCTCAATGTAAGGAAAGCTGGATTGTCTGCATTATGGATAAACTTTGTAGTATTTCAGAGGCATTTGGCTTAAGTTTATTTCAATACACATACAAGAAAGGATAGTAAAATATGAGTTATTTAGATGAGATAAAAGAGGAAAATGAATCTGTTCTAGAGCGCTATGAGTTAGCCATGGAACGTGTAAATACCATGTTGGAAGAGGAAGAAGACATTTGGTTATATAAGAAGGAGAATTATAACTTTTTCGTGTATTTTAAAACTGTGAAAAGTTATCTTAAAGCAATTGGTGAAACCTACGAATTGGTTAAAAACGGGCGTACGAAAGAGATGTCTATGGAGGGGTTAAAAGAACTGAACCATGGCTTATACAGATGGATTACAGGAGAAGGCATTGAAGGACTTTCTTATGAAAACAGCTTTACCAATCCAGAATATGCCGTAAAAATGCTTGGAAAAAAGGATGGTAAGCTGTTAAGTTTTGTGTATGCAGAACTTACAGGGCTGATTTCCTATGCATTTTCACAGAGATTATTTGATATTACCATTGGAATTGAATTGTTTCTTGAAATTTTTGGTTACTACAATGATAACAATGGGAATGCATACAAAGATGCTAAGTCAGCGGTTTATTATTATGTAAGCGATTACAGTGATGTTCGTATGGAGACAAGAACGAGAGAAATGCTCGATCCATCTTTAAGTTTTGTAGCAGATTTGATTGAAGAATGGGATTTATCAGACCTTCGCTATTTATATCAGTTTGGTGAATACATTGGAGAAAATGAAATCGGTGTTGCAACTTATTTAAATAGTTTATCACAAGAAGAAATTGATCACTTGGCATCCACTTTTACAGAAGGTTACCGCAGGGGATTTGAAATAAATAAACTGGATTTAGACAGTAAATCTACTGTAAACATTCGTTATAATATTGGTTTTGAGAGAATCTTAAAAAGTGCAATTGCCCAGTTTGAAAAAATGGGATTGAAACCGACTATTTATAGTGCAGCAAAGAGCAGTATTCATAAAAAGAGACAATTAAAGATCGGTTACCAGTCTACGTTCCCAGTGAGACAGTTTGATTATGATCACCGTTTTGACAATGGATTATACGTGGATAAAGGGTTCATAGAAAGAAAACTTACAACACTACGTATGGCGTATGAAAAATACAAGGATTTAGCAAAGCAGTATGCAGGGCCTTGTTTAATCGAAGTATTTGGTGAAACACCATTTGAACCAGTAGCAAAAGAAGACGTAGTTGTACTTTCTGAAAAACAGCAGAAGCTTATGGTTCACTATGAAAAAGAAGCTGCCAAGATAACCAATGAATATATACCTGGGGACGAAACCAGCTTTACGATAATTGCATTTCCAATACCAGAGATTGGAGAAAAGTTCGAGGAGATTTTTTCGGAAACAGTTAAGGTAAATACTTTGGATGTAAATTTATATCAGGAAATTCAGCAGAAAATCATTGATACTTTAGACAAAGGTGAGTATGTACATGTAAAAGGAACCAATGGAAATGTGACGGATATCAAAGTGCAGCTGGCGAAACTTAAGAATCCTGAGAAAGAAACTATTTTTGAGAACTGTTTGGCTGATGTGAATATCCCGGTGGGAGAAGTGTTTACTTCACCTAAATTAGAAGGAACGAACGGAGTTCTTCATGTAACAAGAGTTTTCTTAAATGAATTGGAATATAAGAACCTGCAATTGACATTTGAAAATGGTATGATAGCAGAATATAACTGTACAAATTTTGAAGAGGAAGCCCATAATAAAAAGTTTGTGGAAGATAACCTTCTTTGTCAGCATCCAAGTTTGCCAATTGGCGAATTTGCAATCGGAACCAATACTACAGCGTATCAGATGGCAAGAAAGTATAACATTCAGGCGTTATTGCCAATTCTGATTGCAGAAAAAACAGGACCACATTTTGCAGTAGGGGATACCTGCTATAAGATGAGTGAGGATTTGAAAGTATATAATCAGGATGGAAAAGAAATTATCGCAAGAGATAATGAGTGCTCTATTTTAAGAAAGACGGATATTGATAAAGCGTATTTTAACTGTCATACAGATATTACGATTCCTTATGACGAACTGGGTGAAATCAGTGTAGTGACTAAGGAGGGAGTGTCTATTCCGATTATTTTAGATGGTAAGTTTGTGTTGGAAGGGACAGAAAAGCTGAATGATGCGTTAGAAATGGAATAAAAAATAGGAAAGAAAGATTGTTGTATTGGCTGTTGCTGATAATTGCAATCTTTTTTTCTTTTACATATTAGGAAAAAGTTAATGTATGGTTTATCATATCAAATTGTGATATAGTTATACATTAGAAAATGGTAAAGGAGGGCAGTTCATGACCAGTAATTTAATATTGAAGAGGTTTTTTTCTAAGGCAATGTTACATGATCTGCTTTCTGAAAAGCAGAATGATATATTTGATTGTGTTATAGAAAAATATGTACCAGAGCCACAAGGAAAAACTTATAGTGAGTTAATAAGTGAGGTTTATTCATATATTGGAAAAGAGTATCGAACAGAATATTTTTATAAAAATATTCTGCTAAATAAATTGATGTTTAAAAAGCGTGATTATAAAAAAACAATAGCGTTAACAGAATTGCCAATAGCGAACTCTAAAGCAGATTTTGTTATGATTAATGGTAGAGGTATTGTGTATGAAATAAAAACAGAATTAGATAATCTTGATAGAATAAATTCTCAGATTTTGGATTATCAAAAGGCTTTTTCTGAGATTTTTATAGTAACTTATCAAGAAAATCTTGAAAAAGTGATTGCGTTAGTGCCTGAAAAAGTTGGTATTATGCAATTAACAAAAAGGAAAGCACTTAAAGTAATTAGGGAACCAATAATTGATACATCAAATTTTGATTACTATACAATATTTAAACTTTTGCGCAAAGGAGAATTTGAGAATATAATTAAAAGTAATGGTTTTTTGTTGCCAGAAGTAGTACAATTTGAATATTACAAAGAATGTTTCAATTTAATTCAAAATATAGAAATTGAAACACTGCAGGAACAAATGTTAAGAGAGTTAAAAAAGAGGATGAAAGCAGAAATTGTTGAATTATCTCTGAATGTTCCAGTGGAACTAAGGGGACTCACATATTTTGACAATAATGTTTTAGCGTATCAAAAAAAATTTGAAATTATGTTAAATAAGAGTTATGGAGGTTAAATATGTATTTTCCTTATTTGCGAGGTCGCCAATTCGAGTTAATTGCGTTGAGAGAGTTATTAGAAAATAACTTAATTGGGGATAAGATAATTCCCATAATTGAACCTGTAAAACCTACACCTACATTAGCTAAAACTTTGAAACTGTATACAGAAAGAAAGCATAAACATGCCATAGTTATGAATCCAGAAGTAGGAGAGTTTGTTTCTAAAGTAAAAGAAATGACTAAGGAAGATAGTACAGTTCGTGACATATATGATGATTTCAAATCAAGTTATTTTATTCGAGCTTATATTATGAAGAAACGAACACCTCAGATGCTTTCAAAAAAAGATAATTTGGATGAACTTATGATAGTAAACCCTAAAAGAGATTGTATGGAAGGTTTCTTAGAAGTATATTCAGATTTCGAACCAAGATATACGTTAATCCCAGATGACAGGACTTTTAGTCGGAAAGTGAAGCAGTCCAAAATTTTATTTATGGATAGGTTCCAGAAAGCTACAAGAAATGCGGATTATAGTAAAAATGTTGATGACTTTTTTTCTGAAGACCATTTATATTATGACGATGAGGGATTTAAAGGGTTCTCTGATTATTCAATCGCTGGAGCAGAATATAATGAATCGGGATTTGCACCTTTAGCTGTAGCAATACATATTGTCTATTTTACCCAAGACAAGGTATTGCGCATACATCATTTTGTATCAGATTCAAATGACGATATTAACGATCCAGCTGGAAAGTTTGGGGAGGCGCTTTCTAAATTAGACGCATGGGTAATTAAAGAAAAACCACATGTGACATTGGGATTAAAGATGTTACTAGATTGCAAGAAGAGTGGAAGGTATCCAGGATTGGGTAGTGTAAAAAAGTATTCAATTATGCATCATCTTGAACTGATTAATAAGTTTTTAGAAGGAGAAATTTAGTGCGAATCGGAATAGAGTGTTTTAAAGATATTGAAATTCGTTCAATTATTGAATCACAAGGAAGAATTGGTAAATGCGAAATTACGGGGAAAGAGAAGCAGTATATATATGATACGGAAGAATCAGAGGAATTAGCACCCATTTTTTCAGAGGTTTTAGATGTTTATACATCGAACTCAGAACTGCCAAAAAATTTTCCGGAAAGCTTAAAGGATAAAATCGAAATAATACTGGAGAGAGACTGGTCAATTTTTAATATACATGCAAATGAAATCAAAAGAGTAATTATGGCTATTTGTAAAACGATGTATAACGAAGATTCGTTAATTTTTAAAGAAGTAGTTGGAATTGAGAATATGTGTGATTCAGGGTATTTCGAGAGAAAATGTATAATGAAACATAATGATTGGGAGTCTTTTGTTGCGTCTATAAAAAATAAGAATCGTTTTCACTCTAACCATATTAATTTGAAGTTATTGGAGGAACTATTTCAAAGCGAAAAGATGCAAGTTCTGCTGAAAAAAGGTGGAATTAGTTTATATAGAGCCAGAATAAGTGAAGAAAAGCCTTTGGATAAACAACAAATGGGGCCGCCACCACTTGAATATGTGACAGCGGGTCGTGCTAATTCAAAAGGAATTCGTTGCTTGTATTTGGCGAGTGATGTAGAAACAACATTTCATGAATTAAGGGCAAGGGATTTAGACTATATTTCAATTGGAACATTTACAGTTAAAAAGGATGTTAAATTGGTGGATTTGTCTAATTTGGATAAAATTAGTCCGTTCTCAGATGAAACCTTTGAGTGTGACTGGTTTGCAATTAATATGCCAATCTTAAAAAAGATAAGTTATGAGATTGCGAAACCATTAAGAAGACAAGATAGCGAATTAGACTATCTTCCCACACAGTACATAGCGGATTTTGTAAAAAGTCTAGGTTTTGATGGCATATGTTATAGAAGTACACTTAATCCAAGTGGGGTAAACTATGCTATATTTGAGTATAAAAAATTTGAATGTGAAGGGGTTACATTATATCATGTAAAATCGTTAAAATATAATACAGAACCACCTATTAGGAAGCTGGATAGTAAGTAACATAAGTGGTCAAGAAGATAGTTTTTTATTACTATTATTCTTGTTTTGCAATTACCATAATTTATGATATAATAATCCCGGTTCCATACATTGGGATACATACAATAAAGACATATAGTTAGGAGAGAAAAAGCATGGCTAAAGTAGGAATTCTTATGGGGAGCGATTCAGATCTTCCAATTATGAAAAAGGCAGCAGAAATGCTTGAGCAGTTCGGAATTGATTATGAGATGACAGTTATCTCTGCGCACAGAATGCCAGAAATCTTTGTAGATTATGCAAAACAGGCAGAGGACAGAGGAATTGATGTCATTATTGCAGGTGCAGGTGGAGCCGCACATCTTCCAGGTATGTGTGCAGCAATCTATAAATTGCCTGTAATTGGTGTTCCAATTCATACAAAGTCTCTAGGTGGTGTTGATTCATTGTATTCCATTGTTCAGATGCCATCTGGGATTCCAGTTGCAACCGTCGCAATCAATGGTGCAGCCAATGCCGCTATTTTAGCTGCTGAAATGCTTTCTATTGGAGATAAAGAATTAAGAACAAAAGTAAAGGATTACTGCGCAGGCTTAAAAGATGCTGTTGTGGAAAAGGCAGAAAAGCTTGAACAGTTAGGATATGAAGAGTATATCAAGCAGATGTAAGTAGGTAATAGGAAAAATGAGCATGCCAGAAGTGAGAAGAAGGTAAGAAACTTCTGGCATTATCTTATACATAAGCAGCAATATAGGTTAGGTAAAGCAGGGGAGGAACTGGAATGAAGAAGAAGGGTAAACTTTTGTGTCTAATACTTATGAGTACCATTTTGAGTAGTACGGTCATTGGATGTGATAGTAAGGTTGAAAGGTTAAGTGGCGAAACAGGAGTTAATGTTCAACCACAAGAAAATGAACAAACAGAAGAGGATGATGCCCATAGAGACAGAGAACTTGTATTTTGCGGGGATGATCCTATGAGCTTTCAGTTAGGTAATGAAAAAATTAAGGTTGAAGATAAACAAAAGAAAGCAAAATCAATTACAAGTGCAGAGTGGTTGAATACAGATAATCTTGCAGTCACTTGTCAGTGTGATGACATAATTAATTTGTTTTCTATTTATGATGTACAGAACAAGAAGTTTACGTTTCAGGCTTATGGACATGATTTTGTCTGGAAAAATGAAGATTGTAAAACAATTGTGTATATTGAAGAACCGCAGCATTTTTCAAAGAAAAAAGAAACGAGCAAGTACTATGTAAAGAATTATGATGGTAAGAAATTGTATTCTTCGGAGGATGAATTAATTACCTTGACGTATACACAAGATGGAAATCTTTCATTTCAGGTTATAGAGAAAGAAAGCGGAAATCTAGTTGAGAAGACAATAGAGTTATAGATTATTATTTTACTGTTTGTTAGAATGATAGTTTCCTTTTTAAATATCCTAATATAAAGCACATCATTAATAATCTAAACTTATAAATACCATAAGAAATAACTAACTTGAAAAAAGCGACAAAACATCAAAAGTGTGTTACAATACCCCTAGACACTCTCACCCTTGATGGCGTAAGAGGCTTTGAATAAAAGATTTTAACAGAAGTTTACAAACTTTAAGAAGAAGCATCATTTTCAAGCTTAGGAGGAAAAAAAGATGGATTATAAGAAGGCAGGAGTCGATATTGAAGCTGGTTATAAATCAGTAGAACTCATGAAAGAACATATTAAAGGCACAATGCGTAAAGAGGTTTTGACTAATATCGGTGGATTCTCAGGAGCATTTTCCATGGAAAGCTTTAAAAATATGGAGAAACCAACTTTAGTATCTGGAACGGATGGTGTCGGAACCAAGTTAAAACTTGCATTTTTATTAGATAAGCATGACACAATTGGTATTGACTGTGTTGCTATGTGCGTAAATGATATTGCTTGCGCAGGTGGTGAGCCATTATTTTTCCTTGATTACATCGCATGTGGAAAGAATGAACCACAGAAAATCGCAACAATCGTAAGTGGTGTAGCAGAAGGTTGTAAACAGTCTAACGCAGCATTAATTGGTGGTGAAACAGCAGAAATGCCAGGTTTTTATCCAGTAGATGAATACGATTTAGCTGGTTTTGCTGTTGGTGTTGTTGACGAAAAAGATTTAATTACAGGAAAAGACTTGAAAGCGAAAGATGTTATTATCGGTATCGCCTCTTCAGGAATACATAGCAATGGTTATTCCTTAGTTCGTAAAGTATTTAGTATGAACATAGATGCGTTAAATACGTATTATGAGTCACTAGGTAAAACATTGGGAGAAACTTTATTAACTCCTACTAAAATATATGTAAAAGCCTTAAGTACACTTAAAAACGCAGGCGTAAGAGTGAAAGCATGCAGCCATATTACAGGTGGCGGTTTCTACGAAAATATTCCACGTATGCTTCCAGAAGGAATTCACGCAATCATCAAAAAAGATGCTTATGAGGTGCCAGCAATCTTTAAAATGTTATCCGTAGATGGAGATATCGATGAAAAGATGATGTACAACACTTATAACATGGGTATTGGTATGATGATCGCAGTTGCTCCAGAAGATGTCAATTATGCAATGGAATTAATTAAGTTAGCAGGAGAGACTCCATATATTATGGGTGAAATTACAACAGGTGAAAAAGGTATCACACTGGAGTAATAGGAGGCAAATATGAAAATAGCAGTTCTTGTATCAGGTGGTGGAACGAATCTGCAGGCAATTATGGATAGCATAGATCGTGGTGAGATTACGAACACAACTATCGAAGTGGTAATTAGTAACAAAAAGGATGCTTATGCATTAGAGCGTGCAGCGAAGAAAGGTATTGCAAATGTTTGCATTTCACCAAAAGATTTTGAAAGACGAGAAGAGTTTAATCAGAAACTTTTAGGTACGTTAATGGAATACCAGGTAGATTTAATTGTGCTTGCTGGATATCTTGTTATCTTACCAGAGACATTAGTAAAGCATTTTGAAAATAGAATTATTAATATCCATCCTTCCCTGATCCCTGCATTCTGTGGTGATGGGTTCTATGGATTACATGTTCACGAAGCTGTTCTTGAAAGAGGCAATAAAGTAACTGGTGCGACTGTACATTTTGTAGATGACGGAACCGATACAGGTCCAATCATTTTACAAAAAGCAGTTGAAGTACAGAATGGGGATACCCCAGAATCATTACAACGACGTGTTATGGAGCAGGCAGAGTGGCATATCCTTCCGAAAGCAATTGATTTGATTGCCAATGGAAAGGTGAAAGTAGAAGGAAAAATAGCAACTGTAATAGAGTAATGAGTTTATATAGAAGCCACCTCGTTTGCGGGGTGGCATTTGTGACAATTGGCAATTGTTGGTAGTTTGCATCTGAAGAGGAGGAACATTATGAAAGTATTAGTTGTTGGTGGTGGCGGAAGAGAACATGCCATCGTAGCAAGTGTAGCAAAGAGCAAAAAAGTTGATAAAATTTATTGTGCGCCAGGTAATGCAGGAATTGAAGCGTTAGCAGAGTGTGCGTCAATTTCTGTTATGGAGTTTGATAAATTAGTGGCTTTCGCTAAAGAAAAGGAAGTGGATTTTTTTCAAATCTGCTTCTTCTATTGCTTTTACCGCTTCTTTTTCTGCACGCACATATGTTTCATAAAACACTTTGCGTATATGATTATTGACATCCGGAATATTTGCTTCACCTCTAACAATTACCCCATCTTCCATCTGTGCATAAAGTGT